>JBAXER010000009.1:0-56461 GCA_037140375.1 Actinomycetota bacterium
GCGCAGGAATCGTCGCCCGCTCCGTGCTCGGCGTGGTAGCCGCCGAAACCGGGGGAGAACTCGCACTGGCCGACTCGTGAACCGCTCGTGCCCCAGAACAGCCAGCCACAACCAGTAGGCCGACAACCGCAATGGCGCGAGCCATGCCGATCGTGTTTCGCTGCCGTTGGTCGTTGGCCATTCGGCACAGTAGCGCTGCGCACCGAAGTGGCAGCGGTAATCAGGTCTCAGCCAGCGGCTACCGCACCGAACAACGAGGCGACATCAGAGAGTGCGTTGCGGTGCGCGGGCATGATCACGGCAGGCGTTGGGTGACTTGAGCCGAGCACCACCGAGATGCGTTGCCAGATGCTTTGCTCGACGCTGTCGGCTGGGGCGTCGCCGTCGATGCGGTGTAGCAGGCCGCAGCTCTGCAAGTAGTTCAACATCGGCACGGTCTCGGTCTCGTAGACCACGAGGCGTCGGCGGGCGATGGTGATGTCGTCGTCGAAGCGACCCCGATGGGTTAACCGGTCGAGTGCAACGTTGCTCGGGATGGCAATCTCTACGGCTATTGGTGGCGAGTTCGACGCCTGCGAAGTGATGGCGACGGCCTGTGCGACGGTTCGGGGGAAACCGTCGAGCACATAGCCGTCGCCGTCGATGCATGACTCAACGAGCGAGATGATCAGTTCGGCTGGCAAGAGATTGCCAGCGTTGATCACCTTCTCAATGGCCGTTCCGAATGGCGTGTGCGCCTCGATTGCCTTGCGCAGCACGTCGCCCGTAGACACGTATTGCACGCCTAAACGTTGAGCGAGTCGAGTTCCTTGGGTGCCTTTTCCGGCACCGGGACGACCCACCAAAAAGATTCGTGGCTGAGCCTGGCTGAGGGGTTGTGAAGCTGTGTCGATTGAGCGGTAATCGTGTGGCACCGGCACCCCATTCGGTCGGCGAAGCGGTGGCGGACGCTTCGAATTGAGCTACTGCTATGGAAGCTCAAGATACGCAGGGTTGTGCTCGAACGATAGGGCACAAAGTCCCATAAGCCGTGTGTCTTTAGGCCGTCACGCTGGTGCTGTCGAGCAATGCTGACCCTGGACGCCTCTACTCGTGGACGTCGCCGTTGGGCATAATCGTCCCGGTGAAATCGGCCCGGTAGAGAAAGGCGCCATCGAGGTTCGCGAGTGTGAGATTCGCCCCGTCGAAATGGCTCTTTGTGAGATCGGCGCCCGAAAGGTTGGCGCCCGTGAGGTCGGCGCCGGTGACCATTGCCGAGGGTAGGGATGCTCCACTCAGGTCGGCACCCACGAGGATTGCGTCGGTGAGGTCGGCCCCAGCGAGTTTGGTGCGATGCAGCTTGGCACCGGTGAGATTCGCTCCAGCCAACTGCACTTCGCTGAGATCGAGTCCGGCGAGATCGAGGCCGGTGAGGTCGGCACCTGGTTCGAGAACACGGCCTTGCACGACGATTGCGTCCACCACAGCCACGGTTGCGCCCGACTGATCGGAGACTGGCGGCGGCACTGTGGTGGGAATCGTTGGCATGGATGACGACGCTGAACTGCAACCGATATTGCTGGCCGCGAGGATCACACAAAGGGCTGCAAGACGGATACGCATGGGGAAAACGTACCGCGGTTGTCAACGGGGTCGGATGGCGGGTGATCGCTCGTGGGCTTTCGTGCTGGGTGTGACCTAAACGATGCGCCTCAGTGATCTGCTCCGTTACGCAGTCGGCCCGAATGTTTCTTAGGTTCATGGCGTGCTCGGAAATGAAACGACAAAACTGCAAGGCGTGCGGTCGAGTCGAGTCCGGCGAACCAGTGTGGCTTTCAGTGCGGCGACTGGTTCGTGGTCGGCCCGCCGCCGGGTGAACGACACGTGGCACTGGCTTGGTGAATTCTCTTCGAGTGCGTTGGCCTACGAGGCGGTGCGATGCCCGATTCGTTTGGCCGCCATCGTCGGACGCCAGCCACAATCAGACCAGTAGGCCCGGCTGCGCCAACGCGATCGGCGCCGATCTGGCTCGATGCGGCGAGGCTGTTGAGCTGTGTCCAGCGATCGTATGCGTCGCTAGTACTCATGGGCAGCGAGTCGTAGGACGAAGGGTCATTGCGTATTGGCCGAAATATGGCGTCCGAGAGCGACCATCGCCTCATTGACCACAAGGGGCATCGCTGTCAGTCTTTGATGTATAGATGATCAGCTCTTGAGTAGGTCAACGATCACGAAAGGCTCACTTCACAGGCAAGGCGATACGAATCCGGGACCCCTTTCGGCTTCGTGGCGCCACCTGCCCCAACGTTGTGATCCAAATCGTGTGCCACGGCTGGCGGGGGAACGGATTCGTTCGTGAGCTAGCCGCGGCGAAGTTCGGTGTTGGTGTGAGTGGCGTCGCTGGGGGGCTTGCCACTTGCACCGGCACCAATTAATAGCCGGCGATGCGTCCCGCTCCCGAGACTCAAACGGCTCGTTCTACAGGCGGTACGCCGCACTGGCGGTGCCGGAGAACAGCGCAGCCTTGTCGTCGTGACTCATGTCGGCGGCGATGTGCTTGAAGGCATTCCACAGGGAGACGTAGCTGCAGCTCATTCGGTCGACCGGAAAGTTCGACTCGAACATGCATCGCTGTGGTCCGAACTGATCGATTGCATATCGAATTGGATCGCCCCACGCATGCACCAAATCGTGGCTGGTCGGGGGAGTGGCGTGGCTCTCAAATCCGAGACCAAACACCACCATTCCAATGCCGCCGAGCTTCATGTATACGTTGGGGCACGTGGCCAATTCGGCAACATCGATGCGCCATTGCTCGAGAATCTCGGAGCGCTTTCCCGCATAGGGGCCGGTGCCTAACATGCCGCCAAGGTGATCGAGTACGAAGGTGCATTCGGGTACGGCGCGAGCTAGTGCGGTGAGCTCGCGAATCTGGGGGTGATAGAGCCAGGCGTCGAAGCTCAGTCCAAGGGCGCCGAGACGCTTGACGCCGAGTCGAAACGTGGGGTCGGCCATCAGATGGGCGGTGGGGCGGCTGTGGGTGCGGCGGATCTGTTCGCTTGCATCGAAGGCGGTGGCGTGGCGGATGCCGCGAAATCGTCCGCGCCCAGCAGTGATGTGCGCATGCAGTACCTCGTCGACAGCGTCGCCCAAAGTCATGTCGGCGAAGCTCACGATGCCTTTGATTTCCGCGCCTTCCCCAAGGCCAAGTTCTGCAATCTCTGCGACGGTTTCGGTTTCGCCAACTGGGCGCAGGTGCTGGGCGCCGTCGGTTCGGTAGCCCCACGCGCACTCGATGTAGACCGTGGCCTCAACGCGATGGCCCGCCGATGTGTCGCCGTGTAAGTCATCGATGAGATACCGACTCATTCCGTCTCGATCCCATAAATGGTGATGCGGGTCGATGATCGGTAGATCAGGCTCGATCGCGGCCTCGGTCTGTCGTGCTAGCCAGCTGTCGTCCCATACATACATGGCGCCGACAGTACCTTTTTGTCGATCGCCTGCGCGGACACGGTTGACTGTGGGTCGTGTCGATCGTGTTGGCCTTTGCATGCGCAGTGATCTATGGAGTTGCCGACTACTGCGGCGGCCGGGCCTCGCGAACCATGGTGAGCACCATGGTCACGCTGATTGGTCAAGCAACGAGCCTTGTGGTTGGCATCGCTGCCGTAGCGTTGTTGGCAACGCCCTCGCCGGGATTGGGTGATTGGGCATGGGGCAGCGTGGCTGGCGTTGCCAGCGCCGCGGCCCTCGGATCCTTCTACCATGCGTTGTCGCACGGAGCGATGACCGTTGTTGCCCCGATTACCGCAGTGACCAGTGCTGCCCTACCGGTTGCCTACGGGCTCCTGTCAGGCGACCGACCCAAGGCGATGGCCTATGCGGGGATGGCGCTTGCTGTGGCTGCGGTAGCACTCGTGAGCGGCGCGGTGGGTACGCGACTCGAGCATGCGAGGCGACTCACAGTTGTGTTGGCGTTCGCTGCCGGCGTTGGTTTTGCAGTCATCTTTGTGGCGCTTGGTCGCACGTCGAAGAGCAGTGGAATGTGGCCACTGGTGGCGTCACGCATCACGTCGGTGATTCTGATCACTGGCTTCGTGCTCGTGATGCGCTCTCGCTCATCGAGGACACGTGCCAGAGGCGCAGGCGCCTCGCCGCTTCCGCCGATGCGACTCTGGGGGCTGGCGGCCCTCGCCGGCGCGCTCGATATGTCGGCCAACTTCTTTTACCTTCTGGCGGTGCGTCGAGGCATGCTCTCGATCGTGGTGGTGGTGGCGTCGCTGTACCCAATCAGCACGGTGTGTTTGGCGTTTGGCCTCGACCGCGAACGCGTCTCGAAATCTCAGGCCGCCGGCATGGTGCTCGCAGTCGGTGCTCTGGTGTTGGTCAGCGCTGGCTCTGTGGCCTAGCGGGGCAAGCCCAACACGCGCTCGCCCAAGATGTTGCGCATCACGTCTGAGGTGCCGCCCATGATCGTGTAGCCAGGCGCGTACGACAGTCCCTGCGTCACTTGGTTCCACAGGGTGGCCTCTGGGCCAAGCACGCGTGACACGAAGTCCGCGACGCGCGTTTCGTGTTCGGTGCAGAAACATTTCGTGGCAGCGCTGAACCCTGCTGGCGCCTGACGCAACGTTTCGCGGACAACCAAGACTCGCCCGATTCGATACGCGATCTCGAGTGCTGCGATCTCTTGGCGCACAAGCCCATCGGTTGTGTCGGCGCGCTCGCGAGCCATGAGATAGAGCGCATGGTTGCTGACCAGACGATCGATGCCGCCGCGCTCGTGCTCAAGCTGACGCATGGTCTGCTTGAACGCTGCTCCTTCGGCGCCGACAAGGTTGATTGCGGGCACGCGCACGTCGGTGAAGAACACCTCGCAGAAGTGGCGGTTGGTGGTCATGTCTTTGATGGGGCGCACATCGATACCCGGTGTATTCATCGGAACGATGATCTCGCTGATACCTGCGTGCGGAGGACCTTCGGTGGTGGTGCGACAAATGAGGTAGCAATAGTCGGCAACCTCGCCGAAGCTGGTCCAAATCTTTTGGCCGTTGATGACCCAATCGTCGCCATCGCGCGTGGCCGAGGTGGTGAGGCCAGCGAGGTCGCTACCCGCGTTGGGTTCGCTCATACCAATGCACCAGGTGCTCTCGCCACTGAGGATTTGCGGGAGAAACTCGGCCTGTTGATCGGGGCGGCCGTAGGTAATCAGCGTGGGACCCATCTGCCGGTCGCCGAACCACATCGCTGCGACGGGTGCGCCGGCCGCAATGAGTTCTTCGCCAACGATGAGGCGTTCAATTGCGGGTCGACCGCCGCCGCCGAATTCGGTGGGCCACGTCATGCCGATCCAACCGTGGCTGGCCATCTCTTTGGCGAACTCTTTGCTGTAGCCGTTGATCCAACTGTCGTTGTGGCGGCCATAGCGCTCGACAGCACTCGTAGCGACAGCGCGCGCCTTGAGGCGGAGTTGTTCTTGCTCGGGGGTCCACGCGAAATCCATGCAGGCGATGGTAGATCGTGACTACAGAGTTTGCGTCCTTGACGGCAGGGTTCGTTGAACCCGTTGGCGAGATCAGGAGTGAGTGACGCCTGTTGGCGGATTACCGGCAACGGTGACGCGGTGCATCACGCGGCGATGATCGCCGTAGTCGGCTGCTGCGTAGTGAGCGGTGGACCGGTTATCCCAAAACGCCACGTCGCCTTCGCGCCATTTCCACCGCACCACTCGCTCGGGCTCAATGGTGTGTGCATACAGCATGTTCAAGATCGCGTCGCTCTCGGTTGGCGACATGTCGACAATGCTCTGAGTGAATGTCTCGTTCACGAACAGGCCACGCTCGCCTGTCTCGGGGTGCACACGAACGATTGGGTGCTGTACCGGCCTCAGCGCCGCGAGACGATTCTGTTGCTCGCCGCTTGGATCGTCGTCACGGAAACGGTCGAAGGTGCCGCTGGCGCTGTGCGTTGCGGTAAGGCCATCGATGAGGTGCTTCACCGGAGCCGACAGGGTCGCGTAGGCGTCGATGAGGTCGGCCCACAATGTGTCGCCGCCACGGGCAGGGATCTGGCGCGCTGCGAGGATGGTGCCCATGGGGGGACGCTCCGAGAACGTAACGTCGGTGTGCCAGCGATTGTTGTAGCTCGTGCCATTGCCGCGGCTGCCCACGCCCAGCGGGTAGTCGCTGCTGTCGAGAACGAGAACCTCTGGGTGCTCATCGTCGAGTCCGCCAAGCAGCGGGTGCGCCGGTGTGAGCGCACCGAAGTTGCGGGCGAATGCCACCTGCTGGGTGGGTGTGATGTGCTGGTCGCGGAGAAAGATGACGCGGTAGTCGAGTAGTGCGGTTCGGATCGCTGCGACCTCGGGTGCTGTGAGCGCAGCGGTGAGATCGACGCCACCGATTACGGCACCCAACGTGCCGGTGAGCGGATCTACGGTGACGCCTGGCGGGAACCCTTCGGCTCCGGGCCGCAGTGCCGCATTTGTGTGTGTTTCGACGAACTCGCTCGTGCTCATCCGGCGAGCATACAGAGCCTGACCAGCGTGGCTGTCGGCGTAGCGCAGGTCGTGGCATATATCAATGCTCTTTCGGGCGCAGTCATCGTTTCGAAGGAGAGAGTTTGACGTTCTGTTTCGTTCGGTGACCGAGCCACGGCTAGGCTGTACAAGTCGAATACAAGTTCGCCGCTCATGGCGCGTTCTCGGGCTCACGCCTGACAACTCGAATCTGACGAATTGAAAGGGTAGTTACATGGCCAAGATCAAGGTTCTCAACCCGGTTGTCGAGATGGATGGCGACGAGATGACTCGCATCATCTGGCAGTTCATCAAAGACAAGCTGATCTTGCCCTACCTCGACATCGAACTCGATTACTACGACCTCAGCATCGAGCACCGCGATGCCACCAGCGACCAAGTCACCATCGACTCTGCTGAAGCCACCAAGAAGCACGGCGTTGCCGTGAAGTGCGCCACCATCACCCCCGATGAACAGCGCGTCGAAGAGTTCGATCTGAAGAAGATGTGGAAGAGCCCCAACGGCACCATCCGCAACATTCTCGGCGGCGTCATCTTCCGTGAGCCCATCATTATGAGCAACATTCCTCGGCTCGTGCCGGGATGGACCAAGCCCATCGTGGTTGGCCGTCATGCGCACGGCGATCAGTACAAGGCAACCGACTTCAAGGCGCCAGGCGCCGGCTCGCTCACCATGACCTACACGCCTGCCAATGGTGACGAACCAGTGATTATGGATGTCGCTACGTTCGGCCCCGACGGTGGCGTGGGCATGGGCATGTACAACTTCAATGACTCGATCCGCGACTTTGCTCGGGCCAGCCTTACGTTCGGTTTGCAGCGCAACTTCCCGGTGTACCTGAGCACCAAGAACACCATTCTCAAGGCCTACGACGGCAGCTTCAAAGACATCTTCGAGCAAGTCTTCAACGACGAGTTCAAGGCCGACTACGACGCCAAGGGCCTCACCTACGAGCACCGCCTCATCGACGACATGGTTGCCTGCGCGCTCAAGTGGGAGGGCGGCTATGTCTGGGCATGCAAGAACTACGACGGCGATGTGCAGTCAGACATCGTGGCCCAGGGCTTCGGCTCGCTTGGCTTGATGACCAGCGTTCTGCTCACACCTGATGGCCGCACCATGGAGGCCGAGGCTGCGCATGGCACCGTCACGCGTCACTACCGCGAGCACCAAAAGGGCAACAAGACATCTACGAACCCCATCGCTTCCATCTTTGCGTGGACCCGCGGTCTCGCCCATCGTGGCAAGCTCGACGGAACCCCCGAACTGATTGCCTTTGCCGATGCGCTCGAGGCCGTGTGCATCGAGGCCGTCGAAGGCGGCGAGATGACCAAAGACTTGTCGTCGCTCATCAGCAAAGATGCGCCGTACCTCAACACTGAAGACTTCCTCGACGCGCTCGATCGTCGTCTTCAGGCCAAGATGCGTTGAGCATTTCAGCGGTCCTGCTCGACTGGGGACACACGCTGTTCGACACTCCCGGCAGTGTTGATTTCATCGCCGACTTTGCTTCGCAGCAGGGTCATGCGATCAATCGCGACGAGATCTACACACTCTGGAACGAAGCGCGCGTGCGCTCGCGTTCGGCCGACGAAATCGCCAAAGGTCGCGATAAGTCGGCGAGTCTGCATCGCCAATGCTGGCTTTCGTTGTGGGTTCAACTCGAACAGCGCTGTCCCGGCGTCAGCGAAGCGCTCTACGAGTTCGAGACGTCTGCCGCAGGTTGGTCGCCTTACGTCGATACGGCCGCAGTGCTCACGAGGTTGAGTGAGCGACAGATTCCGGTTGTCATCATCAGCGATGTGGCGTTCGATCTGCGGCCGATTCTGCGTCACTACAACCTCGACCACTTCGTGCACACCTACGTGTTGTCGGGCGAGCATGGCTCCATCAAGCCCGAACTGCATTTGTTCCGTGTCGCTCTCGATGCTGTGGGTGTTGCCGCCGAGCACGCGCTCATGGTCGGCGATAATCACATCAACGACGGCGCTGCCATCGATGCGGGCATTCGCACGGTGTTGCTGCCGCCCGTTGCGCATGGTGCGCCTCGAGGACTCAGCGTGATTCTCGACCTCATCGACGCTGGCGTGTGAGACTGGCGTATGCGCGCAGTTGTCTTACGAACTCATGGTGGCCCCGATTGTCTCATGATCGAAAATGTTGACGACCCGGCGGTAGGTGCCGACGAGGTGCTCATCGACATCGCCGCAACGGCGCTCAACCGAGCCGATCTGTTGCAGGTGATGGGCCTGTATCCGAACCCGCGTCCGTCGTCGCTCGAGATTCCTGGTCTCGAGTTCTCGGGCACCGTTGCCTCAGTTGGCGATCGCGTCACGCTGTGGAAACGCGGCGACGAAGTGATGGCTATCGACGCTGGCGGCGCCTACGCCGAACGCATTGCGGTGCACGAGCGTCAACTCATGGCGGTGCCAGCCACGGTTGGCCTTCGCGATGCTGCGGCAATCCCCGAAGTGTTCCTCACCGCATGGGACGCACTGGTGGTACAAGGTGGGCTCACCAGTGGCCGCTGGGCGCTGGTGCATGCTGGCGGCTCAGGCGTTGGCACGGCGGCCATCCAGATCGCCAAAGCTATCGGTGCGCGCATTGCGGTCACGTGTAGTTCCGGCAAGGTGCAAGCGTGTCAAGAACTCGGCGCCGATGTCGTTATCGATTACAAAGACAAAGACTTCGTCGGCGAAGTGCGCGCCGCTACCGATGGTCGCGGTGTCGATGTCGTACTCGATGTCATCGGCGGTGACTATGTCGATCGCAACCTCCAAGCGGTGGCGTCGCAAGGCCGCATCGTGCAGGTTGGACTGATGGGTGGGGGAGCCACCTCAATCAACATGGGCCTCGTGCTGTCGAAGCGGGTGGCGTTGATTGGCACCGTGCTGCGGGCGCGGCCTATCGAGGAAAAGGTGGCGCTCACTCAGCGGTTCATCCGCGAGATGTTGCCGCTGTTCACGTCGGGCGAGCTGCGTCCGATCATCGACTCGCGCTATCCGTTCGATCAGATCGCCGACGCTCACCGACGTATGGCCTCAAACGCCAATACCGGCAAGATCGTCATCGACCTCTAGCAGCTCAACACCGTCGTTCGCTGCAACAAAGCGTTTGTTGAAGACAATTGGTCAAACCTCAACCAAAAGTCTTCAACAAAACAGGAAGAGAACGCGAGACGGTGGTTAGCGGCTGGCCATTGGCACGTAATCGCGGGCGTCGGCGCCGCTGTACCACTGGCGAGGACGGCTGATCTTTTGGTCCTTGTCGGCAAGAAGTTCTTGCCAGTGAGCCAACCAGCCGACGGTGCGAGGGATTGCGAAGAGCACCGTGAACATCGAGATTGGGAATCCCATGGCCTGATAGATCAGGCCTGAGTAGAAGTCGACGTTGGGGTACAACTTGCGGCTGATGAAGTACTCGTCGTTGAGCGCAGTCTCTTCGAGCTTGAGCGCAATGTCGAGCAACGGGTTCTTGCCGGTGACCTCGAATACGTCGTACGCAGCCTTTTTGATGATGGTGGCGCGTGGGTCATAGTTCTTGTACACACGGTGGCCAAAGCCCATCAGGCGGCCACCCTTGCCGCTTTTCACTTCTTCGATGAAAGCCGGCACATTGTCCATATGGCCAATGTCGGCGAGCATGCGCACAACGCCTTCGTTGGCGCCGCCATGAAGTGGTCCACCCAGTGCCGAGGCCGCCGCCGAGCACGATGTGTATGGGTCTGCATGGCTTGAACCGACAACACGCATTGCGGTGGTGCCGCAGTTCTGCTCGTGGTCGGCGTGCAGGATGAACAACACGTCCATCGCTCGCTCGAGGCGAGGGTCAACCTGGTAGTCGCCGATCTTCCACATCATGTTCAAGAAGTTGCCGGGGAAGCTGAGGTCGTTGTCTGGGTACACAAACGGCAAGCCGACCGAGAAGCGGTGGCACATCGAGGCCAACGTGGGCATCTTCGCCACGAGACGCAGAATCTGCTTGTCGCGGCTGGCCTTGTCGTCGATGTTCTTGGCGTCGTTGTAAAACGTGCCGAGCGCCGCGACGGCGCTAATGAACATGCCCATTGGGTGAGCGTCGTAATGGAATCCATCGACAAAACGCTTGCGCATGTTCTCGTGAATAAACGTGTGCTGGGTGACGTCGGTCTTCCAGCGATCGAGCTGCACGGCGTTGGGGAGTTCGCCGTTGAGCAACAGGTACGCCACTTCGAGGTAGGTGCTGTGCTCGGCGAGTTGCTCGATTGGGTAACCGCGATGGCGAAGGATGCCCGCATCGCCGTCGAGATAGGTGATCGCGCTCTTACACGCAGCGGTCTGCATGTAAGCCGGGTCGTAGATATACAACGCCGGATCAAGTTCGCGGACGGCAGAGGCTGGGAACACGCCGTCTGTGATTGGAACCGTAACGGTCTTGCCGGTGCGGTCGTCGGTGATGGTAATGGTGTCGGGCACGTTGCTCCCTGAGGTGACACGGATAATGGCATGGGGGCTTGCTCCCCCGGAGAGCACCTTAGTGGCGCAGCGCCTCAGAGTGGCGAGTTATCGTGCTGAGAAGCCGAGAGTGTTTCGCGTTTGTTCACCAACACGGCCAAGGCGCCGCAAATCTCGCGGCGGGTGTCGGCGGGTTCGACCACGCCATCGATATAGCCGCGCTCGGCCGCGATATATGGGTTGAGCAGCCGCTCTGCGTAGTCGGCTTCGAACTCGGCACGCTCTTCGGGCGTGGCGCGACGCTGCAAGATCGCTGCAGCCTGGCCGGCGCCCATAACGGCGAGCTCGGCCCATGGCCACGCGAGGCACAAATCGTTACCCATCCGCTTGCTGTCCATCACGATGTAGGCACCGCCGTAGCTCTTGCGAAGCACGACGCAGATTCGTGGCACCGTGGACCGGCCGTAGGCGAAGACCAGCTGTGCGCCGTGGCGAATCATGCCGCGCCACTCAAGGTCCTTGCCGGGGTAGAAGCCGGGCGTGTCGACAAGCGTGAGGATTGGCAGGTTGAACGCATCGCAGAACGAAACGAACCGAGCGGCTTTTTGCGAGGCGGGGATATCGAGCGTGCCGGCCAACGAGAGCGGTTGATTGGCCACAATGCCCACCGGTCGACCATCGAATGTTGCAAACGCGGTGACCACGTTTGATGCCCAACGCGCTCGTAGCTCAAGCAGCTCGCCATCGTCGGCCAGAGCTCGGATCACATTGCGCACATCGTAAGAACCAGTAGACGACGGCGGAATGAGATCGCCGGCCTCGGGGGTGAGTCGGTCGGGGCTGTCGGCGGTTGGCCAGAGCGGCGGCTCTTCGTCGTTGTTGTTCGGAAGGTACGCCAGCAACTGTTCGGCGATGGCGATGGCGTCGGGAAGGTCAACAGCGACAACGCTGACGGCGCCTGTGTAGCGAGCGTGGGTGTCAGGGCCGCCGAGCTCTTCGTTGTCCATCAACACGCCAGTGAAGTCGGCCACCATCGTTGGGCCGCTCACGAACGCGTATGCCGACCCGGTCATGATGACGTGATCGGCGATGCCCAATAACAGCGCTGGACCTGACACTGCGGGACCGTCGACGATCATGATTGTTGGCACCACGCCGCTGCAATCGGTGAGCGCTCGTGCGGCGAGTCCCCAGCCGTGCAAAGCGCTAAACCCTTCGGCGAGGTCGGCGCCGGACGACCCCATTACGGCTACCAGCGGGTAGCCCTTGGTCCGAGCGGTGACCGCAGCAGCGGCGATCATCGACGATGCTTCCGAAGATAGCGCTCCTTTTCGAACGCTGGAGTCAACGTCGAGCCAGACAACGGTGCGGCCGCCGAGCGTTCGAACATCAGCACTCGCTGCGCCAGGAACGCGAGAGCGAAGCGCGACTCGGGAGTTGTCTTCGTCCAACGGCATTGGGTTCAGACTAGGCGTTGCGTGCACCCATGCTCGCCTCTCGATCAGCGTCTCTCGATCGGCGAGGTGAATCGCAGTTAGCCGTTCTTGCCGAGCGGGAAAGCATCGCTGCCAACGTGGACGCCGCGCTGCAGCGCTCCGCGTGTTCCGAGAATCTCGCGGGTTGATTGGTGCACGGCGCGCGCTGGAGCTCCGGGTGGCGGGCGCCGGCGCTGCACCCAGCCGATGACGCGACGAGGGAGTTCGGGAACGAGCACTCTCTTGAAGTCGCCCTTGACCCACTCTGGTACGGCCGTAGCTGGCACGATCGCGGGCCCGAAGCCCTCCATCGCCAACGAGGTCAGCAGACGCACGCCGTCGATTTCGGCCTGGGCCCGAAGGGTGGTGCCGCACGAGGCGGCGGCCTTGTCGAGAATGCGTCGCATTGCAGTGCCCTTTGGTGGGATGAGCAGATGTTCGCTGGCGACCCGTTGCAGCGAAAGCTCGTCTTCTTGAGCCCATGGATGACGGCTATGCACAATCACAATGAGGTCCTCAGCGAACAACGGCTCGACCGTGAGTTCGGGGTCGTCCACTGGCAGGTGCACAACGACAGCATCGAGATGTCCGGCCATGAGACGAGGGAGCAAGGTTGTGGTGCTGCCCTCGAATACGGTCACGTGCACGAGTGGATGTTGGTCAGCGAGGGACGGAAGCAGCTGAGGCATCAACCAGCGCGCCGTGGTGCCAATGACTCCAATGCGAGCGTCGCCGCTTACGGCGTCGCCGCGACTGGCCATATCGGCCGAGATGTCGTCCATTTCGCGCAGGATGCGTCGGGCTCGTTCGACAACCTGACCGCCGTCGTCGGTGAGGCCACCGCGGTGTCGGTCGACCAGCGTGACGCCGAGCTCTTTTTCGAGCCGGGAAATATGCCCCGAAACGTTGGATTGCACGGTGTAGAGCGCCCGAGCCGCCGAAGAAAACGACCCGTGATCGGCGATTGCCACGAGTGCTGAGAGCTGGCGGAGATCCATCTGCAAAAAAGATAGCGGGCATCTTCGAGTTCTGCTTGCAAGATCATTCATTGGGGTGCATACTTTAGTTGTCAGCAAAGAGGCGGTTCCCCCAATCGCCGCTTGACGAGAACGTCAGGGAGCTTCCCCCAAGCAAACTGATGAAGAGGTTGAGAGGTCCCGCTTCCCCCAAGCGGGACCTTTCCCGTTTTCGCCTACGCTATGCCAATGAGTTCCAGCAAACAGCCCCAGTCGGCGACATCGAGCGAGCCTCGTGGAGCGGCATTCTTCGATCTTGACCGAACGCTGTTGGCGGGCGCGTCGGGTGAGGTGTTTAGTTCGGCGATGAAGGCCGCTGGTTTGGTCTCGCGCACGATTCCCGGTGAGAAGCTGCTGTTCAGCTTGTTCAACACCATCGGCGAGACGTTGCCCAGCATGGCGTTGGCCCGTCAGGCGGTTGTGTTGGCCCGTGGCAAGTCACGCTCTGCGGTGCAGACTGCGGCGCAAGCGGTCGCGCAACAACTCGCCGACATGGTGCAGCCGTATGCGGGGGTGTTATTCGCCGAGCACCGCGCCGCTGGTCGCCCCATCGTGCTTGCAACCACCACGCCCTACGATCTCGTGAAGCCGTTTGCCGATCTTCTTGGGTTCGATGATGTCGTTGCTACGCAGTACTCCACTGGTGCCGACGGCCTGTACGACGGCACTCTTTCGGGACCGTTCGTGTGGAGTTCGGGCAAGTTGGCCGCTGTGCAGAACTGGGCCGATTACCACGGCGTCGACATGCCCAACAGCTTTGCGTATAGCGACAGCTTCTACGACACGCCGTTGTTGGCTGCTGTCGGTCATCCGTTTGTCGTAAACCCTGATCCCCGAATGGTGCTCATGGCTGCAGCGCGCCGCTGGCCAGTGATTCATCTCGATGTCGCTCCCGGCACGCCCAGCGCCTCGCGGGTGCCGAGCATTCCCAATGTCGGCGTCGAGATTCAGAAGCTGGCTCTGGCGCTGACCCACCCGTTGATGTTTCCGTACGCGCGGTTCGATATCAGTGGCGTCGAGAACATCCCCGCTACAGGTCCAGCGATTGTGTGCGGCAACCATCGCAGCTATTTCGATGTCGCGGCAATGGCGTTGGTTATCGCCAAGACCGGCCGCACCGTTCGCTTCCTTGGCAAAAAGGAAGTGTTCGACGCTCCGATCATTGGGCAGATAGCGAGCGCGATGGGTGGCATTCGGGTCGAACGCGGCACCGGTAGCGACGAGCCGCTCAAGGCAGCTGCCGAAGCGCTCGAAGCTGGCGACGTCGTGGCGATGATGCCGCAAGGCACTATTCCTCGGGGCATGGCGTTCTTCGATCCAGTACTCAAGGGTCGATGGGGGGCGGCGCGCCTCGCGGCCATGACCAAAGCCCCCGTGATTCCAGTGGGTATCTGGGGCACCGAAAAGGTGTGGCCGCGTAACTCGCGCTTGCCCAACATCTTGAACGTGCTCGATCCGCCACTGGTCACTGCCAACGTCGGCGCACCAGTGACGCTGAGCCGCCGCAGCGAAGATGCCGACACCCGACGTCTGATGAAGGCCATCTCGGCGCTGCTTCCACCCGAGGGTCGCGCGAAATATGTCCCCACCGACGAGGAGCTCGCTGCTACGTTGCCTCCCGGATACGAGGGCGATCCACGCGCTGAGTACAAACGACGACCAGGAAGGGATTGATCACCGTGTCGAACCCAGTGATAGTGCTCTTGCACGGACCCAACCTGAACCTTCTCGGACAACGCGAGCCACATATCTACGGCTCGGCAACGCTCGACGATTACGTGGCGGTCGCTCGCTCCGCAGCCGAGGCCAACGGTTTCACGCTCGACGATTTTCAGACCAACCACGAGGGTCAACTCGTCGACGCCATTCACGCTGCGCGTACCCGGGCCGCCGCCATCATCATCAATCCCGGTGCGTTCACGCACTATGCATGGAGCATCCACGATGCGCTTGCTGCGTTCAGTGGGCCGGTGATCGAGGTACACATCTCGAACCCGAATGCTCGCGAAGAGTGGCGCCACACCAGTGTGGTGTCGCCGGTCGCCACGGGAACCATCGTTGGCCTCGGTATCCACGGTTACGAACTGGCGGTGCAGGCCGTCGCCCGCAAGCTCGCGCCGTGATCCTTCGCGAACTCGCAGCACTCGAATACGCGTCGCGGGCGCCAAAGCTGCAACGCAGTCTGCGCGAGGCATCCATCGAAGCGCTCCTTGTAACCAACCTCACCAACATTCGTTGGCTCACCGGGTTTACCGGCTCGAGCGGCTGGCTGCTTGTTACACACGACGAAATGTTGCTCGTCACCGACGGTCGTTACGGCGAACAAGCGTCAGCGCAACTCAACGATGCGGGCGTGCATGCTGGCGTTGGCATTGGCCAGACCAAGGCGGCGCAGATCGCCCACGTAGCGCAAGCGCTCGGTTCGCGTTCGGTGCTTGGCTTCGAGGGCGCACACATCAGCTATGCCGAGCACGCATCGTTGTCATCGAAGCTCGAAGCATCGTGGACGCCCACAGATGGTTTGGTCGAAACGCATCGTCGCACCAAAGATCAAGGCGAACTCGATCGCATGGCACGCGCCGCGGCCATCGCCGACAATGCGCTGGCGGCCGCCTTGCCATTGCTCGCACACGAGCCCACCGAGATCGAAATGCGCGATGCGCTTGAGTCAGCGATGCGGAACTTGGGGGCTGAGGCGCCAAGTTTCGACACGATCATTGCTGCCGGCGCCAACGCCACGATGCCGCATCACCGACCCGACCAGACCCGAATCATCGAGGGAATGACGGTGGTTATCGATTTCGGCGCCCTCTTCGACGGGTATCACAGCGACATGACCCGAACGTTCACGATGGGTAATCCCACACCGATGCAAGACGAGGTTTTTCAGGTTGTGCTGCAAGCACAATGTGCTGGCGTGGCGGCCGTCGCCGCCGGCGCAAGTGGCCGTGGCATCGACGATCTCTGTCGTGCCGCCATTGCTGGGGCTGGCTGGGGCGACTGGTTTACGCACGGAACAGGCCACGGTGTGGGCCTGCAAATCCACGAATCGCCGTGGCTTACTCAGAGTTTTGACGACACTCTTCAGGTCGCAGACGTAGTGACTGTCGAGCCGGGCGTCTATCGTAGAGATTTCGGCGGCGTCCGTATTGAAGACATGGTGGTAGTTACCACCCACGGATGCGAGCCGCTCACCAAAACGCCCAAGGACTCACCATGCCTGCCATTACAACCAACGAACTGAAGAACGGCATCACGCTCGAGCTTGAGAACGGCCTGTTTCAGGTTGTCGAGTTCCAGCATGTCAAGCCCGGCAAGGGCGGTGCCTTCGTCCGTACGAAGATCCGCAACCTGCGCAACGGTGCGGTCATCGAAAAGACCTTCAACGCCGGCATCCGCGTCGAGCAGGCAATCATCGATCGCAGTGACATGCAGTTTCTCTACCGCGATGGCGACGACTATGTGTTCATGAACACCGAGACATACGACCAGATGAACGTGCCGCCAAAGGCGCTCGGCGAAGCGGCCGACTACTTGATCGAGTCGATGTTGGCCACGGTGGCGATGTACCAAGGTGAGATCATCAGCGTCGAGATCGAGGCATCGGTTGCGTTGACCATCGCCGACACCGACCCAGGTGTTCAGGGCGACCGCGTCAGCGGTGCCCGCAAGCCAGCCACGCTTGAGACTGGCAAGGTCATTCAGGTTCCGCTGTTTATCAACCCGGGCGACAAGGTCAAGGTCGACACACGTACCGGCGAATACATGACTCGGGTCTGACCAGTATGACCCGTCGTGCCCGAGCGATCGGCCAAGAAGACGAGCGCTCTGACGCGCGAGAGCGGGCGCTCATTCTGCTGTACGAGGCCGAATCAAAGTCGATGGCGCCAACCGATGTCGCCGAGGCACAGGTTCTTGTTCCCGACGAACTCACCCGTTTGTTGGTCACCGGCGTCGAGCAGCAGGGTCGTGAGATCGACGATCTCATCGCGGCGCACGCCAAGGGCTGGACTCTGCAGCGCATGCCCACTATCGACCGCAACGTGCTGCGCATCGGCGTGTTCGAGTTGATGTCGCGACCCGAGGTTCCAGTGGCCGTCATCATCGACGAAGCGGTCGAGTTAGCGAAGCGCTTCTCTACTGACGATTCCGGAAAGTTCGTCAACGGCGTGTTGTCGGCAATTGTTGTCAAGGTTCGCGGCGCTTAGGCCACACAGGCCATTGCTAAGGTCTCCCCGATGAGGGTCATTGAACACAGCGACAACTCTGTGGCCCACGAGGAAGGCGAGGAGATCACTTCGCGCCGTCGCGGTCAGGCTCTGAATTCAGAGATAACTGTCGCTTTCGCGGCGATCGCCGTGATGTTGTTCATGATGCGAGTTTTCGGTGGCATGTGGCCGCGGAACTTCAACATCTTCTTCCCCGATTCGTTCTCGTTTCTCAACGCGGCGCGTCTCACCCCGTTCTCGCCAGCCTTTTATGCGGCCGAACGTCCCATCGCGTTTCCAACGCTGTTGTTTCTGCTCGGCCGAAGCACGGCGCTCACCATTTTTGTGCAGACAGCGTTGTATGCATTGGCGTTCGTATTCGCCGCACGTACCGCGTGGATGGTGCTTCGCCATCGCGTTGCTCGCGTCGCCGGTATCGCAGCGTTGTGCGTCATCGCGCTTGAGCCTCGGTTCGCATTGTGGAACTCGCACATCCTGAGTGAGTCGATCGGGATGACGCTGTCGCTGATGTCGGTGATGCTGTGGTGGCGTTTCTCTTCGCAGCCAACTGTCGTGCGTCTGCGGTGGGCCAGCCTCGCAACCATTGCGTGGTTGACCGCTCGTGACTCCAATGTCCCGCCGTGGGCCGCTGTTGGTGTGCCGGCGTTACTGCTCGCATCGTTTTGGTGGCGCAGCGCCGATCGCGATCTTCGCCTCGCAATGCGCCGTTGGGCAGCGGTCACGCTTGTGGTGTGCGTCGGCGTCACGCTCACCCAAGCCGCCAATGGCCGAAACCGTTACGCCACACTGAACAACGTCGGACAACGTGTGCTGCCGTATGAAAATCTCACGAAGTGGTTTGTTGCTCAGGGCATGCCGATGAGTGACGCATTGCTCGAGCGCACCGGATCGAGCAGTTTCGACGACGCATGGAAGATGCTTGAGAGCGAAGACCTTGTCGAGTTCCGAGCGTGGGCGAGGGGTCCAGGCCAGCGCGAGATGCTGATGTCATACGCTCGTTTTGCGCCTCACTGGGTACGGAGCTTGAAGAACGACCTGCCCGTGC
Source organism: Actinomycetota bacterium (assembly GCA_037140375.1). Lineage (GTDB taxonomy): Bacteria > Actinomycetota > Acidimicrobiia > Acidimicrobiales > Ilumatobacteraceae > WLMZ01. The sequence continues at coordinate 18,720 of JBAXER010000009.1, forward strand.
TGCTTGCATCGAATCAAGCCGAGTACGACGCGTTTCATGTTGCTGCTCGATTACCGAAGGCGGCATCGAATCAACTCGGCGGGCCTACCACGCCGTTCGGTCTGCTCATGTGGACACTTGCCGCGGTCGGCGGCATTGCGCTGGCTCTCCGGCAGCGCAGAGTCCAAGCAGTGGTGCTGTCGTTGCTGTTGGCCTCCACATTTGTCGATCTCTACATGGCCTATGTCGGTGACTCAGTAGAGGTGCAACGGCACATGGTCGGGCCGCTGTCGCGTATGGCCATCATTTTCGTGATCTGCGTAGCCATCGGAGTCGATTCGATTGCGGTGGCTCTGAAGCAGCGCCGTGTGGAAGTGGCGTAATGCTGAATCGCTACTGGCGCCGCGCCATTGTGTTCATCACCGCCTTCATCGTGGCGGCGTTTGTCGTGGCTGCGTTTTTCGACAACGAGTTTCGGTCCCGCAGTTGGGACCCTCAGCAGATGCGCGACTACGTCGAACGAACCATCCATTTCGGGGGCACGTTCTACGAGAACGGGTTGCTGAACAAGGGGCCTCTCGAACCGGTCGTGTATCGACTCGCCGCAGCACTTACGTCGTGGGAGGGCTTCTGGTACGCGATCTCGTTCTTCATCTTGATCGTCAGCGGACTCGTCGCGTGGGCCGCGAGTCGAGCCGCTCAGGTCGTCGGCGGTCATCGCTTGCTCGGGGTAGCGCTGGGCATCGGTGTGTTCTTTCACTTCACGTTAGGCAAGGCCGATTACGCAGGGGTTCTGTACAGCCGCAACATGATCGTTGGGCTGCTGGCTGCCGCGTGGCTTGTAGCTCTCGCCCCGAATGCGTGGACCCCCGAGCGCGCCTGGCGGTCATCAATTGTCATCGGCGTGCTGCTCGGCCTGGCCACTCAGACGCTGTTGGTATCAGCGATCGCTGCGGTGGCAGTGGGCCTCGTGGCGTGGTCAGAAATCAACGACATCTTTGACGACGCCCTGTATCGCAAGTGTCGGCGCACGCTCGTTGCCGCGCCAGTGTTGGTCACGTTGGCTGCGCCGGTGTACTACGCCGCGCGCGGCCGGTTCGATGAGTTCTGGAGCGGCTGGTGGACCTACGCGCTCTACCAAAACAGCGGCACCGGACGCAGCCTCGCCAACCAACTCACCTACGGGCGTGAGGTCATCTTGCGCTACTACCGAACGTGGCCCGTCTCGCTCGTCATCGTGGTCGCATTTGTGGTGATGACTATCGCGTTGTGGCGCACACTCGAGCGTCGTGAGCGGGCCGTGCATGCAAGCATCTCGCTCTGGTTTGTTGGCGCATGGGTCGAGCTGGTTCTTGGCCAGCGCTATTCGTCGCACTACTTCGCGGTCTTGGCCGTACCCACCGCGCTGATGGCCGCCGTTGTCGTTGGGCACATGTACCGACTGCTCAAACGCGATCGTGGCGAGTTCCGCAGTGTTATTGCTTGGCCGTTGGTCGCATGCGTGCTCACGGTTGCGGCGTGGGGAGGCCAGCATCTCGACCTTGGGTTGCAGGCTGCTAGCAAGTTCACCAGCGTGCATCAAGCGGCAGCAGCTCGTGCGGCAAATACTCCGGGCAACGAACGCACGGTGCGGGCCACGCTCGATCTCGTTTCGAAGGCCGACGACCCGTTGCTTACTTGGACCGAGTTTCCGTGGCCCTATCTCAACTTCCGTCGCGTGTCGGCCACGCGATTCATCTGGAAGAGCTTCATGCTGGGTCAGATCTACTTCGGACGTACGGGCCCGCAGTACGTGCTGCCCAAGACATGGCAGTGGTTTGCGGAAGACATGCGCGAAGCCAAACCGACTGCGTTCCTTGAAGAGACCGCCTTGCCGCTCACCCCCGACACGCCGTTCGCCGACTACGTGGCCGCCAACTTCGACATCGCGTACGCGGGTCCCGACTACAACATCTATCTCCGCCACGATCAGGCGGCCGCAGTGCTGTTCGGTGATCGAGGCGACCCGAACACCTCATCGGCCACATTCGGCGACGCCACGAAGTGGAAGGTCACAAGTGGCGGCGCGTCGCTCGCCATCGACTCGGGCACCCCAGTCGAAGATGCGTTGCAACTGAGCTCGTCGCTGTGCACTCGCATCTCTGGCACGTATCTCGCCCAACCAGGCGCGGCAGGTTCGTTCTTATCGTTCAGGTTCGACAATCCAGCGACCACGAGTCACATGCGCTTGAACATTGTTGATTCGAGAGCAATGTCGGGAAGCGACACCACGGTGTTCGAGTCCGTGCCGCTCAGTTCCGCCACAGCCGACGATGCCGAGTCTGAGGTGACCGACCCTTCGCCGCACACTTTTGCGGTCGTGGTGGGCAGCGTGTCGGCGGCACTGGTGATCGACGGCGAGATTCGAGCCGCTGTTCGACTCGACGGCGAACGCAGCGTGTCGCTTGAAGTCCGCAACGGTGGAGTCGTGCTCAGCGACCTTCGGGTCGGGCCGCCACCCCCAAACAGCGGGTGTGGCGGCTAACCCATTCGACTGCTATGGTGCCGTCAGCCGTAAAACGGGTCCAGAGAGGCCCGAACGGAGGAGAACGCAACATGTCCGGTCAAGAGCCCAAATCAGATCACGTCGTCACGCCTCCTGTAGGGGGCGTTTTTCGTATCAAGGCAGAGGTTCTTGGGGTCGACGACATTCGCCGTGCGGTCACTCGAATTGCCCACGAGATTCTCGAGCGCAACAAGGGACTCGACAACGTCGTGCTCATCGGCCTGCAGCGTGGCGGAGTCTGGATTGCCAAGCTGTTAGCAGAGACAATCTCACGCGTTGAGCCGGGCACCAACGTGCCGGTCGGCGCGGTCGATGTCTCGATGTATCGCGACGACATTGGGCTTCGCCCCGTCACTCCCGGAGCCGTCACCGACATTCCGGTCGATATCGATGGGCGAGTGGTGGTGTTAGTCGACGACGTGTTGTTCACAGGGCGCACCGTTCGTGCCGCACTCGACGCGCTCAACGAATATGGCCGACCGCGCATGGTGCAACTCGCCGTGCTCATCGATCGTGGCCATCGCGAACTTCCGATTCGCCCCGACTTCGTGGGTAAGAACCTTCCGAGCAGCAGCGACGAAGACGTGCGAGTTACCCCCGACGGCGTGGTCATTGGCCATCGTGAGCCCACAGGCGAGGTGGCGCCATGAAGCATCTTCGATCCATCGACGAACTCGGCGTCGCCGGATTGCATCGACTACTCGACCTCAGCGACCACATGGCGGAGATCAACCGCCGTCCCGTGCCCAAGGTGCCCGCCCTGCGCGGCAAGACCGTTGTCAGCTTGTTCTTCGAAGACAGCACCCGCACTCGACTCAGCTTTGAGACGGCGGCAAAGCGCCTCAGCGCCGACACGATGACCTTCAGCGTCAGCACCAGCAGTGTGAACAAGGGCGAGAGCCTGCGCGACACCATCGAGACGGTCGCGGCAATGGGCGTCGATGCGTTTGTGGTGCGGCACAAGAGCAGCGGTGTGCCGTGGCAGATCAGCCGATGGACCGACGCTGCCGTCGTCAACGCCGGAGATGGCTGGCACGAACATCCCACTCAAGCCCTGCTCGATTGCTACACCGTGCGTACGGCACTGAATCGGCCCGAAGGGTTCGATGGGCTTCACATTGCAATCGTTGGCGACATCAAGCACAGCCGCGTTGCGCGCAGCAATGTGTGGGCTTTCGCTGCGCTCGGAGCTCGTGTCACCTTGGTAGCGCCGCACACGTTGCTGCCTCCGTCGCTCGAGGGTTGGCCGGTCGACGTCGCCCACTGCATCGACGATGTGGTCGATCGCGTCGACGTGCTCTACATGTTGCGGATGCAGCGCGAGCGCATGCACGAGGCACTCGTTCCAAGCCTTCGCGAATACACATCTCGATTTGGTCTCACTCCGGCTCGCGCCGATCGCTTGCAGGGGCACACCTTGGTCATGCATCCCGGCCCGATGAACCGCGGCGTTGAGATGGCGGTTGACCCTGCAGAGTTACCCGGCTCGGTGATCACCCAACAAGTGACCAACGGCGTCAGCGTACGCATGGCAGTTTTATTCGATCTTCTCGGTAGTGGTTCGGGATTGGCAGGGGAGGCGTCATGACTGACGTGAACAACACATCGGTCGTTATCAAGGGCGGCACGATTCTCGACCAGCGCGGCGAGCAAGTTGGCGATGTTCGTATCGAAGGCGGTGTCATCACCGAGGTTGGGCCGTCGCTCACCGGCGACCGTGTGCTCGACGCCAGCGGCTGCATGGTCAGCCCAGGTTTTGTCGATCTGCATGTGCACCTGCGTGAGCCTGGCCGAGAGGAGGCCGAGACTGTTGAAACTGGTTCGCGTGCTGCGGCGCTGGGTGGCTTCACCGCAGTCGTTGCGATGCCGAACACCGAGCCTCCCCACGACAGCGTTGCGGTGGTGCAGATGGTGCGCCGCCTCGGCGAGCAAGCTGGTCTGTGCGAAGTGTTGCCCAGCGGTTGCATCACCATCGGCCGCGCTGGCGAGGTGCTCGCCCCAATGGCCGAGCTCGCTGCTGCTGGAGTGCATATCTTCACCGACGACGGCACGGGCGTGCAGGATCCGCTGCTCATGCGCAGGGCGCTTGAGTACGCAAAGAGCCTCGGCATTCTGCTCGCGCAGCACTGCGAAGTGAGCCGCCTCACCGAGGGCGCCGTGATGCACGAGGGCGGCTGTTGCTCGCGCCTTGGTGTTCCCGGATGGCCATCAGTAGCCGAGGAGCTCATGGTGTTTCGCGATATCGAGCTGTCGCGGCTCACCGGCGCCCCTGTTCACTTTTTGCACCTGTCCACGGCGAAGAGCGTCGACCTCGTTCGCGGAGCCAAGGCCGAAGGACTGCTCGTTACCGCCGAGGCGGCACCACATCACTTCACGCTGACCGACGAACTGTTGTCGGGCTTCGACCCCATCTTCAAAGTGAACCCACCGTTGCGCGAACTCACCGACGTGATTGCGGTGCGTCAAGGCCTCGCCGACGGCACCATCGATGCCATCGCCACCGATCACGCGCCGCACCCTCCAGAACTCAAAGAGATGCCGCTCGATCAAGCGCCCCCGGGCATGCTCGGTCTCGAAACGTCGCTTGCGCTCTCGATCAGCGAGCTCGGTTTGCCGCTACAACAGGTAGTTGCTTTGCTGTCCTGGAAGCCTGCGGCAATTGCCGGCGTTGCCGATCGCCACGGGCGTGCGCTCGAGGTCGGCGCGCCAGCAAACATCACCGTGTTCGACCCCAACTTGGCGTGGACCGTCTCGTCGAGCGGACTCGCCAGCAAGAGCCGTAATACCCCATACGCAGGTCGTTCAGTGCGAGGCAAGGTTCGCCACACGGTGTTCGGCGGCAATCCGGTTGTTGTCGACGGTCAGGCTCAACGATGAATGAATATGCAAGGTTCTGTATGATTATGCAAGGATGGATACTGTGACGATTCAAGAAGCTGCCCTCGTACTCGCCGACGGAAGTGTTTTCGAAGGCGAACTCATTGGCGCCGCTCCAGCCTCTGGCATCGCCAGCGGCGAAGTGGTGTTCAATACGGTGCTGTCGGGCTACCAAGAGGTCATCACCGATCCCAGCTACGCCGGCCAGATCATCACGTTTACCTACCCGCACATCGGCAACTACGGAGCATCGCTGGCCGACTTCGAGTCGCGCCGCCTGTTCTGTCGCGGTGTCATCGTTCGCGATCTGGCTCGGCGTGAGTCGAACTACCGCTCCGACGCTCATCTCGACGCCGTACTTAAGCGCTATGGCGTCAGCGGCATTGCGGGTATCGATACCCGTCGGCTCACCCGTCTGTTACGCGATTCAGGAGCGATGAGCGGCGCGTTTGGCACGGCCGACGTGGCGTCGCTTCATGCAGCAGCAATCGCTGAGCCTGGCACCGACGGCGTTGATCTCGTCTCGCAGGTCACAACGCCCGCTCCGTACACGGTTGGCGCGGGCGAGCGTCGAATCGTTGCCTACGACTTCGGCATCAAGTACTCAATTGTCGATTACCTCGCCACGCTCGGCACGGTCATCGTGGTGCCCGCCAATACGTCGGCAGAAGAGGTGCTCTCGTTGGCGCCGAGCGGCGTGTTCTTGTCGAACGGTCCGGGCGACCCATCAGTGCTCGATTACGCCGTCCGCTCCATCCAAAACCTGGTTGGTCGAGTACCAGTGTTCGGAATCTGTCTCGGCCATCAGTTGCTCAGCCGTGCGCTCGGTGGCACCACGTTCAAACTGCCGTTCGGGCATCACGGCGGCAACCACCCGGTGCAACACGTTGCGAGTGGCAAGGTTGAGATCACCAGCCAGAACCACAACTTTTGTGTCGACCCCGATTCGCTTGAGGGCATTGTCGACATCACTCACATCAACCTCAACGATCACACCAACGAAGGAATGTCTGTGCGTAATCAGGCTGCGTTCAGCGTGCAGTATCACCCTGAGGCGGGTCCCGGCCCGCACGATGCCAGCTACTTGTTTGGCATGTTCGAGGACATGATGGACGATCCCATTTCGTGGCGCGATCGCCCAATGGTGCGCCGGGCTACGCCCGCGCGAACGCCCGGACTCCCGCAAGCCGAATTGGGCGTGGCCTGATGCCAAAGCGCACCGACATACACAGCATTTTGATTATCGGCAGTGGCCCAATCGTCATCGGGCAAGCCTGCGAGTTCGACTACAGCGGCACTCAGGCGTGTCGAGTGCTGCGCGAGGAGGGCTACCGCGTCATTCTTGCGAACTCCAATCCGGCCACCATCATGACCGACCCCGATTTCGCTGATGCCACGTACATCGAGCCGCTCACTCCCGAGGTTGTGGCGCGCATTATTGAGCGCGAGCGTCCCGACGCAGTGCTCCCAACGATGGGTGGTCAAACTGCGCTCAACATTGCAATGACCTTGTTCGAGCGCGGTCTCGTTGGTGTGCCGGGAACCCCCGAACTCATTGGCGCAAACGCAGAGGCAATCTCTACTGCCGAAGATCGCGAGAAGTTCAAGAAGGCGATGATCGAGATCGGTCTCGATGTGCCAGCGAGTGGCATCGCTCACACTCTCGACGAAGCCATCAAGGTGCTCGAAACCATTGGTCTTCCATGCATCATTCGTCCGGCCTACATCCTTGGTGGTCGGGGCACGGGTATCGCCTCTACCTTCGAAGAGTTCACACACTTGGCCAGTGAGGGAATTGCATGCAGCCCCATCGGCGAGATTCTGGTTGAGACCAGCATCGCCGGCTGGAAAGAATACGAACTCGAGGTCATGCGTGACCGTAACGACAACTGCGTCATCATCTGCTCCATCGAGAACTTCGATCCAATGGGCGTGCACACCGGCGACTCGATCACCGTGGCCCCAGCGCAAACGCTCAGTGATGTCGAGTACCAGCGCATGCGCGACGCAGCGTTTGCCTGTATCCGTCGAGTCGGTGTCGAGACCGGCGGATCCAATGTGCAGTTTGCAGTGAACCCACTCAACGGCGATCAGGTCGTTATCGAGATGAACCCACGCGTGTCGCGCTCGTCGGCCTTGGCCTCGAAGGCCACTGGCTTTCCAATCGCCAAGATCGCGGCGAAGCTCGCCGTTGGGTACACGCTCGACGAGATCCCCAACGACATCACCAAGATGACGCCAGCCAGCTTCGAGCCGAGCATCGACTACGTCGTCACCAAGATTCCGCGCTGGGCGTTCGAGAAGCTGCCCGGCACCAGCGGCGTGCTTGGCACGCAGATGCAAAGCGTGGGCGAGGCGATGTCCATCGGCCGCACATTCCCCGAGAGTTTGCAGAAGGGTCTTCGTTCGCTCGAGCAGGGTCGCATGGGCCTCAACTGCGACCCAGCCGAGCTCCAATATGCCGAACTCTCCGACGAGACACTGCTCACTGCAGTTGGCATCCCGACACCCGAGCGCATCTTCCAGGTTGGCGAACTTCTGCGTCGCTCGCTCTCGATCGAAACCATTCACGACGCTTGCCGCATCGACCCGTGGTTCCTCGATCAGATGAGCATCATTCTCGAAGAGCGCACGGTGCTGAACCAGCGCGGATCCGCCGCTGCGCTCACTCGGGCCGAATGGCGTCGCGCAAAGCGGCTTGGGTTCAGCGATGCGCAGTTGGCGTATCTCTGGAACGAATCTGAAGCACACGTTCGTTCCGCTCGTGAAGCTGCCGGCGTTGTGCCCACCTATAAGACTGTCGATACGTGTGCCGCCGAGTTCGCTGCGCAGACCCCGTATCACTACAGCACCTACGAAGATGAAGACGAAGTTCGTCCCTCCACGAAGCCCAAGGTCATCATCTTGGGCTCAGGGCCAAACCGCATTGGTCAAGGCATCGAGTTCGACTACTGCTGTGTGCATGCTTCGTTCAGCCTGCGCGAGGCGGGCTTTGAAACCGTGATGGTGAACTGCAACCCCGAGACCGTCAGCACCGACTACGACACCAGCGATCGTCTCTACTTTGAGCCGCTGACCAAAGAAGATGTGCTGAACGTCATTGCTGCTGAGACTGCAGCAAGTGGGGGAGTCGCACCCAAGGTCATCGTGTCGCTCGGTGGACAGACCCCACTGAAGCTGTCTGGCGAGTTGCCGCCCAGCATCATTGCGGGCACGTCGCCTGCATCTATCGACCTTGCCGAAGACCGCGAGAAGTGGGCGGCGTTGTGTCAGAGCCTCAACATTCCTCAGCCTCCAGGTGGCACTGCCTTCGACCTCGAGCAGGCGCTGCAGATTGTCGACACGGTTGGGTTCCCCGTTCTCGTTCGTCCGAGCTACGTGCTCGGTGGTCGGGGCATGCAGATCGTGCACGACCGCAACCATCTCGCTCGGGCAATGGCCGAACTGTCTGGCTTTGGCAGCCTCGGTAAAGAGGGCGGGCTCTCGTCTGAGCGTCCCGTGCTCGTCGACCGCTTCCTTGAGGATGCCACCGAAGTCGATGTCGACGCCGTTCGCGACCACACCGGTGAGGTACTCATCGGTGGCGTCATGGAGCACGTTGAAGAAGCTGGCATCCACAGCGGCGACTCAGCGTGCGCGATTCCGCCGCAGACATTGCCAGGCTGGGTTGTCGAGGTCATCGAGTCGTACACGCGGGCCATCGCCGCTGCGCTCGATGTTCGCGGGCTCATCAATGTGCAGTTCGCTGTGCTCGGTACAACGGTGTACGTCATCGAAGCCAACCCGCGCGCTAGCCGCACGGTTCCGTTTGTCGCCAAAGCCACCGGTGTGCCGTTGGCCAAGGTGGCCACTCGAGTCATGCTGGGCGCCTCACTTGGCGAACTCCGCATCGAGGGCTTGCTGAAGAACCCGGTGAGCAACGGTCATGTGTGCGTGAAAGAGGCCGTGTTGCCGTTCAGTCGCTTCCCCGATGTCGACACGGCGCTCGGACCAGAAATGCGATCCACCGGCGAGGTCATGGGTATCGACACCACGTTCGGCCGGGCCTTCTTCAAGGCCGAACTCGCGGCAGGCACACTGTTGCCAACGTCGGGCACGGTGTTCTTGTCGCTGGCCGACGGGGACAAGCCTGCCGGCATTGTTGTTGCCACTCGACTTCGTCAACTCGGACTCGGCATAGCGGCCACCGTTGGCACTGCTGCCTACCTCGCGAAGTTTGGTATCACCGTCGATCAGGTGGTGGGCAAGGTCAGTGAGGGTGCCAAGATCACCGCTGTCGACCTGATTGCCGACGGCAAGGTGAGCTTCGTCGTGAACACGCCACAGGGTCGCGGTGGGCGCACCGATGGCGAACGCATTCGCAAGGCAGCCAACGTGCACAGGGTCAGCTCGGTCACCACTGTCGAAGCCGCTCTCGCCGCGATGCAAGGTCTCTTCGAGCAGGCTGGTGAACCGCTCGAGGTTCGTACGCTGCAGGAGTATCACGCCCGATGAGTGCGCCAGCGCCTGCGGCCCAACCCGACATGTCAGTCATGGTTGGCACGCTCGCGTTTGCGAATCCGATCATGACCGCCTCGGGCACGTCGGGCCACGGTAGCGAGCTCGCTCCCTACGGCGATCTGGCTCGCCTCGGTGCAGTGGTCGTCAAGTCGTTGGCGCCCTACGAGTGGGCCGGCAATCCAGCCCCACGTGTACACCCAACACCGCAAGGCATGATCAATGCTGTTGGGCTGCAAGGTGTAGGCGTGCAGCGTTGGATTCACGAAGAGCTCCCCGCGCTCACCGCTACCGGCGCCAGAGTGGTGCTCAGTATCTGGGGTCGCTCGGTGGCCGACTACGCCGCCGCGGCCGAACAGGTCGCAGCGATTGGTCCGGCCGTCGTTGCTGTCGAGGTCAACTTGTCGTGTCCGAACCTCGAAGGGCGTCGTGGCATCTTTGCTCACGACCCTGCGCTCAGTGCCGAGGTCATGGCCGCCACAGCCGTTTGTGGTCGTCCGCGTTGGGGCAAGCTGAGCCCCAACACCGATCGACTCGTCGAGGTAGCCGCGGCGGTTCACGAGGCCGGTGCCGAAGCGGTCACACTGATTAACACGTTGCTCGGCATGGTCATCGATCCGGTGACGCGACGGCCAGCGTTAGGTAACGGTGGCGGCGGATTATCGGGGCGCGCCATCCATCCGATTGCCGTGCGAGCTGTGTACGACGTGCACGCTGCACTGCCAACGTTGCCTATTATCGGTGTCGGGGGAGTCGCCGGCGGATGGGATGCTGCCGAACTCATGTTGGCCGGTGCGTCGGCAGTTCAGGTGGGCACCGCCACGTTTGCCGATCCCCGTGCTCCATGGAATGTGCTCGAGCAACTCCAGTCGTGGGCGGCCGCAGAGGGTATCACTGCGTTGCGCGAACTCACCGGTGCAATTGGGTGACTTGTGTCGTTGTTTGCGCACGCGGGGAATGGCAGATCGCGGCGTTCACGCGGGCTAGAGTTCGCACATGGCTACTCCTCCCGTACTGACTCCCGAACAGCGTGCAAACGCACTTGCGAAAGCCGCTGAGGCCCGCGCAGCACGCGCCGAATTGAAGACCCAGCTCAAGCTTGGCTCGGTCACACTTGCCGAAGCGCTGGCATCAACGAACAACACTGTTGGCAAGCTCAAGGTCGTCTCGATGCTCGAGTCGCTTCCTGGCGTCGGCAAAGTCAAGGCTCGCAAGGTCATGACCGAAATCGGAATTGCCGACAATCGTCGCGTCCAAGGCCTCGGCACTCAGCAGAAGCAGGCCTTGCTGGACCAGCTCGGCAAGTAATGCGTCAGCGGTGCTCGTGAGTCACGGCGAGCCGCTGATCGTCGTTGTTTCAGGCCCCGGTGGGGTCGGCAAAGGAACGATCGTCGAGGAGCTTGTCAAGAGAGATTCGAAACTGTGGCTCAGCCGCAGCTGGACCACTCGCGTCCGGCGCGATGGCGAACCCGCCGACGCGTACGTGTTTTCGACCCGAGCAGAGTTTGAAGCACGCATTGCTTCGGGCGGATTTCTCGAGTGGACCGAGTTTCTCGGCAACTACTATGGCACCCCGAACCCCGAACCCATCGATGCGCTCGATCTCGTTTTAGAGATCGAAGTCGATGGAGCCCGGCAAGTCACAGAACTGCGCGAAGATGCGGTCTTGATCTTCGTATTGCCTCCGTCACGGGCGGAGCAAGAGCGCAGGTTGCGTGGCAGGGGCGATGCTGATCAGAAAGTCGCCGAACGCTTGCGTAAGGCCGAAGACGAAGAACCGGTCGGAATGGCGTTGGCCGACTATGTCGTGGTGAACGACGATCTCGAACAGACCATCGACGAGATGCTGGCAATCATTTCGCACTGCCGTAATAACCCCAACCGGGTTCGCACCCGTGTGGGCCGCGATCAATAGATAAACACAGAATCCGCAGCCGTGACCGCTAAGCTTCCACGGCTACTTACCGAGGAGGCCGCAGCCCATGGCGCGTACCAACGACACGATGATGAACCCACCGATCGAGGAGCTCCTCGACCGTACTGATTCCAAATTCAGCCTCGTCACCCTGGCGGCGCGACGCGCCCGTCAGATCAACTCGTACTTCAACCAGCTCGGCGACGGACTCGGTCACATGGTTCCTCCTCAGGTGTCATCGATCGCCCGCAAGCCGCTCAGCATCAGCTTCGAAGAAATCGCTGCCGACAAGATCGTGCCGGTTCCTGTCGCTGTAGCTGTCGTAGAAGAGGCCGCAGCCGACGAGGCTGACACCGCCGTCTGAGACGGAGGTTCGCCATGTCGGCAGTACACGGCAAGACCATTGTCGTCGGAGTAACCGGCGGTATTGCTGCGTACAAGGCAGTCGATTTGTGTCGTCGATTGGTCGATGCAGGCGCCCACGTGGTGCCCGTGATGACCGAAAGCGCCGAACGGTTTATTGGTCGTACCACGCTTTCTGCGCTGTCGAGCGAGCCGGTGCAGACCAGCCTGTGGGACGAGGCATCGCCCATCCCACACACCAAGCTTGGCCAGCGCGCCGACCTCATTATCGTGGCCCCGGCTACTGCCCATGTCATCGCTGCATACGCGGCCGGGCTCAGCACAGACCTGCTTACCAACACGTTGTTGGCCACTCGTGCACCGGTCATCGTGTGTCCCGCAATGCATACCGAAATGTGGGAGCACCTCTCGGTGCAAGACAACCTGTCTGTGTTGCGCCGTCGCGGCGTCATCATTGTCGAACCCGATGAGGGTCGTCTCGCCGGTGGCGATGTTGGCAAGGGTCGCCTTGCGTCTCCAGAACGAATCGTGGCGGCCGCCGAGCGAGTGCTTGGGCCCGCCGATTTCGTGGGCGTGCGCGTTGTCGTCACCGCTGGTGGAACCCGTGAGCCAATCGATGCGGTGCGTGTCATTGCCAACCGCAGTAGCGGCAAGCAGGGTTATGCCATTGCCGCCGAGGCTGCGTCACGCGGCGCCATTGTCACCCTCATTTCTACGGTCGAGTTACCAACTCCAGCCGACGTCGAACTCGTCGCAGTAGAGACCGCCGCCGAAATGGGCGCTGCAGTCATCGCCGCTGCGGGCTCCGCCGATGTTGTTGTGATGGCGGCAGCCGTCGCCGACTTTCGTCCAGCACGTGCGGTCGACAACAAGATCAAAAAGGATGCCGGGGTGTTCGATCTGGCCCTCGAGTCCACTGCCGACATTTTGGCGGGCCTGGGCCAGCGCAAGACCCCCGGCCAGACATTGGTCGGCTTCGCCGCAGAGACCGACGACCTCGTCGCCAACGCCGAGGCAAAGATGCGCCGCAAGAACCTCGATCTTGTCGTTGCTAACGATGTCAGTGCTGCTGGCGTAGGATTCCAGCACGACACCAACGCTGTGTGTCTGCTTCGGCCCGACACAGCAATGGTCACGATCAGCCTCACCGACAAGCGGTCGGTTGCTCGCGCGGTTCTCGACGCAGTAGCCGAGATTCGGCTCGCCAAGTCGTGACATACTCATTCAGTTCTAACGTGACAATCTCAACCATCGAAATCAATCGGGGAGCAGTGCAGTGAGCAAGTGGACATTCACAAGTGAGAGTGTGACCGAGGGTCACCCCGACAAGATGGCCGATCAGGTCAGCGATGCCGTACTCGACGCCATCCTCACCGAAGACCCTAACGGCCGTGTTGCATGTGAGACATTGCTCACCACCGGCTTGTGCGTGGTGGCTGGCGAGATCACCACCTCGGCCTATGTCGATATCCCCAAACTGGCCCGCGAGGTCATCAAAGAGATCGGCTACGACAACGCTCTGTACGGCTTCGACGGCAACACCTGTGGCGTCATCGTCAGCATCGACGAGCAAAGTGCTGACATCGCCCAAGGTGTCGATAAGAGCGAAGAACTTCGTGGCGGCAAGGCCGGCGAAGACACCATCAACGGTCAAGGCGCTGGCGACCAGGGAATGATGTTTGGCTACGCCTGCAACGAGACCCCCGATCTGATGCCGCTGCCAATCTGGTTGGCACATCGTTTGGCCGAGCGTCTTAGCGAAGTCCGCAAGTCGGGTGCTGTGCCGTATTTGCGCCCCGATGGCAAGACTCAGGTCACGTTCGAGTACGAGCATGGCATTCCAGTGCGGCTCTCACACGTACTCGTGAGCACCCAGCATCAAGACGGCGTCGACCGCGACACGATGATTCGGCCAGACCTCATCGAGCAGGTCATCCGCCCCATCGTTCCGGCAGCGTTCGCCGACGACGACTACAACGTGTACGTCAACCCAACCGGCAAGTTTGTTGTCGGCGGTCCTCATGGCGACACGGGCCTCACGGGCCGCAAGATCATTGTCGACACGTATGGCGGCATGGGTCGCCACGGTGGCGGCGCGTTCAGCGGTAAGGATCCCAGCAAGGTCGACCGTTCGGCTGCTTACGCAGCGCGTTGGGTCGCCAAGCACGTGGTCGCCTCTGGCGCAGCCTCACGCTGCGAAGTGCAAGTTGCCTACGCAATCGGCATGGCTCAACCGGTCAGCATCTTGGTCGAGACCTTCGGTACGCACACGGTCGACCCTGCGGTCATCGAAGCTGCCGTTCGCGATGTCTTCGACCTGCGTCCCGCAGCAATCGTGCGAGACCTCGATCTCAAGCGCCCCATCTTCCGCAAGACCGCTGCCTACGGTCACTTTGGTCGTTCGCTGCCAGAGTTCACATGGGAGAACGTCAGCCGTCTGGCCGACTTCAAGGCAGCGATCGGCGCCTGATTCTGGTGACGCCACCGGCGTCGCCGGAACTGCTTGTTGCCCGGGTGGTTCCCGATGTCTCCGGTCTTGATCGGCAGTTCGATTACCTCGTTCCCGACAAGCTGCGCGCTCGCGTTGGCATCGGCGCGCTTGTTCGCATAACCCTCAACGGTCGTCGCATCGGCGGCTGGGTTGTTGGCGTCGGTCCACCTGACCCCAACATCGCCATCGACAAACTGTTGGCCATCACCAAGGTCACGGGGATCGGCCCATCGCAAGAAGTCATCGACTTATCTCGATGGGCGAGCGTTCGTTGGGCCGGTCCGCTTCGAGCGTTCTTGGTGTCTGCGTCGCCTGCGGGGGCTGTGATTGCATTGCCAGCGGCTGCGTCTGGGGGAGTAGTTCCCGAACCTGTGCATCACGGCGCGCGCCAGATCTTGGCAGCCGGAGGCGGCGTACTTCGCTTGCCCCCAGCTGCCGATGTCACGCCCGTTGTACTGGCGGCCTGCATGCTCGGTCCGGTGCTCGTCGTGACCCCGTCGGTACATCAAGCGCGAATGGTTGCCATTCGATTACGACGCGCTGGACGCACTGTTGCCGTGCTTCCCAATGAATGGGCCGCGGCGGCCGGCGGAGTCGATGTTGTGATCGGCGCAAGAACCGCTGTGTGGGCGCCGTGTGCCGGCGTTGCTTCGGTCGTTGTACTCGACGAGCACGACGAAGGTCTGCAAGACGAACGCCAGCCCACGTGGCATGCCCGAGACGTTGCCTGCGAGCGAGCTCGTCGAGCGGGTGTGCCAGTCATGCTCGTGTCGCCGTGCCCAAGTGCCACAGCAGTTGCATCGGTCGGCATCAACAACGTGTTTCGGCCGTCCGTAGGCGACGAACGCGCTGGCTGGCCCATTGTCGAGATCGTCGATCGCACGCGTGAAGAACCATGGCAACGCAGCCTCGCGACGTCGGCGCTCATACGCCATCTCCGCGACCCGCAACGGCAAGTGGTGTGCGTGCTCAATACAACAGGCCGCGCCCGGCTGTTGGCCTGCCGCAGCTGTCGAGCGATGCAGCGCTGCGAAACATGCGAGGCAGCCGTAGCGCAGCACGACGACGGCCAGTTTGTGTGCGGCCGCTGCAGCAAGGTGCGTCCGCCCGTGTGTCAGGCGTGCGGCGCCAGCGCGTTCGCTGCGCTTCGCATCGGAGTCACCCGCCTTCGCGAAGAACTCGAGGCCGCTGCCGGTAGGCCAGTGGTGGCTATCGACTCCAAAGCTGCCGACACCGAGGCGGTTCCCGATGCAGGCGTATATGTCGGAACTGAAGCAGCGTTGCACCGTGTTCGCCGAGCAGACACGGTTGCGTTTGTCGACTTCGACGCCGAGTTACTTGCGCCGCGATATCGCGCCACCGAAGAAGCGCTCGGCTTGTTGGCGCGGGCAGCGAGGCTTGTTGGTGGTCGAGCCGATGGCGGTCGAATCTTGGTGCAGACCTTCTTGCCCAAACATGAGGTGCTCGATGCTGTGTTGCACGCAGATCCGGGCCGATTGATGGCCAAAGAACTGCAGCGACGGGCCAGCCTCGGCTTCCCTCCGTCGGGGGCATTGGCCGTAGCGAGTGGAGCTGGCGCAGCCGAATTCGTTGGCGGTTTGGCGTTGATGTCGGTGCAGGCCGCAGCGGTTTCCGACGGCAGGTATTTGTTGCGCGCCGCAACCTGGGACGAGCTCAGCCAAGCGATAGCGGCCACACCGCGACCACGAGGCAGCCGAGTGCGTATCGAGGTCGATCCGCCGCGTATCTAGCTCGGGTTGGGCGTTGCTCGCGTGGTGCTGAGCAAACGAAAGCCCTTTGCAGAGGCCATGCGCTCGGTGGGGTAGCCCTGATTCGTGAGCCAAGTTTGCAGAGAATCGGAGCCGAGGTGCTTCTGCACGACCATCGTTACGTGGCCTGTTGGGCTCAGACGGGGCAGCCAGCGCAGCAAGAGATCGTGCAACGGTCCCTTGCCGATATGGATTGGAGGATTACTCCAGATGGTGTCGAACACCACGTCGGCGGGTATGTCGTCGGGGAGGCAAGCGTGCACGTTGGAGACATTGTTGGCCTCGGCGTTTTGGCGGGTCAGGGCTACCGCACGCTCGTTCACGTCTACAGCCCACACAACCGCGTCAGGAGAACGCTTGGCCATCGAGATGGCGATGGCGCCTGCGCCGCAGCCGAGATCGAGCAGATTGCCGGTGGCTGAAGGCGCCGGTGCCTTTAAGAGCAACAGGCGAGTGCCGGTGTCGAGCGCGCCATAACTGAACACGCCGCGATCGGTTGTGAGCTTCAGCGTGCCCTCGGGAAGGGCCACGGTGATTACGTAAGGCTGGCTAGCCGACGATGGCTGCGGGCTAAAATAGTGCTCGTTCGTCATAGCGCGGTTGTCCTTGCAGGGGTGAGTAGCCTCTCAGTGTGGCCTACGAAATACGCACCTTTGGTGATCCAGTCCTGAAAACAAACGCGGCTCCGATCACCGAAATTGACGGCAAGATCGCCCGCTTGATCGACGAGATGTTCGACACGCTCTACTCCAGCGATAGCGGTATTGGTCTTGCCGCCCCTCAGATCGGCGTTCAAAAGCAGATATTCATCTGGGAAGTCGACGATGAGGAGATGGTCATCATCAACCCTGAGATCGTTGAGAGCAGCGGTGAGCTGCTGTTCGACGAGGGATGCTTGAGTCTCCCTGGTTTGTATGCCGAGATTCTGCGCCCGAAAGATGTGTTGATGCGAGGCCTCGATATCGATGGCAACGTGATCGAACTCGAGGCCACCGATTTGATGGGTCGCCTGTTTCAACACGAGATCGACCACCTGCACGGCATGTTGATGTTCGATCGCATGTCTGCCGACCAACGCAAAGAGGCGCTCGCCGAGTACAGCCGCATCACCAGCAACCAGGCACCCGCTCGCGCTCCACGCCGGTTGAAACTCAAGTGACGCAATTGGCTGCGCTACCTACGGGTAGGCCCCAGCGAATTGTCTATCTCGGTACGCCCGAAATCGCGGTGGCTCCGCTCGAAGTGCTCGTTGCTGCTGGCTTCGACGTAGTGCTTGTGGTCACTCGTACCGACAAGCGGCGCGGCCGTGGCACCGAGCTGTCGCCGAATCCCGTGAAGGAAGCGGCCACGCGACTCGGTCTCGAAGTGAGCCACGACGTCGAAGACGTGCTCCGAGTCAACGCAGATCTCGGTGTGGTCGTGGCCTTTGGTCAGATCATCAAGCCGCACATTCTCGAACAGCTAGCGATGATCAACTTGCACTTCTCGTTGTTGCCGCGCTGGCGTGGGGCGGCCCCAACCGAGCGAGCAATTTTGGCTGGCGACGAAGTCACTGGCGTGTGCCTGATGCAAGTGGCCGTCGATCTCGATGCCGGGCCGTTGCTCGACATGGTTGAGGTCTCTGTGGCGTCTATCGACACGGCCGACGCGCTTCGCCAACGACTCGTCACCGTGGGCTGCGAGCGGCTCGTTGTCGCCCTCGAACACGGGCTTCCCGAGCCGCAGCCACAGGTCGGCGAGGTTACGTACGCCGCCAAATTGAGTATCGATGAGTTCCGCGTGAACTGGCGAGAGTCTGCCCGTGTCATCGATCGAATGGTTCGGGTCGGTCTTGCGTGGACAATGTTTCGCGGTCGTCGGTTGAAGATCGTCGAGTGCGAACTTGGTGTTGAGATCGGTGGGCCTGGCGACTTTCTCAGTGGCAACGTCATTGCGTGCGGAAACGGGTCGATCACGCTCATTCGGGTGCAACCCGAGGGCAAGCCTGTCATGGACGCTGCGGCGTGGGCCAACGGCGCTCGGCCCAACACATCTGACAATCTTCTCGATTCGCCCACATGAATCAGCGTCGTCCTCAACAACGCCCGGCCCCGCGCCGCGAGGCCCGTCAGAACGCGCGCGAAGTCGCATACGAGGCATTGCTCCGCATTGATCACGAAGGCGCGTATGCCAACCT
Source organism: Actinomycetota bacterium (assembly GCA_037140375.1). Classification (GTDB taxonomy): domain Bacteria; phylum Actinomycetota; class Acidimicrobiia; order Acidimicrobiales; family Ilumatobacteraceae; genus WLMZ01. Next base: position 37,332 of record JBAXER010000009.1, read on the forward strand.
CGTGGTGCCGGCGCTGCTCGACCGCAGTTCGCTCAGCGATCAAGATCGCCGCTTCGTCACAGACCTTGTGTATGGCACCACGCGTATGCGTCGCGCATGCGAGTCGTTGGTCGAGCGCTTCGTGCTCACTGAGCCCGACCCCGAAGTTCGCACGCTGCTTCGCCTCGGCGCATATCAGCTTGCCTTCGGAGGCACTGCTCCTCATGCCGCAGTGGGCGAGACCGTCGAGTTGGCCCATCCCAAGGTGCGCGGGTTTGTCAACGCAATTCTGCGTCGCGTCGCTGGCGCCGAGAAGGTGTGGCCCGACGATGCATCGCGTTTGAGCTATCCCGATTGGATCGTCGATCGTTTCGTTGCCGAGCTCGGCGAGTTCGAGGGCTTCGCAGCGCTCGAATGCATGAACGAGCCGCCACCGGTTCACGAGCGTGCCGATGGATACATCCAAGATCGCGCCAGTGGCTGGGTCGCCGATCTGGTTGGCGCCGTGGCTGGCGAGCTCGTGCTCGATGTGTGTTCGGCCCCCGGCGGCAAGGCAACGGCAATGGCGTCTACTGGTGCGCTCGTCATTGCCGCCGATCTGCAGGCTCATCGTGCGGCACTTGTGGCAGACAACGCACATCGCATCGGATACGACATTCCTGTGGTGGTTGCCGATGGCACGTTGCCGCCGTTTCGCGAAAAGAGTTTCGATCGCGTCCTCATCGATGCTCCGTGCAGTGGCCTCGGGGCCCTTCGTCGTCGCCCCGACGCGCGTTGGCGAATTTCAGAGCAAGACATTGTCGACCTCACCGGCATTCAGCGACGCCTTCTCGACGCGACTGCGCCGTTGGTGCGGCCTGGGGGAGTGCTCGTCTACAGCGTGTGCACCATCACCGCTGCTGAGTCCATCGATCACCCCACACCCGATGGTTTCGAAGTCATCACCGACGATGTCGGCGATGAATGGACATCGTTCGGCAAGGGCTTTCGAATCCTGCCGCAAGACGCCGACACCGATGGCATGGTCATCATTCGATACCGTTCTTTGCAATGAACAGCGATCAGCAACCGGTGTTGGCCAAGGTGCTCACGGTCAGCGACGGCGTGAGCTACGGCACTCGTGACGACCTCAGCGGACGTGCGCTCGTAGAACAACTTGGTCATGCTGGTTTCGATGTTGTCGAGCATCGGGTCACCGCCGACGGCGCCGACAATGTCGCCGACGCCCTTCGCCAAATGTGCGATTCGTTTAGCGGCCTCATCGTCTCTACCGGTGGCACAGGTTTTGCGCCTCGTGATCAAACCCCCGAAGGCACTCGGCTGGTCATCGAGCGCGAAGCTCCAGGCCTGGCCGAAGCAATGCGCTTAGTGAACCCGCTCGGCCGGTTGAGCCGAGGCGTTGCCGGCATCCGCGGTCAAGCGATTATCTGCAACACGCCTGGCTCGCCGAAGGGCTGTGTCGAACAGCTCGGTGCCATCATCGACATTGTTGGTCACGCAGTTCGTTTGCTGGCCGACGAGCCGACATCGCACTGACTCTGAACGCACGCAGCCGCGCTGCTGCGACAATTCATCTCCAACTTCGCTTGTGTTGGCCTATCCTGACCACCGTGTTACGGCTCGTCCTTCCCAAAGGCTCCCTCGAAAAGGCAACCCTCGAATTGTTCGAGGCCGCCGATCTTGCTGTGAGTCGAAACTCATCGGTCGATTACAAGGCCACCATCGATGACCCTCGCATTGCCGAGGTGCGAATTCTGCGTCCGCAGGAGATTCCCACCTATGTGGCTGAGGGCCTTTTCGACCTTGGCATCACTGGTCGCGACTGGGTCGAAGAGACCGCCAGCGATGTGGTCAGCCTCGGCGAGCTCAAGTACTCGAAAGCCACTTCACTGCCGATTCGGGTGGTTGTGGCTGTGGCCGGCGATTCGCCAGCTCACACGGTCGACCAGCTTCCCCAAGGTCTGCGGGTCAGCACCGAATACCCCGAACTCACCCGGCGCTACTTCGCAGAAAAGGGCATCGAAGCCGACATCCGGCTGTCCTATGGCGCCAGCGAGGCCAAGATTCCCGATATCGCCGACTGCATTGTCGACATCACCGAAACCGGCCGGGCGTTGCGCGCCGCTGGCCTGCGAATCATCGACACGATGCTCACTAGCTATACCGAAGTGGTCGTGAACAAAGACTCCTACGCCGATCCAGTGAAGCGTCACGCCATGCAGCAACTGATGACCCTGCTCACCGGAACGCTCGATGCTCGCGGCAAGGTGCTGGTCAAGCTGAATGTGGCCCGCGAAAACCTCGATCAGGTGCTGGCGCTTGTGCCCGCTCTCAAGTCGCCTACGGTCAGCGAGTTGGCTGGCGACGGCGGCTTCGCCGTCGAGACGGTGGTCGCCAAGAATCAGATCAACGTGCTCATCCCGGCACTCAAAGACGCCGGTGCTACCGGCATTCTTGAACTGCCGATCTCCAAGATCATTGCCTAATGGTCGTCATCTCTGAGGAGCGCATGAGTGGCGTCGTCGCCGACTTCGACGATCCACGTGGCCTTGGCCACATCAACGCCGATGGCATCGTGTACCCGTTTCACTGTGTTTCGATTGCCGATGGCAGTCGGTCCATTGCAGTAGGCGACCTCGTGTCGTTCGTGGCGCTTGCAAAGCTTGGCCGCCACGAGGCTGGCGACATCAGATCACAGTGACCGTGGTCGGTGATCGTGATCGGCAGATGATCGACATCATTCGGTCGCTGCGCGAAGGCGAAGTGGTCACCTATGGAGACATTGCTCACGATGCCGGATATCCCGGCTTGGCTCGCCATGTGGGTCACCTGCTGGCTTCAACCCAAGAAACGTTGGCGTGGTGGCGGGTCGTGAATTCGGTGGGACGTCTGGTGCCTGGTAGCGAGGCCGAACAACGCGCTCTGCTTGCGGCCGAGGGCGTGTTGTGCGCTGGCGACCGGGTGAGATCGGCCAAATACGGGCGGTTTAGCTCGCGTTCTTGATCTGCACGAAGGCAATGCGGATGTTCGCGAGGGCGTCACGCATGGTTGCGGCATCTTCGCCGAGCCGGTCTCCGAGGCCTTCTACCAGGCACGCAACGGCGTCGATAGCAAGCACCGCTTGGGTCAGATCGGGTGGAATAGCACTGAGATGAATGGCTGCGAGCTCATAGAGGCCCATGACATGATTGGCGACAACAACGCTTGCGGGCACTTCGGCGAGTTGACGCCGTACGTCTTCCATGGCTTCGCGTGCGGTGTCTACCTGCGTATTCGAGGTTTCGTTCTCCACGTGCGGTAGTGTAACGGCCTACAACTGAGGCAAAGTGGGGCGCACGGCGGACTTGTCCAATGTCATCATCCCCCACCCGGCCACAACCGATCATGGCAGCTTCGGCTCTGCGATCAACAGTGAGCCGGGTCATGGCACCGCACACACCGCACCCTTGCAAGGGCGTGGCTCGTTCGTACCTTGGCTTTGCGTCGGCACACGACGACAACCAACAGGGAGAACAGCCCATTGCACAGGAGTGATCAGCCATAGCAACGCCGCAGCAGAACGAGCCCCGGTACAACGAGCGCATCCGTGCGCGTGAGGTACGCCTCATCGGAGCCGACGGTAGCCAAGTCGGAATTAAGACTTTGCCCGAAGCACTCTCGATGGCCCGCCAACTCGACCTCGACCTCGTCGAAGTCGCTCCGTTGGCGAACCCACCCGTTTGCCGAATCATGGACTACGGCAAGTTCCGTTATGAAGAGTCGCAAAAGGCCAAAGAATCTCGGAAAAAGACCATCCATGTGTCGATCAAGGAAGTAAAACTCCGTCCAAAGATCGGCAAGGGTGACCTAGACACCAAGGTTCGGCACATGCAGGAATTCCTCTCCGAAGGCCACAAGGTCAAGGTGACACTGCAGTTCCGTGGTCGCGAGATGGCTCACCCCGAGCTCGGATCTCGTCTTCTCGACACCGTGATTGCCCAAGTAGATGGCCTTGGAAAGGTCGAAACTCAGGCACGACTCGAAGGTCGAAATATGACGATGGTGTTGGCTCCCGAAAAGAAGGCACCGGTCAAAAAGGAACGTACGCCAGGTGAAGCCAAGTCCGCTACGGACGAAGCAGCCGACACGGGTTCTGACGATGGGGATCTCCCCGTCGAGGCCGAAGCCCAAGATTCGCAACCAGAACAGACACAAGCGCCAGAACCAGAACCAGTAGTTGAAGAGCAAGCGGTCGAGGCCGCTGGCGACGCAGTCTGATAACCGATCACTTCGTCAACGAACTCCCGGTGGGAAGTCCGTCGCCGATACTCACAAGATCCTCCATTCAGGACCCAACAAGGAATATTTGTATGCCCAAGATGAAGACCAGCAAGACAGCCGCCAAGCGGTTTAAGAAAACAGGCACCGGCAAACTTGTCCGCCTGCAGGCCAACCGTCAGCACCTGTTCGAGAAGAAGTCATCGACTCGTACCCGTCGTCTCGACGGCACCGTCGACGTGCACCCAGGTGATGCACGCAAGATCAAGCGTCTGCTCGCAGAGCGCTAAACCTCAACACAGTTAGTACTGACGAAGACCTCATTGGATTTGACGACGGCCCCAATGGGCCGAGAGAAGAAGGGATACCGACATGGCCAGAGTTAAGCGTGCGGTAGGTGCTCGTAAGCACCGTAAGGCAACACTTGAAAAGGCAAAGGGTTATTACGGCATGCGGAGCCGCTCGGCCCGCTTTGCCAACGAGCAGGTCATGCGTTCGGGGCAGTACGCCTTCCGCGACCGTCGTGCAAAGAAGGGCGAGTTCCGTCGTCTGTGGATCCAGCGCATTAACGCTGGTTGCCGCATGTTCGACATGAGCTACAGCCGTTTCATTGCTGGGCTCAATGCCGCAGGCATCGAAGTCGATCGCAAGATCCTCGCCGACCTCGCCGTGACCGACATCGAGTCATTTGGCAAGCTCGTGGCATCCGCCAAGGCAGCGCTCGCCTGAGCACGCCGCTGGCGTTCCAGCACCAAAATGTTCAGAGACTGCGGCGCCTCTTGGGGCGCCGCAGTGCTCGTTGGGACGACGGTGCGTTTGTCGTCGAAGGGCGCATTCTCATCGAAGAAGCGCGCCGTTCCGGGTGGGAGATTGAGGCGCAGTATGTAGCGCCAGGCGGTGAGCCCGTCGAAGGCACCGATTGCCCCATCTTTGATCTCGCCGCCAATGTCATCGAGCGTGTTGCATCCACCGAGGCACCGCAGCCGTTGCTTGCCGTGGTCAAGATTCCACATCGATCCATCAGCGATCTCGCCGGCGCATCGCTGGTCGTCATTGGTGACCGCATTGCCGACCCCGGCAACCTCGGCACCATGCTGCGCTCCAGTGAGGCAGCAGGGGTGCAAGGAATCGTGCTGATCACGGGCTCGGTCGATCCGTACAACCCCAAGGTCGTGCGCGCTTCGGCTGGGGCGCTGTTTCATGTGCCGGTCATTGCCGATGTTGCGCTCCACGAACTTCAGGCGCTTGGCCTTGCGCTCGTCGGAACGTCGTCGCACACCGGTGTGGCCTACACCGAAGCCGATTTGGTCGCCCCGTTTGCGTTGGTGATGGGCAGCGAGGCACACGGTGTCGACGAGCAGATTCCCATCGACTCGTGGCTCACCATTCCGCACGCCGGTCGCGCCGAAAGTCTCAACGTGGCGATGGCCACCACCGTTGTCGTATTTGAAGCATTGCGTCAGCGCGGTCAGCGGTAAGGTGTCACCCGTGATGTCGCAACGATTTCCATGCCCCCGGGTTCGGCCTGGGGGAGTGTTGGTCGTTCGCTGACGCGCTCTCGAATGAATGCCGCCCGGGGGCTCGCACAGTGTTTGAGTCCGGTTGCAGGTCACTGAAAGGTTCTCTCGATGATTGAAGAAGTTCGTGGCGCGCTCGATGAGGCGCTGAAGAAAGTAGCCGGGGTTGTCACGCTCGACGAGTTGCGTGTCGTCGACTCCGAGGTGCTTGGTAAGCGCGGCGCGTTGGCGCAAGCAAAGACCAAGCTTGGCGCATTAGCAATCGACGATCGCAAGACCATTGGCCAGGCGATCAACGAGGCTATGGGCGTAGTCAGCGAGGCCGTCGAGGCCCGCCGCTCGACGCTGGCTCACGACGAAGTGAACGCCCGTATCGTTGGCGAGCGCATCGACCTCACCGAGGTAATGGGTCGTCCCACCCGCGGTCACCCACATCTGGTCACACAGGCTTGGGACCGGCTTGAAGACGTGTTCATGGGACTAGGTTTCCAGATCGCCGAGGGGCCCGAGGTCGAAACCGACTTCTATAACTTCGAGGCGCTCAATATGCCGCGTAGCCATCCGGCTCGCAGTGGCTTCGACACGTTGTTCACCGATTACCGCCAAGTGGTAGCCGATGCCGGAGACGAATCAGGCGATGCCGATCACGAGAGTTCAGTGCTGCTGCGCACGCATACATCGCCGGTGCAGATCCGGGTCATGCAAAGCATCGAGCCGCCGATCTACATGATCATGCCGGGTCGAGTCTTCCGTCGCGACACGCCCGATGCTACGCACATGCCTGTGTTCCATCAGATCGAGGGCTTGGTCATCGATCGCAACATCACCATGGCTCACCTTGCTGGCACGATTAGTGCGTTCACCAAGGCGTTCTTCGGTGGCGACTTCACCAGTCGCTTGCGCCCCAACTACTTCCCGTTCACCGAGCCTTCGGCCGAGTTCGACATTCAGCGCCCCGACGGCACATGGATCGAACTCGGTGGTTGTGGCATGGTCCATCCAAACGTGTTGCGCGCCGGTGGTCTTGACCCCGAAGAGTGGAGCGGGTTCGCGTTCGGATTCGGCATCGATCGCATGGCTCGCGAGCGCCACGGCATCGACGACATCCGCGATATGTACAGCAACGACATCCGTTTCATCGAGCAGTTCTGAGGCCGTCATGAGGATTGTTCTTTCTTGGCTCAACGACCTCGTAGCTGTTGGCGACGATGCCCCTGCACTGGCAGCGGCGTTGACTCAGCTCGGTATGCAGGTCGAACACATCACGCACGTCGGCTCAACAGTCGAAGGCGTCATCACGGCGCGCGTTCTGCGCACCGAACGTCACCCCGACGCGGCCAAGGTGCATCGCGTCTGGGTCGATGCGGGCGACGGTGTCGAGCGCCACGTGTGGTGCGGCGCATTCAACATGCAGGCCGACGACATCATTCCGCTCGCCACGCCAGGCACCACAATGCCCGATGGCCGGGTCATCGAGCCCCGTCCGATTTTGAGCATCGAGTCACAGGGCATGTTGTGCTCGGCTCACGAACTCGGTCTCGGCGACGATCACGGCGGCATTTTGATCATGGCGCCGGGCACGCCGTTGGGTCTGCCATATGGCGAGGCGCTTGGTCTGCAGAGCGAGGTCGTGTTCGACATCGACCTCACCCGTAACCGTCCCGATTGTTGGGGCCACCTTGGTGTGGCCCGCGACCTCGGTGCCCGCCTCGCATTGCCTGCGCCCCAGTTGGTGCAGCCGCTCTCGCCTGCGGGAGTTGAGCGCACAGCCACTGTCGATCTGGTCGATGGCGAACGGTGTCCACGGTTCACCACGCTGGTGCTCTCCGGAATACAGGTGGGGTCATCGCCCGACTGGATGGGTCGACGATTGCGTGCCGCCGGAATGCGACCAATCAACAATGTGGTCGACGTGAGCAACTACGTCATGCTCGAGCTCAACCAGCCCAATCATGCATACGACCTCGACACCCTTGGCGGCGGCGGATTCCGCATTCGGCTTGCTCGACCCAACGAGACAATCATCACGCTCGATGGAGTCGAGCGCACGGTGAGCCCCGACGACTTGTTGATCTGCGACGCCAACGACGCGCCCATCGGCATTGGTGGCGTGATGGGTGGTCTTCACAGCGAGATTTCCGATGCAACCACAGCCGTTGCACTCGAGATTGCCTACTTCGAGCAAACCGCAATGACCCGCACGATGAACCGCTTGGGCTTGCGCTCCGAAGCATCGGGTCGTTTCGAGCGAGGTGTCGACACGCACGGCATGGAGATGGCGCAAGCTCGCTTTGTCGAACTGCTGCGCGAGACCTGCCCCGATCTAGTGGTTCATGCTGGCGCCGTCGATGCGAGACACAGTGCGCTGCCGGCTCAGGTGCGTCCGGTCGAGGTGCGCGTCAGCCAGGTGAACCGCATCCTTGGCACCACGCTCGACGCGGCGCAGATCACTGCGTTGATCTCGCCGATCGGCTTCGATGTCGTTTCCGTCGAAGCCAATGTGCTCACGGTGAACCTGCCGTCGTGGCGTCCCGACAGCAGCGCCGAGATCGACGTTGTCGAAGAAGTAGCGCGCCATTTCGGTTACGACAAGCTCGGCGAGCTGGTGCCCAACTCCAGCATGCATGGCCGCCTCAGCGCGTATCAGCAACGCCGCCGTGCACTGCGGCAGGTGCTGCTCGGTCTTGGTCTTAGCGAGGCCATCACCGACTCGTTCCTCAGCGATGCGGCGCTTCGAGATACCGGCCTAGCCGACGATGCGATCCACATCACGAACCCGCTCATCGCCGACGAAGACGTCCTTCGTCCATCCATGCGAGCTGGGTTGCTGAAGGCGATCGCGTTCAACGAGTCACATCGTCGCTTTGGGCTGTCGTTCTTCGAAATCGGTCATGTGTATCCGCCAGGCGATCGAAGCACCGAGCTTCCTCCCGAATACGAAGGTCTCGCCATAGCGATGGCTGGCCGAGATGCCGTCAGCGCAATGTCGGTGTGGCGCGAGCTTGTTGCCTCGATGGGCCTTGGGGCGAGGGTCGATCAGTCCACCGTTCCACGAGGAATGCACCCCACTCGTTCTGCCACGTTGTCGCTTGGTCGCGACGTCGTTGGTGCCGTTGGCGAAATTCACCCGTCTGTGCTCGAAGCGTTTGGTGTAGCCGAGCGCGTCGCATGGCTCGAACTCGACCTCACTCGGTTGCTCTCGGCCGAACCAAAGATTGCTCAGTGGAAGGCCACGAGCCGTTATCCATCCAGCGATGTTGATCTCGCATTCGTGGTTGCCGACACGGTGCCAGCCGAGAAACTCGACAAGGCGATTCGCCAAGCGGCCGGTGGACTCTTGGTCGACCTGTCGCTGTTCGATGTGTATCGCGGCGCGGGAGTGGTCGATGGTTCCCGGAGCTTGGCGTATCGGTTGCGCCTGCAGGCCGCTGATCGCACACTCACCGACACCGAAGTGGCAGCGGTTCGAGCCAAGATCGTCACCGTTACCGGCAAGCTTGGCGCTCAGCTACGCGCCTAGGGGCGGGTCAGTTCCACTCAAGTTGTTCAGGGGCCTCGGCAAGCAACGCCTTCGGCCCGCCCGCTCGGCGCAACACGCGTCGCCACAGCTCGTTTGGTGCGTGCGAGAACAAGTCGTCAGGGGTGTAGGGCAACACCAACCACGCCCCTTCGCTGAGTTCGTCATCGAGCTGTCCGGGGCTCCAACCCGAGTAGCCCCGAAACACGCGAAGGTGCTGCAACGACTCGGCCAGCTCGTCGGGCAGTGTCGACAGGTCAACGGTGCTGATTCCGTTATCGAGCTCAGTGAATGCTTCGTCGCCAGCAGGCAGCGCAAGAGCAGCGAGCGCAATTAGCGTGTCGTCGCTCACTGGGCCACCGTCGAATACCACTTGTGGCTCCGAGAGGTGATGCATCCACGGATCAAGACCGCGAACGTGGGTCTCGTTGGTGGGCTTGTTGATGACTAGCCCGAAGGCGCCGTCTTCGTTGTGCTGCAACATGTAGATCACGGTGCGATGAAAGGTGGGCTCGTCGAGCAGGGGTACGGCTACGAGGACGCGCCCCTTTGTGGATGCCGTCGCAAAAGGGGATGAGTCCACCACCACATTGTGTCGCGTTGGCGCCTCCGTTGCGCGCCGAATGAGCATTCGGCGAATTTCGATCGTTGCATGATCATGCAGCGCGCTGTATGATCATGCGCCTATGGTTCGAGTAGGCATCATTGGCGCAAGTGGTTACACCGGGGCTGAGCTCCTGCGTATCGCTTCGCAGCATCCCGATTACGAGGTCGTCGTCGCTACTGGTGACACACAAGCTGGCACGCTGGCGGCATCGCTGTATCCCAGCCTCGCTGTCACGTATCCCAATCTCGTGTTCACCGAGTTCGACCTTGCGGCGGTCGAAGGACTCGATCTCGTGTTCCTCGGCTTGCCGCATGAAGCCTCGATGGAGCTTGCTCCGCAGTTGGTCGGACGGGTTGGCTGCGTTGTCGATCTATCTGCCGCGTACCGCCTCAAGGACGCGTCGCTGTACCCAACTTGGTATGGCTTCGAACACGATCAGCCCGAACTGCTCGCCGAAGCTGTCTATGGCCTTCCCGAGTTGTTCCGCAGCGAACTCAAGGGTGCTCGATTGATCGCAACCCCGGGTTGCCATGTCACGGCGGCGAGCCTTGCGTTGCAGCCGTTGGTCGATCAGGGAATCATCAATACCACGGGCGTCATCGTCAACAATGCCACGGGCATCTCCGGCGCTGGCCGAGCGCTCAAGCACTCGAGCATGTTCTGCACTGTCGACGAGAACTACGAGGCCTACGGCTTGATCGACCATCGCCACACGCCCGAGATCGAACAAGTTGTCGGAGCCCAGGTGTTGTTCACGCCCCATCTTGCTCCGATGAACCGCGGCATTTTCTCCACGTGCTACGCCCGTCCTGCCGACGGTGTGAAGGTGACCACCGAGTCGTTGCTGGCCACGCTGGCGCGCACATATGCCAACGAGCCATTCGTGGTGGTGCGGCCAACGCCACCTTCCACGAAAGCAACGCTCGGTACCAATTCCGTGCATCTGTCGGCGCGCTTCGACGCGCGTACCGGCGCCGTAGTGGTGCTGTGCGCGCTCGACAACCTCGCCAAAGGTGCCAGTGGTGGTGCGGTGCAAGCCGCAAACGTAGCGCTCGGCTTACCCGAGACTGCGGGCCTCGCGACCGTGGGGTTGTACCCATGAGCGGCAGCATTGTCACCAGCTCAACGCCTGCCCTCAAAGCCGATGTGCTCCTCGAGGCGCTGCCGTACATTCGTCGTTTTGTCGGGCGCACCGTTGTCGTGAAGTACGGCGGCAACGCCCTCGCCGGGTCCTCCGATGGCGATGCTTTGTCGTTGTTCGCTCAAGACATCGTGTTGATGCACGCAGTCGGGATGAAGCCAGTTGTCGTGCATGGCGGCGGCCCGCAAATCAGTGCGCTCATGACGCGCCTCGGCAAGGTCACCGAGTTCCGCAACGGACTTCGGGTGACCGATGCAGAGACGGTCGACATTGCGCGAATGGTGCTCGTCGGTCAGGTGAACCCACAGATCGTCGCCGCTATCAACGTGCATGGCCCGCTGGCTGTTGGCGTCTCCGGTGCCGACGCCGGGCTCATCGTTGCTGCGCCACGCGATGCCGATCTTGGTTTCGTCGGCGACGTCACGTCGGTGAACCCAACCATCGTGAATCGACTGCTCAACGAAGACCTCATTCCTGTCATCGCCACTATCGGCAGCGACGCATCTGGGCAGGCGTACAACATCAACGCCGACACGGTGGCGGGTGCCATCGCTGAGGCGCTCGGTGCCGAGAAGCTTGTCTATCTCACCGACATCGAGGGGCTACGCCGCGTCGTCAGCGATGCGGAGTCGCTTATTCGCCAGACCACCCCCGACGAACTCGACGCGCTCATGGCCGATGGCACGATTGCCGGCGGGATGATTCCTAAGGTCGAGAGCTGCGTCAAGGCCGTACGCAATGGCGTCGGCCGAGCGCACATCCTTGATGGTCGCATCCCACATGTTTTGCTTCTTGAAGTGTTCACCGATGACGGCATCGGAACGATGGTCCACGGAGGTGGCGAATGAGCGCACATAGTTTCGATGCACAGGGGCAGCACTGCCCGTTCATCCCCGTGTTCGGCGCGCCGCAGGTGATGTTCGAGCGTGGCCTCGGCACCGAGTTGTGGGACACCGACGGCAAGCGCTATCTCGACTTTCTCGGAGGCCTTGCTGTCACGGCTTTGGGTCACTCGAATCCAGTCATTGCCGCTGCGATTTGTGAGCAGGCCTCCACGCTGATGCATGTCTCCAATCTGTTCGCTAATCCGGTAGCCACCGAGGCGGCCCAGATGGTCAATGCGCTGCTGCACGAGTGCACCGGTGCCTTCGGGCAAACCTTCTTCTGTAACTCTGGTGCCGAAGCCAACGAGGCCGCGCTCAAGTTGGCGCGCAAGTTCGGCGGCCGCGGCCGTCACGCGGTGGTGTCGGCGTACGGCAGCTTCCATGGCCGCACCTTGGCTGCTTTGGCCGCCACAGGGCAACCGGCCAAGCACGAGCCGTTCTTTCCAATGCCCGATGGTTTCCGCCACGTAGCGTTCGGCGATATCGATGCGCTGCGCGCCGCAATCGACCCAACGGTCGGCGCCGTACTGATCGAGACGGTGCAGGGTGAAGGTGGTGTTGTGCCAGCGCCCGCCGGCTACCTGCGTGCTATTCGCGATCTCTGCGACGAGCGCGGCATGTTGATGATGATCGACGAAGTGCAGACCGGCTTTGCCCGCACAGGCCGTTGGTTTGGCTTTCAGCATCACGATGTCGTTCCCGATGTAGTCACCATGGCCAAAGCAATGGGCAATGGCTTCCCTGTCGGCGCAATGTGGGCGCGGGTCGAGGTTGCATCGGCGTTCCAGCCTGGGGATCACGGCAGCACGTATAGCGGCACGGCCATCGCCACGGCGGCCGTTCGCGCCGTCATCAATGAAATGCGCCGAATCGATGCGCCTGTTCTGTCCGCCTCAAAGGGCGCGTACTTGGCGAGCAAGCTGGCGGCCGTTCCCGGCGTCGTCGATGTGCGCGGTCAGGGCTTGTTGCTCGCCGCCGAACTTGGGGCCGGCGTCGATGCGAAAGCGGTCTACACCGAACTCCTCAAGCGCGGCGTCGTCACCAATGCTGTGACGGCCACGGCCATTCGCTTTGCGCCGCCAATCACGGTGAGCCACGCAGAGATCGACGAGGTCGTCGCTGTGATGACCGAGGTGCTTGCGTGAGCCTTCGCCATCTCCTCGAGATCCCCGATCTCGCCGCCGCCGAGATCCAGCAGGTACTCCACCTCAGCGAGCGGCCAATAGCGTCCTTTGGTGCGCCGCTGAGCGGCCAAGGTGTTGCGCTCATCTTCGAGAAGCCATCGAATCGCACGCGTCACAGCATGGAGATGGCGGTCGTGCAACTTGGTGGACACCCGGTGTACACCCGCGGAGAAGAAGTTGGTTTCGATACTCGCGAGAGTGTCGAAGACATCACCCGCATCATGCAGGGATACCACGGCGTGTTGGCGGCGCGGGTCTTCCATCACCATGTGGTCCAGCGCATGGCGGCGGTGAGCGCAGTACCGATTGTCAACATGCTCAGCGATCACAGCCACCCACTGCAGGGGCTAGCCGATGTACTCACGATGACCCAAGAGTGGGGCTCGCTCGCCGACCGCACTGTTGCGTATGTGGGCGACTTCAACAACGTTGCCCGGTCGCTCTCCGAAGCGTGCGTGATGCTCGGCGCCCATGTACGTCTTGGTTGCCCCACTGGCTTCGATGCGCCGCAGGCCGAACTGACCCGCATATCTAGTTTGGGCGACGGCACCATCTCCCAATTCGTGGACCCATCGGTCGCAGTCCTCGGCGCTCATGCCGTGCACACCGACACCTGGATCTCCATGGGCCAAGAATCGCAAAAGGCCGAGCGGCGCGAAATCTTCTCGGCGTACCAAGTGACCGACTCTTTGATGGCCGGCGCAGCACCAGGCGCAGTGTTTATGCATTGCCTGCCGGCATACCGGGGCAACGAGGTCGCTGCAAGCGTCATCGATGGCCCATCGTCGCGAGTGATCCAACAGGGTCACAATCGAATGCATTCCGCGCGAGGCCTCCTCGCCTTTCTGCTGGGAGCACGTTCATGACCACAAAGGTGCAACGCCAAGATTGCGTACAGCGGTTGATCGGTAAGTATTTGGTCACAAGCCAGCCGCAACTGCTCGACCTTTTGGCCGCCGAGGGAATTTCCGCAACTCAGGCCACTGTTTCGCGCGACCTCGAAGACATCGGCGCAGTCAAAGTGAGGGTGCAAGGCGGCGACACCGTCTACGCAATCCCCGAATACGAGCACGCTCGCATCGCACCCGAAGATCAACTTCGCCGAGTGATGGGCGAGTGGGTTGCCGAGGTGCGTCACGCCCACCACAACGTGGTGATCCGCACTCCACCAGGATGCGCGCACGTGGTGGCCTCGGCTCTCGACAGGTCGGGCATCAAAGGTGTGCTCGGCACCGTGGCAGGCGACGACACGCTGCTCGTGATCGCCGACGAAACAACCACCGGCGCCAAGCTCGCAGCAAAGCTACGCGACCTCGCAGGCGTCGATGCGGTGCGGCCATGAGCAACCTCGAGTCTGAAGCCCATGGCAAGACACTGTGGCACGGCCGCTTCGAAGGTGGTCCAGCCGCCGAGCTGATGGCGTTCACCGAGAGCCTTTCGTTCGACCGTCGCCTGTGGCCCGACGACATCGCTGGCTCGCGCGCGCACGTGCGTGGCCTCGCGCACGCAGGGCTCATTACTGACGCCGAACGCGATGCGGTGCTTACCGCTCTCGATCAGGTCGCCAACGAAATGCAATCCGGCGCGTTCGCGTTCGCGGAGAGCGACGAAGACATTCACACTGCCGTCGAGCGTCGGGTCACCGAACTCGCTGGCCCTGCGGGCGCCAAGCTGCACACCGGCCGCAGCCGCAACGATCAGTCAGCCACCGATGTTCGGCTCTGGGTAAAGCGTGAACTCGTGGTCGTCGCAGAACGCATCGTCGCGTTGCAGCAGGTGTTGCTCAATCGCGCAATTGAAGCCAAAGGTGTCTACCTGCCCGGCTATACACACATGCAGCGCGCACAGCCGGTGCTCCTTGCGCATCATCTCTTGGCGCATGGTTGGGCGCTCACCCGCGACCTCCAGCGCATTCGGGGCACCCTCGAGCGTGTCGACGTGTCGCCACTCGGCGCTGGTGCTCTGGCGGGCTCGTCGCTGCCAATCGATCCGCAGTACACGGCCACTCAACTTGGGTTCGCCGCCGTGTTCGATAATTCGCTCGATGCCGTCGGATCGCGTGACCACATCGCCGAGGTGCTCTTCGACCTCACCTTGGTTGCAATCAACCTGTCGCGTCTTGGCGAAGAGTGGGTGCTGTGGACCAGCGAAGAGTTCGGTTTCGCCAAGCTCGACGACGGTTACGCAACCGGATCCTCAATGCTGCCGCAAAAGAAGAACCCCGACATCGCCGAACTCGCGCGCGGTAAGGCCGGTCGAATCATCGGTGACCTCACCGGATTCTTGGCCACGATGAAAGGTCTGCCGCTCAGCTACAACCGCGACTACCAAGAAGACAAAGAGCCGCTGTTCGACGCCATGGATCAGGTGCGCCTCGGATTGGGTGCCATCGCCGGAATGATCGCTACCGCAACCTTCGTCCCTGAGCGCATGCAGGCTGCCGCCGATAGCGAGACCGGGTCGTCCACCGACCTCGCCGAGTGGCTCGTCGTGCAGGGTGTTCCGTTTCGCGAGGCCCACGCCATCGTCGGTGCACTCGTGCGCGAGGCGTTGGCAGGAACCGCCAGCTTGCGCGAATTGGTCGCCAATCATCCACGACTCGGTGCCGAACCTGCAGCACTTGTGGGCCCCGGCGTGTCCGTCACGCGGCGCACGTCGCCAGGTGGTGCCGGGCCAGTGCCCGTTGCAGTGCAACTGCAGCACTTCACCGAAACGTTGGCCGCATGGCAAACGTGGTTGGGTGCGCACGGATGAACCTTCGACTCCTCGTCCGTTCTGCCGCCTAAGGTCGGCCGATGTCGTTTGTGCATCAAATCCGTGTTCGCTATGGCGAGTGCGATATGCAAAAGGTCGTCTTCAACGCCCACTACATGGCCTATTGCGACGACGCAGTCGATACCTGGTTTCGATCCGAACTCACCCCCGACAACACCGGCTTCGAATCGCTTGGCTTTGACTTCATGCTCAAGTCGGCCGCCATCACGTGGCATGCTCCGCTTCGCTTCGGTGAAACCGCCGACCTGCGTTGTTCAGTAGCGCGATTCGGTAACTCCAGCTTCGACGTCAGCATCGCGGGCTCGGCCAGCGGTGAGCAGCGGTTCGAAGCGACCATCACCTACGTCAGCGTCACGCCGGGCACAACGACGCCCGCGCGTGTGCCTGAGCTGGTTCGTGAGCGCCTCGGTGGAGTCGATCAGTAGGGCTGTAGCCACTCGATGTCGGCGCCGTGATAGCCCACCTCGGCGAGAACCTCTTCGTGACCACCTGGCCAGGTGGTCAGGCGCACGTTGGCGCGTTGTGGCGTGTGTGGCTCCATGCGGAGCCAGAGCAGCGGGCTGTGAGCCGTTGCGAGTTGTCCCGCGGTCTCCAGCGCAGCGCGCACCGTGGCTCGTGTCGACTGGGGCAGGTATTGCCACACAATCGAATGGAACACCACCGTCGCGACCCCGATGGTTGGACCGGCAGCGAGCTCTTGAGCTAACCAAGTGCCAGCATCGGCTCGTGTGATGTCCATTGGGGTTCGGGCGGCAATCGCGAGAGCCCGACGCAGCCGATCGACGCGCTCTGCTTGGTCGGGCCACACGAACGAAAGCATGGTGAGCTGACCCTCGGCGTTGGTCGCATCGATGGGGGAGATGTCGCTACCTCGTCGCCGAGCCACCCGTACGTTGCCCCCGAGATCTGGCGGCGGGGTCCTCCACCACGTCTGATCAAATCGCACATCGCTCGCCGGGTTAGCCAGCGCCGACGAACCAGTGTCATAGAAGTACTCGTCCCACCGAGACAGCAATCCCGCTGAGCAGCCGATCTCCAACAGGTCAAGCGCGCATTGGTGGCGGCGAGCAATCAGCGCAAACGCCGAGGCCAACACTGCGGCGCGCCCCACTTCGTTGGTCTGCACATTGCGCTGCAGCCCAGCGAGAAACTCGCGTCGATGGGTCTGCGCCACCTGCAAGAAGTCGTCGGATATGTCCTCGCCCTTCCACGCTCCGCCGCACGATCCGTACCAACGAGCGAGAGTGGGTGCCGCCCCGGAAAGCGCCAGACGGTGCGCTGTAGCGAGATACCGCAGAGGAACCGCGTCGTGCACAGGCGTGGCGCTGACGCCTTCAAGCAGTTCTGCCGTCACGCCGCCGCTTTGGTAGTCGTCGATCAAACCAGTAAGCAACGCGCCATAGAGCGGCGAGCCAGCGTTGGTGCATGAGAGCGCCTGCGCCTCAAGCGACTCCAGCAAGGTGAAAGTCTTGGCCTTCACTGGTCGAGGGCAATATCAACGACAACCGACGGGTCCGACAACCCGCCAAACGTCGGCAAACTCAGAGAATGGCGCACAAGACGCAAAGCTAGTCTCAAAATGCACTGGTGCGATGGTTGCCTTGAGGTGGCAACATAGACCCTGATATGGATCTCCTCACCGACCTCGACGCTCGTGGACTTATCCACGACTCCACCGATCGTGCCGCTCTTGGCGCACGTCTAGCCGCTGGGCCGCTGAGCGTCTATGTGGGCTTCGACCCCACTGCCGACTCATTGCACGTGGGCCATCTTGTCGGCCAGTTGTACCTGCGCAGGTTCCAACAGGCTGGCAACAAGCCCTTCCCGCTCGCTGGCGGAGCTACGGGCATGGTCGGCGATCCATCCGGACGTAGTGAAGAGCGAAACCTGCTCGACATCGACACGCTGCGGCACAACGTGTCGCGCATCGAAGCCCAGCTTCAGCGCTTACTCGACTTCAGCCCGGGCAAGTACCAGGCCAAGCTCGTGAACAATGCCGATTGGACCGAACCGCTCACGCTGCTCGACTTTCTGCGCGACGTCGGCAAACACGTCACCATCAATCAGATGTTGGCCAAAGACTCGGTCCGCAGCCGCCTTGAGACTGATAATGGCCTTTCGTTTACCGAATTCACCTACTCCCTGCTTCAAGCCAACGATTTTCGGCACCTCTACGAGCACGAGGGCGTCGAGCTGCAGGCCGGTGGCTCTGATCAGTGGGGCAACATCGTTGCTGGCGTCGATCTGATTCGACGCAACTTGGGCAAATCCGCCCACGCAATGACTCATCCCCTCGTGACCAAGAGCGACGGCACCAAGTTTGGCAAGTCCGTCGGGGGAGCCGTTTGGCTCGACGCCGACAAGACCTCGCCCTACCAGTTCCGCCAGTTTTGGATCCAAGTCGATGATGTGATGGTTGCTCGATACCTCCATATGTTCTCGTTGCAGCCGTTAGCGGACACCTTGAGCGTGATCGAGCAGCACGAAACGGCTCCAGAGCGCCGTGTTGCCCAGCGCACGCTCGCCGACGAGCTCACCACGCTCGTACACGGCGCTGAAGCGCTCGAGGCAGCTCGGGCCGCCACCGAGGTGTTGTTTGGGGGAGACCCATCCTTAGCGTCCGAGGCAACACTCGCTGCGGTCGCGCGCGAAGTCCCGTCATCTGTTGTTTCCCGTGCCGCCCTCGACGATCTAGTTGGCGTTCTTGTTGGGGCCGGCCTGGCTACCTCAAACGGCGATGCGCGCCGAACCTTGCAACAAAAGGGCTTCCGCGCCAACGGCGTGCAGTTGGCAGAAGACACCCAGCTCACAGGCCTGAATCTGCTCCACGGACGGTACCTGTTGCTCCGCAAAGGCAAGACCAATCACCACTTGCTTGAAATTTCTTGACGAAGAGGTTGTTGTAATTCGCCCCTCGGGATAAAGTTTCATCCCGCTTCGGAAGGCCGAAAAGCCCCGAACGTGACACCAACTCCCGCAAGGGTGTGTGTCGCTAGAGCTACGGCTCCTTGAAAACGGAAGAGAAGACTGAACGATAGTGCGGGCAGCACATCGCACTTTTGCGATGGAGCTGCTTGTCAATTCCGGCCAGACCAACGTCTGGCCAAACTAATAATTAAGAAGAGCAGGACATGATGCTGGCACCAGGCTATTCCCCTGGATGCATCATGGCTCTCAAAACGAACGAAGCTCGAGCAATCGAGCAAGTTCTTGTCGGAGAGTTTGATCCTGGCTCAGGACGAACGCTGGCGGCGTGCTTAACACATGCA
>JBAXER010000010.1:0-54160 GCA_037140375.1 Actinomycetota bacterium
CGCAACAAGGTGCTCTTGCCGCAGCCAGATGGGCCAACGACTGTCACGAACTCGCCTGGGCGAACGTCGAACGAGGTTTCGCCGAGCGCGTGAGTTCCGTCGGGGAACACCATCGATACCCCGGAGAAACTCAGCGCCGGAGCGGGGGCTGAATTTGTCATCGGCGAGACCTTAGTGGATGAGGCGAATACGTCGTCATTCCGGCTGGCATATTCGTGCGGTGCCATCAGTGCATCACCATTCCGCCGGACACGTTCATTGCCTGACCCGTGCAGTAGTCGGCCTCGGCTGAGGCAAGAAAGAGCGCCATATTGGCTACGTCGGTGGTGGTTGCCAAGCGCGCTAACGGTGACTTCGCGGTCCACGCCTCGACCATCTCGGGTGTGCGGGTAGCGGTTCCCATCTCAGTAAGTACGTAGCCCGGGCAGATGCAGTTGACCCGAATGTTGTGGGCGCCAAGCTCCATTGCCGTAACGCGTGTGAGCGAGATGACAGCCGCCTTCGAGGCCGCGTAATGCGCTTGATTTGGAGAGCCCAGCTTGCCGCCCATACTCGCCATGTTGATGATGCAGCCGCTCCCTTGAGCGACCATTGCTCGACCGGCGACCTGAGTGGTCACAAACATTGCCCGAGTGTTCACGGCGAACGTGGTGTCCCAGTTCTCGATGGTGAGATCGAGCAATGGAGCCATCCTCAAGATGCCTGCGTTGTTCACAAGAATGTCAATGCCGCCGAGTCCTGCAATAGCTTGCTCAAGCACCGTGGCCGTTGATGCTGCATCGGCGAGATCGACCTTCGCAGCATGCCCACCGATCGATCGAGCAACTTCGGAGGCAAGGCCGATGTCGATGTCGAGCACGAACACTTGGGCGCCTTCACGGGCGTACGTGCGGGCGATCTCGGCTCCAATGCCACGTGCTGCTCCGGTGATCACAGCGCGCTGTCCGGCGAGGCGACCCGTTACGGGAAGTGTGGATTCGTCGCTGGGGAACATGCGATTCACACACTAGGTGAGCCGTCGTTTCAGGGGTATCCCTAATCTGTTAACAGTTCATTTCGTAGAGCGGCCAGCAATCAGCGCCCGTGCGTTGGGGAAACAACCAAGCCGCGGTGCAACACGATGCGCTCGGGCGGGCCGAATGCAAGTGCTTCACGAACGGACTCGACCTTGATGGCAACGAGGTCAGCGATGTTGCCGGACTCGACCCGAACCGGCTGGATGCCGAGTGCCTGGCGCGCATTTGCGCTCACGACATCGAGGCCCTCATGGGGCAGCAGATGAGCGAGCATCACCATCAACGACGCAGTCTCGAGTGGATCGCCCCGGCCCATTGGGTTAAACGGGTCTTGCAGGTTGTCGGCGCCAGCACATACGTTCACGTTGCGGGCCCTAAGAGCCTTGACCGCAGTGATTGCTCGAGGCATCGACTGCTGATGTTCGCGCCCCTGGAGGAACAAGTTGGTGTGGGGCAGTGCCACCACGCTGATGTTGGCTGCAGCGACCAGCTCGGCAATCTCGTCTTGCCTGCTCAGGGCTTGTGATCCAAGGCTGACGCAATGGCTAGCGGTGACGCCGTACGCGAAGCCTGACGCCAACACGCGGCGAGCCAGATCTTCGAGACCGTTCTTCTGCGGGTCTAGATTTTCGTCAGTGTGCAGGTCGACGCCACGCTGGTACTCGGAAGCGATCTCAAGCAGCGTTTCGTTGGCACCCTCTGGATTGTCGTCGAGGTGAGGACAGCCTCCAACGAGGTCGGCGCCTCTCTCTAGCGCTTCGCGCAGCAGAGTACGCGAGTCGGCTCCGGCAGCGCCAGTGACTGGCCAGCTCACGAGCGACACGATTTGAATGTCGCAAATGTCGGCGGTGCGGCGGCGCACCTCGGCGAGTGCCTCGACCGACATCAGACCGTTTTCGGTTGTTGTATCGGCGTGGGTGCGGATCGCACTTGCGCCATTGCGAACCATCAAGCGAACTGCTCGCTCGGCGCGTTCTACCGTGTCTGCGTACGTAATAAGATGGCGATTCTGCTGCATCGCAACAATGGCGCCCATCAGATCGCCAGCGTCGTTAGCGAAACGCTCGGACAAGAACGCCTTGTCGAGGTGCGCGTGTGGCTCTACAAACGCCGGCAACAACAAGTGCCCCGACAGATCGATCACGTGCTCGTCGGACTGTGCCGTCAGGGACGCAGCGACCTCGTCGATGGTGTCGAGGCAGATACGAATATCGACATTGCGTCCGTCGGCAAGCGTGGCCGATCTAAGCAGCACGGTTAGACCAAGGGCGTTCCGGTGATGGGCCGACGCTCGATTGGCTCACCAAGGCGCGGGAACACTTCCTCGGCAATGAGGTGCATTTGCTCGTTCATGTCTTCGCGGGTGAGGCCGGGGTAATCGAGGAAGAAGCAGATGTGCTTGAGGTCGAGCAGGTCTCGCCAGTATCCAATGGCGTCGACCGCATCGTCGATGGAGCCGACGATCTGAATCTTTTGGTCGTTGCTTTCCTCGAGGGTGGGGCAGTGATCGAACGCCACCTTTGAGCCGTCGGGATTGCGGTAGCTGCTGAAGCGGCCGTATGGCGACAAGAACTTGTTGAATTCGTCGTGCCCTGGACGGCCCTTGATCATCGCCTGCTCGCGGGTTTTGGCAACATGCAGGTTGAGCACGAGACACCGATCGTCGCCCGCAGCAACGGGCTGACCCATGTCGGCGCGAATCTCGGCGTAGCGATCCCACTTCTGCTTTTGGCTGTCGGCATTCTGCAACCAATAAATGGCCTTGTGGCCCGCCCGTGGCACATACTCGATGGTCTCTGGCGAGGTGACCGGCTGGTAGATATCGACTGTGCGAAGTGGCTTGGGGATCAAGGTGAGGTGATCCACATAGCTACCACGGTCAGGAACGTCGTCGGGAGGCAACACGAAGTGTTTGCCACGGTACGAGAACGTTTCGTTGTACCAAGCCAGCTTGATGATCTCCAATGACTCTTCGAAGACCTCGCGGTTGATGCGGTCATGCTCACCACTCATTGCGTTGTCTCCGCTAGCGACCACGGTGCCGAGCGCCCACGCTTCTCGAGGCACGGTGCCGCGACCGACACCAAATTCCATGCGGCCGCCCGTGATGATGTCGGCTAACGCAAAGTCTTCGGCGAGCCGAAGCGGGTTCCACTGCGGCACCACGTTGAACATTTGACCGAGGCGCAGGTCTTTGGTGAGCTGAGCCAGATGCATGCCGAACAGAATGAGGTTCGGCAACACCTCGTAGCCCTCGTGCTGGAAATGGTGCTCGGTGAGCCACATCGTGTCGAAACCCAACGAGTCGGCGGTGCGACTCCAGTCGACCAAGTTCTTGTAGCACTCAATGACCGCATCGTTGCCGTAGCGGCGGGCCGTGGCTGCGATTGCTGGGTCGCCCGCGTCGGGCATCGGAACAGTGCAAAAGAAGTTTGTATCAACGCGCATTTCGCCAGCGTAGTTCGCGGCGCCGAAATCGATGTACCGAACTCTGTGATGTTTACTTTGTTACGCGCCGGCAACTGATCCGATGCGACACCGAGGGTCGGCGGCACCGCAAAGCATCCCGTCGGGCTCGACCAAAATCGCGTGAGCGTGTCCGAACGCACTGTCGTACGGCGCAGCGATACGCACGGCGTGCCCTCGGGCCTCGAGCCCGGCGCGCCAATCGGCTGGGGCATGTCCTTCGACAAGTACGTGCGGACCCTGCGGCGCACTCCACGTGTCGAAGCCGGTGGTAGGTCCGTTGAGTACCCATCGAGCTGCGTGCACAGCGGCAGCTGGGCTCTGCGCATGGTGAAAGATGCGCGCCGCTAACTGCAGCAAAATCTGTGGTTGCCCGTCGCCGCCCATTGTTCCGAACACGCCAGCAAGCGAGCCGTCGGGGTTGGTGGCCATTGCTGGTGACAGCGTGTGTGGCGGACGTTTGCCGGGCGCCAACTCAGCCGGATGGCCTTGCTCGAGCGAGAAGCCGAGTCCGCGGTTGTGCAGGTTGATGCCGGTGCTCGGCTCAACAAGCCATGAGCCGAAGTTCGATGCGTTCGATTGGATGAGCGATACACCCATTCGTTGATCGTCGACAACGCACAGGTAGGTGGTGTCGCCATCAAACGCGGGCGCCGTGCGACGCGTCGCGATTTCTCGATCGATGCTGGGCAAGCGCAGGGCGGCGGCCTCGATGAGCGCACTACCATCAGCGTTGTCGTGAAGGACCGTCGGTCGATCGAAGGCGGCGGCCTTGGCGGCCTCAATGAGCAAGTGAGCCCAATGCTCGGACTGGGTATCGCCAGGCAAGTCGAGCTGTTCAGCAAGGCCGGCGGCGGCGAGCAGCAAGTAGCCCTGCGAGTTCGGTGGCATCGTGTGCAGTGTCTTACCAAAGGCGTCGCGGCTCAACGGGGTGACCCATGTACTGCCCGGAGTCGACAGGTCTGATTCGCTATAGAGGCCGTCGCCGAGGCGACGCAACCCATCTCCGAACTCGCCAAGGTAGAACCCGTCGCGGCCGTGTTCAGCGATTGAGCGCAGAGCACGCGCTACGCCTGATCGTCGAACACGACTACCGGGACGTGTCGCTTGCTCGACGACCTCGATGAGCTGCTCACGTGCGGCACTGTCGAGTACCGCGAGAACGCCGACCAAGAGTGGTGACGCCGGAAATCCATCGTCGGCCAAGCGGATTGCAGGATCAAGCACCCGAGCAAGCGGGAGGCGCCCGAAGCGTTCATGGAGCGCGATCCACCCATCGACACATCCCGGCACAGTGACGGTGCGGATGTCGTGGCGAAACGGCATTTGTTCGTGGCCCTCGGCACGCAAAGCAGCAGCGCTTGATCCGGCGCCGGCGCGTCCGGTGGCGTTGAGCGCGTGAACGCCGACGCCATCATGAATGAGGGCATACAGGTCGCCGCCCATTCCGCACAGATGCGGCGAGGTGACTGCGATGGCGGCGTTGCATGCAATGGCAGCATCGACAGCGTTGCCGCCCTGGGCCAAGATCGTCATACCCGCCTGCGTGGCGAGGCCATCAGCGGATGCAACCATCGAGCCGGCCGCTCGAGTCGAGCTAAACGGAGCGCTCACGACCACATGCCGCGAGCGATGAGGACGTCGCGTAGCACCATTGGTTTATCGGTCATGATGCCGTGCACGCCGAGATCAAGCAGTCGGTTCATCTCATCGGCTTCGTCGATTGTCCACGCGTGCACCTGTAGGCCGATGCGATTTGCGCGCTTCATGAATCGATCACTGATAACCGTGAGCGGACCTTGCCGAACTGGCACCTGCGCGGTCAGTGCGGCCGTGCTGCGCATGCGACCGTAGAGCAACGAGGCGACGCCGCGAGGGCCGAGTGCCGAGCACAGTCCAGGGCCGAGCAGTGCGCGCAGCTTGCGCATGCGACGGTCGCTAAACGCGCCGACGCACACACGGTCGAGTGCATTGGATGTCTGCAGCGCGGCAACCAACGCGTCGACGGCTGCGTCGGTCTTGCAGTCGATGTTCACCCGCACATCGGGCCACGCGTTCATGAGTTCGCTAAATGCTGGGATCGGTGCTGCGCCATCGACGCGCGCTTCGCTGACCTCTTGCCACGTCATCTCGCCAATGCGCTTATCGATGCCACAGGTTCGCTTGAGATTGAAATCGTGGAAGGCCACCAGCACGCCATCGGAGGTGACTTGAACGTCGGTCTCGATGTAGCGATAGCCGAGATTGATTGCGTACTCGAATGCAGGCATTGTGTTTTCTGGCGCGTCGCTGGCTCCACCACGATGGGCGAAGGCAAGCGGGTGCGTACTGTCGAGAAATGGGTGCGTCGAGGAAGCCACGTATCTGAGTATTACCCACGGCCACTAAGGTCGAGGTATGTCAGACGTACGCGCTATCCCGCTTGCCGGCGAACGATTCACCTCCCTGCAGTTCCTTGAGGTGCGCTCGCCATACGACAATTCGCTCATCGGCAAGATTCCGGCGTGCACGGCGGCCGACGTTGATCGCGCTGTCGCCATTGCTCGAGCCGCGCTGCATGCTGGCCCAATGCCGCTCTGGCGACGGGCCCAGATCCTCGACATCGCAGCCGTTCGGCTGACTGAACGACGCGAGGAGTTTGCGCAGATCATCAGCCGCGAATCGGCCAAGCCAATCAAGACCGCACGAGTCGAGGCAGAGCGCGCAGCGGGCACGTTCTCGTTCGCTGCAGCCGAGGCTCGCAAGCTTGCTGGCGAGATGATTCCACTCGACGCATTGCAATCGGGCGAGGGCAAGTTTGGCTTTACGTTGCGGGTGCCTATCGGTGTTGTCGGGGCGATTGCTCCGTTCAATTTTCCGCTCAACTTGGTTGTCCACAAAGTTGCTCCTGCGATTGCAGCGGGATGCCCGGTAGTGCTCAAGCCTGCCTCGCAAACGCCGTTCAGTTCGATTGTGCTCGCTGAGATGTTGATCGACGAATGTGGGCTTCCCGCCGATTATCTGCAGGTGGTCACAGGCGGTGGTTCAACCGTTGGCAATGCAGTGGTCGACCATCCAGATATTGCACTCATCACTTTCACCGGATCTCCCGATGTTGGTTGGGGCATTCGTAGCCGAGCGCCGCGAAAGCGGGTCGGCCTCGAGCTCGGCAACAACGCCCCGGTCATCATCGAAGCCGACGGCAATTGGCTGCAGGCTGCCGACAAAATCCGTATGGCTGGCTTCAGCCACGCAGGCCAAAGCTGCATCAGCACTCAGCGCATCTTTGTGCACTCATCGATCGCGACACAGTTCACCGATGCGCTCGCTGAGCGGGTCGCCACTCTTGTCGTTGGCGACCCGGCCGACGAAGCCACTGATGTATCGGCGTTGATATCAATCAGCGAGCGAGATCGCGTGAAGAGTTGGATCGATGAAGCAGTCACGCAAGGAGCGCAGCTCATAAGTGGCGGCTTCATTGGCGACGACGGCGTACTGCGGCCAACCATTCTTGCCAACGTGTCGCATGACATGAAGGTGTGCGCCGGAGAGGTGTTCGGTCCTGTTGTAGCGATCGCGGCATACGACGATCTTGACGAAGCGCTACGGCTTGCCAACGACTCGGCCTTCGGTTTGCAGGCGGCCATATTCACCAGCGACATCGGCAAGGGACTCAAGGCGATCCGCACCCTCGACTTCGGTGGCGTGCTCGTGAACGAGGTCCCTACATGGCGCGCCGACCAGCAGCCGTATGGCGGCTTGCGGGATAGCGGCAACACGCGTGAAGGCCCAGCCTTCAGTGTGAAAGAGATGACCGAAATCCGCATGGTGGTCATCAGCGAATAAGCAGTCGCTAGATGCTGCGACCCGAGTCTTTCCAGTACTCGTCTTTCAGTAGACGCTTGTAGAGCTTGCCCGTTGGGTGACGGGGGAGTTCGGCTCTGAAGTCGATGCTGCGCGGGCATTTGACATCGGCAAGTTGTGACTTGCAGTAGGCGATGAGTTCTTGTGCGAGCGCTCGAGCTTCTTCGTCGTTGGCAGGCATCGTTACCGGTTGCACAACCGCTTTGACTTCTTCACCGAAGTCTTCGTTGGGCACTCCAAACACTGCGACATCAATGACCTTTGGATGGGTGACCAATGCGTTCTCGGACTCCTGCGGGTAGATGTTCACACCGCCAGAAATGATCATGTACGACTTGCGATCGGTGAGATACAAGAAGTTGTCGCTGTCGAGATAGCCGACGTCGCCGAGCGTGGTGTAGCCCTTGGCGTGGCGTGAACTAGCTGTCTTTTCGGCGTCGTTGTGGTACTCAAACGCACCGCCACCTTCGAAGTAGATGGTGCCGCTTTCGTAGGCCGGCACATCGTTGCCGTCGTCGTCGCAAATGTGCACGATGCAGCCGATCGGAGTGCCAACGGTGCCTTCGTGGCCAAGCCACATGTCGCTATTGCAATACACAAACCCGTTGCCCTCGGTGCCGGCGTAGTACTCGTGCACGATTGGTCCGAACCACTCGATGATTCCCTTCTTTACTGGAATCGGGCATGGAGCCGCGGCGTGAATGATGCAACGCATCGACGACACGTCGTATTTGGTGCGCACGTCGTCGGGCAGTTTCATCATCCGAACAAACATCGTGGGTACCACTTGGCTAGCCGTTGCGTTGTGCTTTTCGATCAGCGCCAAGTACTGCTCAGGGTCGAAGTGCTCCATCACGATGACGGTTGCGCCGAGGCCTTGAGCCGACATGCAAAACCGAAGTGGCGCTGCGTGGTAGAGCGGCGCAGGGGAGAGATACACGCTGTCGCTGGTAACGCCGAAGAGCATGGTGAGCGAGCCGGTTACTGATCCGGCCGTTGTCTCAAGCGGAAGCTCCTTGAACTCGCGCATCACGCCCTTTGGCCGACCCGTGGTGCCCGACGAATAGAGCATGTCGATGCCAGCAATACGAACCTCGAGTGGAGCATCGCTCTGCTCAGCGACGCTTGCCTCGTAGCTGTCGTACCCGTCGATGACACCGTCGAGCATGAGGCGCAACTCAACGCCTGAAGTGTCAGTAACAATTTCGGCGGCTTGGTCGGCTTTGTACTTGCTCGTGATGAAGACCCGTGCGCTGCAATCATTCAGGATGTACACCAGCTCAGGACTCGTGAGTCGGCTTGAGCAAGCCGTGTACACGAGACCGGCGTAGTGGCAGCCCCACATCACCTCAAGATAACGAGGGTGATTCTCCATGCAGATGGCCACGTGATCGCCGGGGCGCAGACCGGCACCGTAGAGCAGTTGGCTCAGGCGGTTCGCCGCGGCATCGAGTTGCGCAAAGGTCTGCACCTCGCCGGTAGAACCGATAATCACTGCTGGCTTGTCGGGGGTTGTGGTCAAGTACGCACCTGGGAACATGATGGCGACGGTAGCCGAAGCTACGTTGTGCAAATGGATTCAAAGGCCATCAAGAATCGCTTCAGGCTTTTGCTTGAGTTCAGCGACGAGGCCCTACCGCTCGACACGTTGTGTTATCTGCTTTGCCAACTCGCGGGCTACGAAATCGACATCGCCGCGGAACAGGCCAAGATCGATTCTCTCGCCGAAACCATGGTCCCAACGTTCGCGGGCGTGATGTCGACCTTGTTTGGACCCTCGGGTCATGTGCGTGGCGACACGGCCACGTATTACGACATCGATAACTCGTTGTTATCTCAATTGCTCACTCGTGGTGTGGGTCTTCCCATCACGATGTCTGTGCTCGCAATGGAGTGCGGCAAGCGCGTGCGAGTGCCAATCGTTGGTGTCGGTTTGCCGGGCCATTTCATCGTTCGTGACGGCAATGATTCATCGACCTACGCCGACCCGTTCAACGGCGGCACGCTGCTCGACCGCCACGGAGTACGGCAGTTGTTCACGCAACTGTCGGGCGGCAACGTGGCCTGGAGCGATGCCTACCTGCGCGCCGTCAACAAGCGTGACATCCTGCTGCGCATTCTGAACAACCTCAAGCTTGCGAGCGGCCGCAGCCCGGTCGGCAGGCCGCTGCATGCCACCGTGCTCGAGCTGATGAGTTGGTTCCCGAGCGGGGCTCCGTTCGATGCTCGCAATGCGCAGCGAGTGATGTCGCCATACAACTAGCGCCCGACCAGTCGCCCCGCCAGCCCGCAACTGGGTTTGGGGATGCTCGCCGACTGGCAAATGGCGACGAGCGACGCGCTCGGTTGGTCGCTGATTCCGAATGCTCGGTAAGGTCCTCTCCGTTCACTGAACGTATGTAGAGACCTTGGAGTTGTGGCGATATGACTGTTATCGAATCTGTGCTGACCGCCGAAGAGCGTCGTGTCGACGACCTCGTCACCGAATTGCTGACCAACTACCCACCCAAGAGCACCGACCCCGTCACCTTTCTTGGTGCGCAGTTCGACGCCGGACTCGCATGGGTTCATTTCCCGGTTGGTCACGGCGGATTGGGTCTCAACCCAAAGATGCAAAAACTCGTCAACGAGCGCGTGTTCGCCTTGGGCGCACCCCACCCAGTTGCTCGCAACCCAATCGGCTACGGCATGTGCGGTCCAACCGTTGCGGTTTGGGGCAGCGATGAGCAGAAGTCGCGTTACCTGCGGCCGCTGTTCACCGGTGAAGAGATCTGGTGCCAGTTGTTCAGCGAGCCCGGCGCCGGTTCTGACTTCGCCGGCTTGTCGTCACGCGGTGTGAAGGATGGCGACGAATGGATCTGTAATGGCCAGAAGGTCTGGACCACATTGGCGCACCTCGCACGTTGGGGCTTGCTTGTCGTTCGTACCGATACCGAGGCCGTCAAGCACGCTGGCCTCACTGCGTTTGTCGTCGATATGCACGCACCAACCGTCGAGGTTCGTCCGCTACGTCAGATCACTGGTGAGGCCGAGTTCAACGAGGTCTACTTCACCGACACCCGCATCCTCGATAAGGAGATGCTTGGCAAACCAGGCGACGGATGGCGCGTGTCGCTCACCACGCTCATGAACGAACGTGTCTCCATCGGCGGCGCTATTCCGGCCAAGGGTTCGGGCACCATTCGCGATCTGGTGAAGACGTGGCAAGCACTTCCTGCCGATCGTCAGGACCCAGCGTCACGCGACGACGTGATGAAGCTCTGGAGTCGCGCCGAGATCCTGCGCCTCACC
Source organism: Actinomycetota bacterium (assembly GCA_037140375.1). Taxonomy (GTDB): domain Bacteria; phylum Actinomycetota; class Acidimicrobiia; order Acidimicrobiales; family Ilumatobacteraceae; genus WLMZ01. The sequence goes on from JBAXER010000010.1 coordinate 10,617, forward strand.
AACATTCGAGCCAACCAGATGCGCAAGATGGGCGATCCGGGTCCCGAGGGTTCTATCGGCAAGAGCGCGTCAGCCGATCTCAACAAAGACATCTACGCAATGGTGGTCAACCTGCTGGGTGCCAACGGCATGCTCTATGGCTCGTACGAAATGGTGCAGCCGAACCACGCAATGGGTTTCGAGACGCTGCAGAAGGCGTTCTTGCGTACCCGTGCAAACTCGATTGAGGGCGGCACCACCGAGGTCATGAAGAACATCCTCGGCGAGCGCGTGCTCGGTTTACCTGGCGATGTGCGCGTCGACCGCGATCGCCCGTGGAGCGAAGTTCCTCGTAGCTAAGTATTCGCCGCGATGCGCTCGGCGCAAGACGGCACGCTTATTGAACCAATCGCCTCTAGCCATTTGTTGTGAAGACCGTTACATTTGGCGCCACTTCACAAGCCCGAATCACGGCGGTTCGGTAGGCGAGAGAATCGAGTGCGGTCTCTAGATCCGAGCACATATGCGTGTCCGTCCGATTGCGAAAGTCCTGATGGTGTTGACCCTGATGGGTTGCGTCGCGGGCATTTCGTGGGCGTGGGGAAGCGGATACCGGGTGTACTCGGTTCGTTCCTCGTCGATGGAGCCTGCATACCGCTACGGCGACGCTGTAGTGGTGAAGCCCGTTGGCGACGCAGTGCGCACTGGCGACGTGATCAACTTCCACAACCCGATCGATCAGCAAATGATCACTCGCCGGGTAGTTGCGATTGAGGGTGGTCGAATTTCCACCAAGGCCGACGTCAACGAGTTGCCTGACAATTGGACCATCACGCCTCGCCTCGTGGCCGGACGTGTCGTAGCTCGGGTCCCGTTTGTTGGTTATGTGATGGTGTTCTTGAAGCAGTCGGTCGGTCTGGGTGGATTGGTGGCGCTGGCCCTGGCCGGTCTCTTGCTCTACCAGATCGCGTTCCCGGAGAAAAAGGAAGACACCACGATCACGATTCCGACGACTGTGCCGCTCTACGTAGCTCGGCCGCAGCCCAAGGGCGTCGAGTATGCGATCACTCAGGACGAACACGGCCGTCGCCACGTGCTTGCTGTGTCGCGGCAAAACGGTGAGCAATCGAAGCCCCGCCAACGCGTGTAGCGCTGCGCCTTGACGGGCTATTTGCCGGTCTGAAGCAGCACGCCGAGGAACACGGCAGCCACTGAGCACAATGCGCCAAGCGCCCCGCCCAACGCCAACATCAGCTTGGTGCGAGCAGCGATGTGCGCGGCGGTAGCTACACCGGCGGCGATTGCAACAGCGATCTTGATGAACACGGTGATCTGGTAACTATTCGATGCCGCAGTGATATCGATTGCGGCAAGGTTCCACATACCCGTGACGACCAGCACCCCAAATGCTGGCCACGCCAAACGATTGAACGCTTGGGCAGCCTGCTTGGCAGCACCCTCGTGTTTGCGCAGCACAGGAAGCAGCCCTGCCAGCGTGAACTGTCCACCGACCCAAATCGTGGCGGCGAGGACATGCAGGGTGATGCGAATAGTTGCGACAGTTGGAGACATCATCGTTTATCAGCCTGACAGGCCGCAGGCGTTGCCAGCGAATGTCATCCGGCGCTGAGGGCCGCGAGCACTTCGCTGGCGGGCACCGCACGGTCGTCGATGGCTGCTGCATCTGAAGACGCACCGAGCAGCACGGCAGAGGCTCTACTAATTGCGGCTTGTAGGTCGCGGATGTTGCGAGGCGGAGGGAAGTACTCGTTCTCTTCGGTGGCCCTCACAGTTTCGACTCCGTGGCGTGGAGCCAGATGCGCCAGCACTGCTTGTACGAGGTCTTCGGGGGCTGAGGCGCCTGCAGTAACTCCGACAACGCCCGTGAGGTCGTTGGGTAGCTCTTCGACATGGTTGATGCGAAACACGCGTGGGCAACCAGCTTCGATGGCGAGCTTCTCGAGCGCCCGAGTGTTCGACGAGTTCGCCGACCCAATCACGATGAGTGCATTGACTCGGGGCGCAATGGTCATGAGAGCCGATTGGCGGTTTGTAGTGGCAAAGCAGAGATCGCTGCGACCTGGCGACCACACATCTGGGTAGCGCTCGCGAACAGCCACTGCCACACCTTCCCAGTCGCGATGCGACAGGGTTGTCTGGGCAAGCAAGGCAACGGGTTCATCGAACTGGGGGAGCGCAAGCACTTCGGCGACAGATTCGACACGACTGATTGCGTGGGGCGCAACGGCCATCGTGCCCACTGCTTCTTCATGGCCCTCATGGCCCACGTAAACAATTCGGTAGCCCTTGCCGGCGCGCACCTTGACCTCATGGTGAACTTTGGTCACAAGCGGGCACACGGAGTCGACGACATAACTGCCTCGCTCGCGCGCTGCCTCAACGACATCGGGTGCTGAGCCATGAGCCGACAGCATGATCGGACGGCCAAACGGGACATCGGAAATGTCGTCGACAAACACCACACCCTGGGCTTCGAACTGCTCGACGATGAGCTTGTTGTGCACGATCTCGTGGTAGCAGTACACCGGAGCAGGGAAGCTGCGCACCATGAACGCCAGCGCTTTGATAGCCATCTCGACGCCGGCGCAAAAACCCCTCGGCTCGGCGAGCAGCACTCGATCAACATTCACCTGTGCAGACTACCGGAGCGCTCCAAGCTGACGCACGGTAGCCTTGACGGGCTATGTCCACCCCCGTTATTACCACCATCGAACCAGGTTCACCTGCCGCGATGGCTGGGCTATTGGCAGGCGACGAAGTGCTTCGACTCAATGGTCAGGTGCCTCGAGACATCATCGAGTGGAGATTCCTGGTCGACGAGGCCGATCTCGATGTCGATATTCGCCGTGGCAATGTAGAGCTCTCGTTTGAGATCGCGAAGAGGGCCGGAGAGCCCCTGGGTGTCGACGTGGAGAGCGCGTTGTTCGATCGTGTTCGCACGTGCGACAACCATTGCGAATTTTGCTTCATCTACCAGCTGCCAAAGGGTCTCAGAAAGAGTCTCTATCTCAAAGACGACGACTACCGACTGAGCTTCTTGTACGGCAACTTCACCACGCTCACACGCTTCACCGAGGCCGATCTCGAGCGTGTGATCACCGAACGTTTGTCGCCACTGAACGTGAGCATTCATGCCACCGACCCCGAGATCCGCAACCGCATGTTGCGGAATCCTCGCGGCGGAATGAGCCTGCGCTGGCTTCGTGCGCTGCTCGATCACGGCATCACGGTGCATGGCCAAATCGTGGTGTGCCCTGGCGTCAACGACGGCGCAATACTCGACGACACGCTCGCTGGCGTGCTCGATCAGTACCCCGAGTTGGCGTCGGTTGCCTGTGTTCCGCTCGGACTCAGCAAGTTCAACACCGAAGGCGCCATGCGCGAGCACACGCTCGAAGAGGCCAACGCGGTCGTCGACACAGTTCACGATTGGCAAGACCTGTTTCAAACGGTGGTTGGCCACCGCATGGTGTTTGCTGCCGACGAGTATTACCTGATGACCGGCCGTCCATTTCCCGATGCAGAAACCTACTCAGGCTTCGAAATGCACGAAGACGGCATCGGCATGGCGCGCACCTTTGAGATGGAGTTCAGCGGCAAGGTCGATACGCCTGTCGGACCGCAGGCCGGGTTTTTTGCCTCGGTCGATGGCGCTCCTGCAACGGGTTACCGCGCTCCTCGTAACCCAGCTGGCGACACTGGGCTTCGTGGCTGTGGCGGCGACGCCGTAACCGAGGGTTCGGTACAACTTCGGCCACGCGCCTCGGCGCCCATTGGCATTCTTACCGGAGCGTTCGGCGCTCAGGTGCTCGGTCCGCTCGTTGCCGAACTCGGCCGCGATGATGTGCGCATTATCGCCGTTCCCAATGTGTTCTTTGGCGGCAATACCGCCGTCACTGGTTTGATGGTGGGCGAAGATATCGCCAGAGTGCTCAGCCAAGAGCCGCTCACACACCGTTACCTGTTGCCCGATGTGTGTCTCAGCGAGGGACGTTTCCTCGATGGCACCACAGTTGATTCGCTGCCCCGCTCCGTTGAGGTCATTGCCACGAACGGAATCGCGTTGCGCCACGCCCTGGAGGTAGGACGATGACCGAAATAGATGAAGCCCCTGAGTTGCCAAGCGTGGTGATTGTTGGCCGCCCAAACGTGGGCAAGAGCACCTTGTTCAACCGTATTGTCGGCGAGCAAGTTGCCATTGTCGAAGACCGCCCTGGCGTGACTCGCGACCGCAAGGAGGTCGACGCCGAGTGGCTCGGCCGTCCATTTAAGTTGGTCGATACCGGCGGTTGGTTGCCGTCTGGTAGCGAGCTCGACGACAAGGTCAGCCGCCAAGTAGAAGCCGCCGTGCGCCAGGCCTCGTTAGTGATGTTCCTCGTCGATGGGTCTGTTGGCGTCACCGACGACGACGAGCAGATTGCCATCTGGTTGCGTCGCATCAAGCCTCCTGTGTTGCTGGTGGTGAACAAGGCCGACAACGATCAGCGCGAAGGCGCACGTTGGGAGTTCCTGTCACTCGGCTTAGGCGAGCCGCTTCCAGTCAGCGCGTTGCACGGCCGTCGCGCCGGCGACCTACTCGACGAAGTCATTGCGCGCATCCCCGACGTCAGTCCGGCGGGCATTGTCGAGGCGTTCCTCGAAGACGACGAGAACTGGACGCCACCAGAGCAAGCAGCGCCGCGCGTCGCCGTGGTTGGTCGACCAAACGTTGGCAAGAGCACGCTGTTTAATCGCCTTGTCGGCGAGAACCGCTCCGTAGTGCACGACATGCCCGGCACGACGCGCGACGCCATCGACACATTGGTCGAGACCGACGATGGCCCAATCGTGTTCGTCGACACCGCAGGTATGCGTCGCCGCTCGAAGATCGACGACTCAGCCGAGTACTACTCGTTGGTTCGTGCGCTACGCGCCATCGACGATGCCGATATTGCGCTGTTCGTTATCGATGCCACCGAAGGCATCACCGGCCAAGACCAGCGTTTGGCCGAACGAGTCGATGCTGCCGGCTGCCCAATCGTGTTGCTGCTGAACAAGTGGGAACTCATCGACGACGCCGAACGGCGGCTCGACATCTTGGCCGAAGTGAAACGCAAGCTTGGTTTCATCGGCGACGCACCAATCTTGAAGATCTCTGCGCTCAGCGGCAAGGGCGTCAACAAACTTGCGCCAGTGCTCAAAGAAGCCATCGTGCAGTACCACCGCCGCGTTCCGACACGAGACGTGAACAAGGTGATCTCTGCCGCCCAGCAAAAGCAGCCAGCGCCAGGCGGCACCAAGGTGCTCTATGCAATGCAGGGAGCCACCGACCCGCCTACCTTCACCTTGTTCGTGAACCGCGAGTTGCCACACACCTATCTGCGCTATCTCGAGCGCAGCATCCGCGAGGCATTCGATTTCGGTTCCACGCCGCTGAAACTTCGCGTGCGTCGTCGCACCGAATAGCGTTCGAGCGTGCTCATCAACTTCACCGATATCAGGAGGGCGCATGCCTTGGTGTGAAGACTGCGCGAAGTACTTCGCGCCATCGGCCATGACCGAGGCAGGTGACTGTCCCACATGCGGTCGTAGCCTCGAGGCGCAGGTTCCGCGGATCCCCATTACGGCCAAGAATCTCGACCTGCGCAAGTTGGCCGCTGGCGATGGCGCCGAAGAAGACATGAAGGCGCCATGGCACTTCAAGCTGCTGATGGTGCTGCTGGTGTTGTACTTCGTCTATCGAATTGTTCAACTGTTCCGCTAGCTGGCGGGGTCACTGAACTCTCATCATCGGTTGGCGTGGGTGCTTGCAGCGGCATCCGCTACGCTGGCCGTTCCGTTCACAACGGGCTGTAGCGCAGCTTGGTAGCGCACCTGCCTGGGGGGCAGGGGGTCGCAGGTTCAAATCCTGTCAGCCCGACCACGAAGTAGCAGATCAGGGGCCATCCGCAAGGGTGGCCCTTCTGCGTTTTCGCCAAGAGTTTGCTTCCGGGCGGCTACCCGCCATAAAGCGTCAGCGCACGATCTCCGTGCGCTGGTGCTTTGCGGAGCAAGCGCGAGGCCGAGGCGCATGGTTGGTTTACCCCGGGCGGCTGTGCACACATAGTGTGCGGCGATGAGTTTCTACAGCGTGCATGGGTTGACTCGTTCGTACTTCACTCGCAAGGTCACGGGATACCTCGACTACACCGACCGTGCGTGGCGACTCGAGCCGGGCGCGAACTTTCACCCAGCGGCGAGCGCTGCCGGATGGAACGGCGGAATCCCCGTTGTCCTGACTCTCGACAGTGTGCCGATGTGGGACTCGACCTCGATCATCGAGCATCTCGATGCGTCGGCTGCTCGGTCGGTGCTTCCGGAGGATCCGGCGCTTCGGTTTCTCGCGTACATGCTCGACGACTTCTCCGACGAGTGGTTCTACCGTCCGGCTGTCGCGAGCCGCTGGAGCTATCCGGTAAACGTGGCGGCATCTGGTTGGCAGCTCGCACAAGAGATGTCGATGACCATGCCTGCGCCGGCGACGATGATCTTCCAGATGGTCACCCAGGTGATGACCGCAAGTGTGCCGAAGCTTGGCATTTCGCAGGGCAATATCGAGACATGGATGAACGAGGTGCTCGTGCCGTGGCTGAAGGTGCTGAGTGCGCACCTCGATGGCGGCACGTACCTTCTTGGCGATCGTCCGTGCATTGCCGACTTCGCTCTGTTCGGCGCGAACATCGCCCATTTCGTAGCCGATCCATATTGCCGGGAACTTTCGGATGAGCATGGTCCGAATGTGGTGAGCCATACCGGCCGGTTGCTGCTGCCGCACCTGCAGCAGTTCGGCGAATGGTCAGACCCAGATGCACTTCCCGAAACGCTGGTCTCGGTCGTCGCTGAGGCGGGTCGCCACTACCTTCCGTGGGTTGCTCGTGCCACTGTCGATGGTGCGGCATCGGTTGAATTCGCCGATGGTGTTGTCGAAGAGATCGCAACGACGAACTTCCTCAATGAGGCCCGCGGCATCCTGCTGGCCCGATATGTGGCGGCCCGGACAAACAAGCTCGACGGCATCCTCGATCGAGCAGGTGTGCTGAAATACTTCGCCGGCTACACCGACCAGGCAACCGCAATCCCCGATATGTCGGACCCGCCGCAGCCGACGGACAACCGTCCATACGCCGCCAACTAAGGGTTGCCGTCGTCGCCAAGCGTGAGCGCACGGTCGGCGTGCGCTGATGCTTTATGGGGACGACGATGGGCCCACACGCGTGGCTACCAGTACCACGAATCGGCTTGGCTGGCGTTTGCCGCGAAGGCGGGCCCGCCACGGTTTCCACGCCCACTGCCATCCGTACCAGGTGTGATGCCGATGCCAACGAAGCCCGAGCCGCAGTGCAAGTTCGTGCAGCATCGCAGGCGTGAGATACCCAACCGACGGCACGGAGTCGGATCGGGACCCAAAGCGCTGCTCGAAATCGGCGTGCCGTTCGGCGATCATCGCTTCGCCAGCCGAGCGTTGTTTGTAGATGGGGGAGTCCATCACCACGATGCGCCCGGTGGGTTTGAGCACCCGCAGGGCCTCAGTGAAGGTGACCGCATAGTCGCATGAGTAATGCAGGCTGGCGTTGTAGATCACGATGTCGACGCTGGAATCGGCGAAGGGCAACGAGTCCATCTCTGCCTGAGAGCGCGAGAAAGGGTGCTCGAAGTGCCGGGCGGCGCCGAGGCCGTCATGCGCATCGATCGTGAGGTCAACAGCAAGCGTCTCATGGCCGAGTTCGGAGATCCGGTTCGATAGCCAGCCAACACCGGCGCCGACATCGACAACAACGAGCGGGTCGGATGCTGAGCGAAAGATGCGCGTGCGCACGGTCTGCCACGAGCGTCGACGCATGTTCCACTGCCACTCCATCGGAGCTCCAGGTGCAGTGACTGGAAGGTTTCTGAAGTATTCAGGATCGTCACTGGCGCGTCCCTCAGCGAGACGCACAGTCGTGTAATCGTTGAGGAACTGCTCGAAGTGCGCAACCCGCGAAACAGGCAGGAAGCGATCGATGCCATCAACCCGGGAGTAGCTCTCGGCGCATGCGACACACACGTATAGAGACGCAAAGACGCGCAGGGTGCCACGACACTGGGGGCAGACGCGCTCAACCATTATCTGCAGGTTTGCCGATGCAGCGCCCCGTCGTCCAGTGCGCCGCCGAAATGACTCAAGTCTGCACCGCAGATACCGATGATTTAGTGGTGCCACAGAGCGGCTGTGGCGTGTGAGCTGGACGGGCGTCATATGAAGCATGACAAAAGCGCACCCCGCTTCTGGTTCATGCATGCCGGTGATCAGGTCGTTGACCGCGACACCGACCGCGACACCGACACCGGCTTTTCGTTGGTCGAGATCGTGATGACCATCACCATCATGGCAATCATCATGGTGCCCACGTTGAACGCCGTGATGTCCACGATTACCGCTGGCCGCTTGAACACCAACATGTCTGCGGTAGAGACGGTGCTCCAAAACGCCGCCGACCGCGTGAACCGTGCACCAAAGAGCTGCGACTACACCTTGTATGCGCAGGCGGCAGCTCAGACCAACGGATGGAGCGCCAACACCACGACGGTCCTCCAGCAACACTTTGTACCTGGTGCTACTGCCAGTGCCGATGGTCAATGGGCAGATCTTGCTTGTCGCTCTACTGAGTCGGCGCCAGCTGATCTTGCAGTTCAGCTCGTGACGATCACTGTGAAAAGCCCAGACGGGAAAATCCAAAAGTCTCTACAGGTGGTGAAGAGTGATGTCTAAGCACCCGATCCTGCGTCGATCGCGCCAACCCCGCAAACTCCGCACAACACGTGTGCCCCGACGCGACGAGGGCATGACCCTTGTCGAGTTGCTCATCTCAATCGCCCTGACGGGAGTGCTCGTTACGGCGCTGTCGGGCGCAGTCGTGGTCATCATGAACCAACAGTCGACAGGCAATGGTCGGCTCAACAACGCTCGTGCTGAAAATGGCGCGGGCCTCTGGATTCCTGGCGACCTTGCTTCGGCGGGGCAGAACGTCGACACGTCGCCCAGCATCAATCCATGCTTCGGCACGTGTCCGGTTGGCGCCGATATCGGCGGGTCGAACGCGATGATGCTCTCGTGGAGCACGCTTGTTCCTGGCGGCAGCGGACAGTCGGTAACCAAGCTGACCCAGGTCTCCTATCGGTACGTGTTGGTCGGCAACGAGTATCAACTCATTCGGGTGCAATGCGACAAGACAGAAGGCAGCGTTACCTGTCGAACCAACGTTGTGCTGCACAATCTTGACTCGCCCCCAGATGGAGTCTTCACCGCCGGCGTCACGGTCCCGAGCTGGATCATCAAGGTGAGCACGCCTCCGGACCCACTCGCGATTGACCCAACGGTCACCACCATCGAAGGCGACGCTCCGGCCGTCGCCGTAAAGAATGCTCAGCGAGTTGTCGTCACCGTGAACGGAGGCGGAAAGTCGGCAGGCGCAGGCGGTGGAACAAACCAGATCAGCCTGAGCGCTGGCGGCACGAACCGCACACTGATCGACTCGACCAGCATGCAAGGAGCGCCGTCACTGATTGCGGCCCGTTCGCTGTGCGGTGGTTCGATCACCTTAATCATCGACCGCTCGGGCTCGATCGGCTCAACGGACTTCGCCAAGATCAAGACTGCTGTGGGCCAGTTCGTGACCATGTTCGTTGGTACACCGGTGCGCTTGAAGCTCGTGCCGTTTGACACCGTCGCCAGCACGGTGGGTGCAACAGCGCCCACGTGGACGACCACCTACAACATGCTCAACTCCACTGAGTCCACGGCGTTGCTGAGCGAAGTAACGAACATGACGTATCCTGCCGGGTACACCAACTGGGAAGACGCAATGTTCCGCACGTTCTACAACGCAGACGGAACAGTTGCTCAGGATCTACCCGGCATGGTCGTGTTCTTTACCGACGGCGTGCCGACCAACTCGCGCCTGAACAACTCGTCAAGCTCGATCCCTGCTGAGCCACCAGCCGCCCAGCCCGGCTACTCGACCACGATGAATGGCCAGTACCAACAGCAAGGCTTCGACCGCGCCAACCTGATTGCCGCAGCCTTCCGTGACACAACGCGCTTCATCGGCGTGGGCGTTGGCCCTGGAATTAGCGGCAACCAAACCTGGATCTCAAGCATCCCCGGTTACCACTACGACTACACGCGTAGCTACCACCTCGCCTACTCGCGCTATTACCACATCGAAAAGGGCTACCACGCCGACACCACCGTCACCCGCTGGTACCACATGGAAAAGAACACTGGCTCGACGAGTTCGCCCGTGTGGGTCGACGATCCCAATGCCTCGACGAGTAGCTCTCTCGGAACGTCGAACGGCAAGCGACGCCTTCGCTTCACCGCCCCCTTCCGCTTATCGCAGTCATCGCTGAGCGCAAATGCATTCGCATCGCAAGACATGGCCACCACGTGGACAGCGCCAACGACGGGCTCGACCAACTTGACCTTGTTCACCGCCCAAGATGTCGCTGCAAACCCGTCGACCGACGGTAACGACGGCTGGTCTGCGGGTCGGCTCTACACCTCGCCGTACACGTATTGGGAAATCAACACCTCGGCAACGTCGTCCACTGCGCTCTCGAGCTCATCCCGAGCCGCGTTCAGCGCACCGTATTCATTTGCTCGATCGGTCAACCTGACAGATTCGGCTATCGCCAACCCGACCACCTCGTGGACGACAAATGCTGTGCCAACGGTGACCAACCAGAGCATCTACTCTGTGCAGAACCCGGGAGCAACCGACACAGACTCGAGCGACGGGTGGACCGGTAAGAGCTACACGTCGCCGTACTCGCTGTCAGATCCGGTGACCACGAGCAGCACGGGTTACAGCAGCTCCGATCCCAGTTGGACGCGCTCGGCCAAGCAATACAGCGTGCCCTACACGGCCTACGACGCGGCCGTGACCTCAACAGTCACCGGCGCCAAGATCTTGTCGAGGTTGGTGGCCAACTCAGACACCGGCGTTCCGGCAACTCTGGTGGGCGGTACGTACACCAATGCGCTCACCGCCAACATGTACATCTCTCCCGACTACACCAACTTCGGGCTCGCTCTGCAGACCATTGCTCTATCGCAATGTGGTGGAACGTTGACGTTACAAACAAAGGTGGGCAGCACATCGGCCGCCGATCCGTTCACCTACCAAAAGACCGCTCTCAGCGACGCGGCTGGCAAGGCAATTGTGTCGGATATGACCGTCATCACCACCACGAAGCAGTTCTCGAGCGGCACCTTCGACCTCAACATCAGCGACGGCACATTCCGAACTGTCGAGATTCAGCCGTTGAACCTTTCGGACCTTTCGGGCTACACCTCTGGCACGTGGAGCTGTAAGGCGGGCGTGACGCCGCGAACATTCACGTTGGTGTCCACCGCCAGCCCGATCTTCTCGGGTATTCGGGTCAAGGTCTCGGCCAACGAGGCCGTTTCGTGTGTGCAGACGGTGACCCGATGAACATGATCAAGCGCAGGCTCGAGGCAATACGCGCCCAGCGCGAACATGGCGCCGGCGATGAAGGCTCGGCACTGATCCTGTCGCTGGTGGTCATTATGGTTGCCACGCTGATCGTGACCCCAATGCTTACGTATGCGGTAGCCGTCACGCGAGCGAGCCGCTTAGTTGACAACAAGGCGCAACGCCTTGAAGCAGTGAAGGGCGGTCTGCGCACGGCTCTCGCCGATCCCGTGGCATTGTTCAAGGCCTGTAATCAGGACAAGGCCGGAGTGAACCTCAACCCCGTTCTCGCCAGTCCATCGCTGCGGGTGCCGGTAGCAACCACATGCGCGCTGATGGCAGTGAACTACTCAGAGGACGAAACTAAGCGGCCATACGGCACGACGTCATTGCAGGCCGGGATTGCGCTGCCTGCGGCCTATACGCCTAGTTCCAGCAACGTTCACGCCGTCTACCCAGGATCCGGTCAAAGTGACATTCGGGCTTGGCGCAACGTAGCGAGCCTTACCCGAAGCATCGACACGATCTGGTCGCCGAACCTTCCGGTGCATGCGCTGAGCCCTCGTTCGGCAGCGGCGTACAACATGCCCGACGGGTTCGATGCCTGCAAGGTGTACTTCCCCGGCACCTACGTTGACCCCATCGTGATCTCGGGTTCGACGCCGGTCTACTTCGCTTCCGGCATCTACTACTTCGAGAACTCGATCACGATCACTGACAACGCAAATGTGGTCGTCGGTGGCGGTGGCGTTGAGGGCTGCACCACTGATCAGTTCGCTGCGTTCTACGCAGTAAACGCTCCGGCCACGCACAACATCACGGGCTTGGGTTCAACCTTCGTCTTCGGCATGACAGGGCGCCTCTTGGTAAAGAACTCTGTGCCCTTCACAGGTGCCACTACCGACTCGATCAGCCTGGTGTTTAACCAGCGCTACGTGAGCGCTACTGACACGAACACGTTGCCGTCGGCAACGGTGAACATCATGTCCGTGAACGGTTCACTCCCGAGCTCAAACCTGAATAATACGATCCAGGACCTCGATCAGTCGGGCGTGTTGTACGTGCCGTATTCGTTGGCTCCCACAGGCGCCACCACGTTTGGGGCGGCAACACTCAACAAATATCGGCCATCAACCTTGGTGCCCGCTGTGCCCGACAACGACGCCATCGTCGAGGTCAACCTCACCCAACCGACGACCACCACCGTCTCGGTGCCCGGATATGTCGACGTGCCACAAGGACGATTCTTGATCTCGATTGGCGCTGGACTCGGGGCCAAGGCGGCGATCAACTTTGATGGCGGCGTGTTGGCTCGAACCATTGAGGTTCCGGGGGACAGCCCAGCCAAGTTCAAGATTGGTGTGTCCGAAGTGGTGACTCAGTTGGTGCTGCGTCTGAAGAGCATCACCACCACGGGCACGCCAGTGGTTACCTCTGATGCGGTTGTTCAGGTGAACGCCAACGGCGCATACGCCGTGAACACCTGGGCTGTGGGCTAGCAGCAACTGTCGCGCTGGCGAGCGAGCTCAGTCGAGTCCGAGTACCCGCATTGCGTTCTCGCGCAAGAACTTTGGCCACACGTGATCCTTGAACGGAACGTTGGGCATGTCGCCCATGATGCGCTCGTAGGTGAGACCCATCGGCCAATAGCCGGCGTAGATGATCTTGTCGGCGCCACGACTGTTGGCGTAATCGATAATGCGTTGGTTGTAGTGCTGCGGCGCAAAGGCGCTGGTGCTGTAGTACAGATTGGGCCACTTGAGCATGAGCTTCACGGCGAGCTCGGTCCACGGCTCGCAGCCGTGACGGGTCACGATGTTGAGCTCAGGGAAGTCGTAGCAAACAATGTCGAGCAGCTCTACGTGCTGACACATGCTCGGCAAACGTGGTCCAGGGATGCCTGCGCAGATGAACACGGGGATGCCGAGTTCGGCACACACCGAGTAGATGGGATACCAACGCGCGTGATCGATAGGGATCTGTGGGTGGCAGCCAGCGGGAAAGGTCCCCACTGCCTTCAGGCCGAACTCTTCATGTGCGCGGCGGATCTTACGAACCTCGTCGACACCCTTGTTGCCGTCGGCTGACAACGACGGAATAAAGCGGGTTGGGTGCAGGCGCATTGCCTTTTGCCCAACCTCGCCTTCGATGCCGATGAGCGAACGTTCGATACCGAAATGGTCCATCGTGTTGATGGCTACCTCGATGGGATCGAGGGTTTCCGGCATTGCTCCGGGAACGTTGCCCTTGAACAAATACTCCACAGGAAACATGGTCTCTTTGCTCGCAACATCTTTGATGTTGGGGCGGAAGAACTCGTAGAGATGACGTGGGTCTGGGTCGGGGAAGCCCATCATCGTTTCGATGATGCCGAGACCGCCGGGTCCAACTGCTGGCATTGCCATGATTAGGCTCCGATCAGTTCGCGAGCGTTGTCGCGCATGATGAGGCGAACCTCTTGGTCGGTAAAGCCGTGCAGATCGTCGATGAATGCGACCGGGATTGCGAGGCCCTCAGCGTGCGGGTAATCGCTACCGAATAGGACGCGCTCGGTACCGATGGAATCGGCGAGATTGCGAATGTCGTCTTCGTAAAACGGCGCCACCCAAACATGATCACGGAACTGCTGAATTGGATCGCTCGGGAACATGTATGGGTTCTGCGAATAGGCCTTCTTGAACTTTTTGAGCAAGGGCTGCACCCATTCGCTGCCGGCTTCAATGCTTGCGCAGCGAAGGTCGGGGTGGCGAGAGAACACACCATGGCACACGAGCGCTGCAAACATGTCGAACGGGGCGCGATCACTGGTGATGGTGCGCAGCGCCGAGAACTTAAACGCCTCGAACGCGCCGCCTGGCTCCCAATCGTCGATGTACTTGCCATAGCCAGCGTCGCCAGAATGGAACGCAACCGTGACACCTGCTTCGGAAGCACGCGCCCAGAACGGGTCGTACAAGGTGTCGCCGGGCGAGCGGGTGAGTCCGCCCGCTACCGGCACCGGTGCAGTGCGCATCACGATGATGCGCACACCGCGACCGATAGCCCAGTTCAGTTCTTCGAGCGCCCACTGAGGGTCGGCCAAGGTGATGTATGGCGCGGCGTAGATCGAGTTCTTGTAGGCGAAGCCCCAGTCGTCGTCGACCCACCGGTTGAAGGCGCGAAACGCAGCGGTCAAGGCTGGAATGTCGTGCTTCAGTGACTCTTCCATTCCGACGCCGAGGGTGGGAAAAAAGAACGCCGCATCGAGACCCTGTTCGGTCATCAGCGCAAGGCGAGCATCGCGGTCGCGATAGGCCGGGCTGATCTGATCGAGCTCTCCGAACATCGACTTGAGATCTGAACCGGCGACCTTGCCGCGGAAGTACAAATCGAGTGCGCCTGGCTTCGAGACTGGGTTAAACGTTGGGTTCGGAATGAACCGGTTGATTGCGCCGCCGACAAGCAGGCGCTGACGACCATCGAGCTCAACCCACTGCATGCATCGCTTGGCCATCGAGGGCTCGATGTGGCGAATGAAGGCGTCGGTTGCCTCGTAGTAATGGTTGTCTGCGTCGAAGGGCAAAAAGCCGAGTTCTGTCATTACGTCTTCCTCTTCTCAAATCTGACGGCGTGTCAGAAACGTAGCCGACGGCACCCGCTTGATACCGTACGAAGCGTGTGTGGACGCGTTGTATCTACGAGCACCCCTCAACAGATAGCTGATTTCTTCGGCGCGTCGTTCGAGGGCGATCCCTTGCCCGTGAACTACAACGTGGCGCCAACCACCGATGTGTACGCAGTGGTGAACGAAGACGACGGCGAACCCGCTGTGCGAGCCTTTCATTGGGGTCTCGTTCCCGTGTGGGCGAAGGACATGAAGATTGGTTCATCGATGATCAATGCGCGTGCCGAGACGCTCACCGAGAAGCCATCGTTCAAAGGTCTGCTCCGCAAGCGCCGATGCATTGTTCCGATCGACGGCTTTTACGAGTGGCAGGCACCAGCACCAGCAGCGGCGCTGAGCGTACAAGGCAAACCCGTGAAGCAGCCGCTGTTCATCCACCGAGCCGACGGTCACCTGTTGGCAGTTGCAGGTCTATGGACGGTGTGGCGAGACAAGGCTGCACCCGCAGATGGTCCGTGGCTGCATAGCTGCACCATCATCACCACGGCGGCCAATGACACGATGGCGTCAGTGCACGATCGCATGCCAGCGATTCTTCCGGCATCGGCGTGGCACGAGTGGCTCGATCCAAACATCGACGATCCCGATGAGCTCACTCAGTTGCTGCGGCCCGCTCCCAACGACATTCTCGCGATGCATCGGGTCTCAACTGCGGTGAATAGCGTGCGCAACAAAGGGGTGGAGCTCATCGCAGAGGTTGGCCCAGATGCGACCTCTGTCGGCGCGCCTCCGGAAGCCGACAGTCTGTTCTGAGTCTTAGCTGTAAAGGTCGAACAGTTCGCGAATTGCTTTGGCCTGCCCGCCGGTGGTGCTCGACATCACCGCGATTGGCGTCACACCAGTGGCGTACCACGCAGCAAGCCGGTCGCGCACGTGGGCCGCATCGCCACTGATGGTGCAGTCATCAATCCAACGGTCGCTCATCGCCGCAGTGGCTGCATCGCGATCGCCGCGTTCGAGGGCCGTCTCGATTGCATCCATCTCGTCGCCATAGCCGGCCACGCGCCAGTAGTTGCGATAGTTCGGAAGCACGATGTAGCCGCCGAGCGTGCGCCGATGAATGGCGCGAGCCGCATTGACATCGGCATCGATAACGGTTGGCACCATGTTGGCAAGCTGCATGGCGCTGCGACGCTCCGAAGGAATGCGCGCCACCTGCGTGGGTGTGTGCGACAGCGAAGCATTTGCCCACAGCGCGCCGTCGCCAATCTCGACCGCTAAGTCGAGCATTCGATCGCGAAGGGCGGCGAGAAGAATCGGAGGCATCGCCCCAGTGCCTCGCGAGGCTGCCCGAAGCGACGCCACGTAGTCGCGCATGTCGGAGAGAGGCTTACCGGTTGCCAAGCCAATGCGATCGAGCATCGGCACGTGGCTCACACCAAGTCCGAGACGGAACCTGCCACCGCTGACCTCGGCGATATGAGCGGCAGTGGCTGCCGTTTCCATGGGGTGCGACAAGTAGATCGGCTGGATCGACGACCAAAACGTGATGGTCTGAGTAACGTGCGCGAGCGAGCCGCACAGTGCAAGGTTGCCTCCAACGCCAGGGCACGCCAACCCAGCAAAGCCACGCGTCTCAGCCTCGGCGGCGAGATCAAGAATGGCCGTTCGCTTGTTGGCCGAACCGATCACGGACAGCGCTGGGAGTTGTTGGACAGATGAGGTCATGTGTCGACGGTAGCCGCGCTGATTGGCGGGCCGAATGCTGGACTGAAACGCAAGCAGCCATCCGCGGGTAACGTCTGGCGCGTGCAGCAGGACAACGGGGGGCAGTTTCAGCGCGAGCGGCGCGAGCAGCGCACTCTGCGCATCGGCATCGTGTGTCCGTACAGCCTCAGCATCCCCGGCGGTGTCCAAGCACAGGTGATGGGGCTCGCCCGTGAGCTTCGCTCGATGGGTTACGAAGCCCGGGTCATTGGCCCATGCGACGGTCCTCCTCCAGCTACCTTTGTCAGCCCCGTTGGCAACAGCCTGCCCACGGCGTCGAACGGTTCGGTCGTGCCCATCGCCCCCGATCCGAGCGCACAGTTCCGCACGATTCAACTTCTGAACGACGAGAACTTCGACGTGCTTCATGTTCACGAACCGCTTGCTCCTGGCGCAGCGCAGACGGCGTTGTTTTTGCATCCGGCGCCCATTGTGGGCACGTTTCACGCAGCGGGGGAGTCCACCTCGTACAAGCTGCTCACCGCCCCGTTGTCTCGATTGGCCGACAACATCTCGCACCGCGTTGTCGTGAGCAAAGACGCGCTCGCGCTGGTTCAGGGATACATGGGTGGCGACTACGAAGTGCTGTTCAACGGCGTCGAACTGCATCGCTTTCGCCAAGCCGCATCGCACACGTTTTTGAACCCGACGATTTTCTTCTGCGGTCGCCACGAAGATCGCAAGGGTCTCGACATTCTTCTTGAGGCGTTCGAAACGCTGCCCGCCAACGTGCGTCTTGTCATTGCAAGCAACGGGCCCGACACCAAGCGGCTTCAACAGCAGTACGCAACCGACACCCGCATCGAGTGGGTTGGGCGCATCACCGACGATGAGAAGATGGCGTACCTGAAAGGTTCGGCTGTGTTCTGTGCTCCGTCGCTACGCGGTGAGTCGTTCGGAGTGGTGTTGCTCGAGGCGATGGCCGCAGGCACTCCGGTGGTGGCGAGTTCGCTCGACGGATACATGAACGTGGCGACGCACGAGGTTGACTCGCTGCTGTGCGCCCCCGGCGATGTCGCCGAGCTTGCGGCAGCATTGCAACGCGTGGTCAACGACGGTGCGCTCAGCGACCGGCTACGCAATGCTGGCGAGCAACGCGCCGAGCAATTCAGCATGTCGGCGTTAGCTGCTCGCTACGCCGAGATCTACGAACAGCTTGCTCGCGAGCATCCGATTGCGCAACCGACACAACCGGGTTCGGTGCCACGTTTGCGCGCCGCTCTGCAGCGTATGATGCACTAACGCCCGGCGGACTGAGCTGCTGGATACACCCCCACGAAGGAGAACCATGCCCGTTTCACTGATCGTGATCGGACTGATCGTGCTACTCGTTATTGTCGGCATTGTCTTGTACAACGGACTCGTTCGGAAGCGCAACACCGTAGATAATGCATGGTCGCAGATCGATGTTCAGCTCAAGCGCCGCATCGACCTGATTCCTAACTTGGTCGAAACCGTCAAGGGCTACGCAACCCATGAGAAGGAAACGCTCGACGCTGTGATCCGGGCTCGCAACTCGGCAATGGCTGCTCCTGCGAACCCGGCGGCTCAGGCCCAGGCAGACAACATGCTCACTGGAGCGCTGCGTCAAGTCTTTGCACTCAGCGAGGCGTATCCCGATCTCAAGGCAAATCAGAACTTCTTGGCGCTCCAAGAGGAACTCACCGCAACCGAAGGCCGCGTTGCCTACGCCCGCCAGTTCTACAACGACTCTGTCTTGGGCTACAACAATGCATTGCAGACATTCCCCACCCTGATCCTCGCCAAGATGATGAGTTTCACACGTCGTGAGTTTTTTGAAGCTGAGCCCGGCGCTCGCGAAGTGCCCAAGGTGCAGTTCTGACCTTCCCACGCTTCGGGGCCTGCGGCCTCTAGCCTGCGACTCACCATGTTCGATCTGATCCGTTCTAACAAGCGCCGTAGTGTCGCGCTCATCGCCTCGTTCGTTGTTCTGCTGTGCGTCGTTGGCGCCGCAGTGGGCGTTCTCGTGGGCTATGGCATCGCCGGCACGCTCGTCGCCCTCGCTTTTTCTGGTGTCACAGCTTTCGTCTCGTATTGGAAAGCCGATGCGATTGCTTTACGCATCAGTCGGGCCGTACCTGCCGACCCCGATGAGTACCGCCGACTGCACAACTTGGTCGAAGGACTCTGCATCGCAAGTGGCCTCCCCAAGCCAGGCGTCTACATCGTGAACGACTCGGCGCCCAATGCCTTCGCCACTGGCCGCGATCCCAAGCATGCAGCAATTGCCGTGACCACGGGACTGCTCGAAAAGATGAACCGAGTCGAACTCGAGGGAGTCTTGGCTCACGAACTGTCGCACATTCGCAACTACGACATTTTGGTGTCCACGTTGGCAGTCACGCTCGTTGGAAGCATCGCCTTGCTCGCCGACTTGGCTGTTCGCATGATGTGGCTGGGCGGTGCCCGCAACCGACGCTCCGATGACAACAGTTCAGGTGGGCCGTTGGCCATCGTTGGCATTGTGGTGCTGATCTTCGCACCGCTGATCGCTAAGGCAATGCAGGCTGCCGTGAGCCGTCGACGAGAGACGCTGGCCGACATATCGGCATGTCAGATGACGCGTTACCCGCCGGGCCTCATTTCTGCGCTAGAAAAGCTTCGCGCCGATTCCACCGAGGTTCGCTCAGCCTCAACAGCTACTGCACATCTGTGGATCGAGCAGCCAATGTCGGGTGTAAAGGGCGAGGGCAAGCCAAGCCGTTTGCACCGGATGTTCGACACCCACCCTCCGCTTGAAGAGCGAATTGAGTTGCTAAGGGAGCTATGAAATCAACTACCCGGAAGCGTTTGGGCCGCGGCAGTACCGCTGCGTTGATCGGCCTTGGTTTGTTGCTCAGCGCCTGTGGCTCGAGTTCATCGAAGACCTCCGACTCGTCAGCGCCCCCGCAGTCGTCTGCGCCCGACACCACCGTTGTTGTCACCACCAGCACCCCTGTCGAAGGCACTCCCATTATCACTGCCGCAGCGGGTCCGGTGTTTCCACTCACTGGTATCGCCACAGCCGACAACCAAGCAATCGCTCGCCCAGCGTTGGTCGTCAAGATCGACAATCATCCGTTAGCTCGCCCACAGAGCGGACTCAACGAGGCCGACATCGTGTTCGAAGAGAACGTCGAGCAACTCACCCGCTTTGCAGCGGTGTTCCAAAGCGGTTCGTCAGATCCCGTCGGACCAATCCGTTCGGGTCGCACCCAAGATGTAGCCATGCTCGGCTCGCTGAATCGCCCCCTGTTTGCGTGGAGTGGCGGCAACGCTCGCGTCACAGCGGCTATCGCGGCCAGCGACCTACGTGACCTCAGCGCGCTGAGCCAACAGCACAAGTCGGCATACTTTCGATCAAAGGCCAATCCAGCGCCTCACAACTTGTACTCAAAGACTGGGTCACTGTTTGCGTTTGCTCCCGCCGATGCAGGCCCGCCGCCCGCCCAGTTCACATACCGGGCGGCTGGCACCGCTTCGGCTGGCGATGCTGTGGCCGGAGTCAATCTGTCGATGGACGGCGTCAAGGTGGCGTGGGTGTGGGACGCCCCAACGAAGCTGTTCCTGCGCTCAAGCGACGGCAAACCTCACCGTGACGCAGTAGACAATGCTCAACTCTCCACGAACAACGTGGTGGTTCTGTACGTCGACTACAAGCCGAGCCCAGCCGACTTCAAGAGCCCCGAAGCGCAAACCATCGGCAAGGGCAATGCGTTGGTGTTCTCTGACGGCAAGGTCGTGAAGGCAACATGGAGCCGCACCGATCGCCTACAGCCGTTCGCGCTCAAGGATTCAGCTGGCAGCGTTGTTGCGCTCACGCCGGGGCGAACCTTTGTAGAACTCGGTCGCGCCGACTCAGCAGCACCAGTGCCAGCGGGCGCCGATATGAAGTCGGTTCGTTTCCCGTAGCCAAAATGTTGGTCACTCCGGCGCTGTTTGAGGCTCTGCGAGTAGGCGAGTTCGTGGCCTCGTTCTGTACGATATGCCCATGAGTTCACCCGATTCCCCCACGGCGCGTGCTACCGGTACCTATCCCGTCAAGCGCGGGCTCGCCGAGATGTTGAAGGGCGGGGTGATCATGGATGTGGTCAACCCCGAGCAAGCAAGAATCGCCGAGGACGCCGGCGCATGCGCAGTGATGGCCCTCGAGCGAGTGCCCGCCGACATTCGTCGCGACGGCGGCGTTGCTCGCATGAGCGATCCCGAAATGATCGAAGGCATCCAAGCGATGGTGTCGATCCCCGTGATGGCCAAGGTGCGCATCGGTCACTTCGTCGAGGCCCAGATTCTTGAGCACCTCGGCGTCGATTTCATCGACGAGAGCGAAGTGCTCACGCCCGCCGATGAGGCCCACCACATTGATAAGTACAAGTTCACGGTTCCGTTCGTGTGTGGCGCCACCAACCTTGGCGAGGCATTACGCCGCATCTCTGAAGGCGCTTGCATGATTCGCTCAAAGGGCGAAGCGGGCACCGGCAACATCGTCGAAGCAGTTCGTCACCTTCGCTCGATCATCGGCGACATGAAGAAGATCACGCAGGCCGATTCGGCCGAGCTGTTCGATTGGGCCAAGCGCCTGCAGGCTCCACTGTCGCTGGTGCAAGAAATTGCCGAGACCGGTTGGTTGCCAGTGCCAATGTTCTGTGCCGGCGGCATCGCCACGCCGGCCGACGCAGCCCTCGCCATGCAACTTGGCGCCGAAGCAGTGTTTGTGGGTTCTGGCATCTTCAAGAGCGATGACCCGTCACCACGAGCCAAGGCAATCGTTGAGGCCACTACCCATTTCCGCGACGCAAGCATCCTTGCCAAGGTGAGCCGCAGCCTCGGTGCCCCAATGACCGGCATCGGCATGGACGAAATCAACCAGCGCTTCGCAGAGCGCGGCTGGTAGTCACCGCCTCCCGGCACGAAAGCGGTTCGAGTGCAGCAATCTAGTTCGGAGCCCCCTGGTGCTCGTTGGCGTTCTTGCCTTACAAGGTGCGTTCGCCGCGCACGAACTGGCGCTCGCTGAGTGTGGAGTTCAGTGTCGTCAGGTGCGCGTCGCCGCTGACCTGGATGGCATCGCAGCGTTAGTTATGCCCGGCGGCGAAAGCACCACTATGTCCCGCCTTCTCGTGACATCTGGTCTGTTCGATCCGCTTGGCAAACGCATCGCCGATGGACTTCCTGTGTTCGGTACGTGTGCCGGCATGATTTTGCTGGCAGCCGAAGTGCTCGACGGCCGCCCCGATCAGGTGAGTTTCGCCGCTATCGACATCACGGTTCGTCGCAATGGCTACGGTCGACAGGTGGACAGTTTCGAAGCTGACATCGAGATAGCGAAGCTCGATTCGCCTTTTCATGCCGTGTTCATTCGTGCTCCAAAGGTCGAACGCGTGGGCGCCGACGTCGAGGTCATTGCGTCGCACCAAGGTGTGCCGGTGCTCGCTCGCCAAGGCTCTGTTTTTGTGGCCTCCTTTCACCCTGAGCTCACACCCGACTATCGTCTCCACTCGCTGTTCCTTCAGGAGGTTTAACCATGTCCGGTCATTCAAAATGGGCGACAATCAAGCACCAAAAGGGTGCCAAGGACAAAGCGCGCGGAAAGTTATTCAACAAGATCGCGCGCATCCTCGAAGTGGCCGCACGCGAAGGTGGCGGCGACCCGACGAGCAATGCGTCATTGAGAACCGCCATCCAAAAGGCCAAGGCCGGACAGATGACCAACGACGCCATCGAGCGCGCCATCAAGCGCGGCACTGGCGCCGACGACGGCGGCACGTATGAAGCCATCATGTACGAGGGCTACGCGCCCGGCGGCGTGGCGATCTTGGTCGACACACTTACCGATAACCGCAACCGCACCGGCTCCGATGTGCGCAACATCTTCAACAAGCTCGGTGGCAGCTTGGCCGAGCCTGGCGCAGTTGGTTGGCAGTTCAGTCGTAAGGGCGTCATTATCGTCGATGGCGAGGTGGCCGAAGACGACGTGATGATGGCTGCGCTCGACGCTGGCGCCGACGACGTTGCCCGAGACGGCGACGAGTGGCGCATTACGTGCACGCCGAACCATGTGTATGACCTTCAGGCTGCGCTCGAGGCCGCCGGACTCGTTGTGCGCTCGGCCGAAAGCACGATGGTTTCGTCGATCACGATCGAAGTCACCGACGCTGGCGACGCGCGTAATATCCTGCGAATCATGGACGCGTTCGAAGACAACGACGACGTGCAGGATGTGTACAGCAACTTCGATATCTCCGACGAACTGATGGAGGCCGTAAGCACATGAGCATTGGTATTGGCGATAAGGCACCCGACTTCACACTCAGCGGCACGGGCGACGCTACGTATTCATTGGCGGCATACCGAGGCCAGCCCGTGGTGCTTGTGTTCTACCCGGGCGATGACGCGCCGGTGTGCACCAAGCAACTCAACAACTACAACGACGACCTCGACGAGTTCTCCGACGTTGGCGCTCAGGTGTTGGCGATCTCAGCACAAAGCGTGAGCAGCCACGACAAGTTCAGCGGCAAGCACGGTTTCAAGTTTCCGTTGTTAGCCGATCCTGACAAGGCCGTGGCGTCGGCCTATGGCACGCTGGGCCCACTTGGCTTCCCTCGCCGCAGCGTGTTCGTTATCGACGCAAACGGCGTCGTGCGCTACGTGCATCGCGCCATCGCTGGTCTCACATACCGGCCGGTCAATGAACTCGTCGATGCCGTTCGAGCAGCACAGGCGTAACCCACAAACTGCAGTCGCTAGCCGCCCACGACGCTGTCGCTTACACATGGGCCGTCGCACGGGATCGAGATCTTGCCAGTGAGCAAGAAGCCGAGCGCCAACTGGATCACACGTGGCTCGCTCGAGCCCTTGCCGTGGGGGTCTTCACCAAACTCGGGATCGGTTGGGGGAAGATTCACCGTTGGCGGAGATGGATTGCCATAGTCCCACTGCACCACGATTGATCGATCGACGTCTTTGTCGGTGAGCGCATCGATACCGAAATACGGGTTCACATCGGGGCTTCGTGATGCACGCAGTGCAGGGGAGTGGACGCCAGCGTTGATGGTGCGGGCCAACACCTCGGTGGACACGTTCGATACCTGATGATCGCCAAAGGCTTCGATCATCACGATCTTTTTTGGCGAGATGCCGGGATACGTGTTCTGCGTGAGATGCTGCGCGTAGCCGTTGTTCTCGCCGCGATCCCACAGCAGCTGCACCAGTTGTAGCGCGATGACTCGATCGATATCGCCCGTGTACGCAACGTTGAAGACCGATTCGAATTCGGGCCAGTCGGACGACCGTGGCAGCAGCAGCGAGTAGTTGATGCCGGGAACTCCGAGCACCACATTGGTCCACTCGGTGGAGATCGCTGAGGCAGCGCCACCCAAAATGCCGCCTTGGCTATTGCCAAGCAGGGTGGTCTTGCCTGGAGCAATCAGTGGTTCATGGGTGGCGCTTTGGAAGCTGGCGTTTGATGCAAACCCATCGGCGGCGTTGATGGTGCGACCAAGGAATTGCATGTTCAGCAGCCCTTGCTGCATGCGATCAGCCTGCTGCTTAAAGTTGCTCATATCGCCGAGGATCCCGGCAAGGTTGCCGATGTCTTCGGTGGACATGCCGATCCAGTCGCTGCCGCACAACGACAGCGAGCCCTGCTCGACGACGCCACGAAGGCCGGTGATCTCTTCGCGTGAACCCAACAAGCCGTGGCCGTACACCACCACAGGAGTAGGGGCTGAGGGAGCTATCGGCACAAGGCACAGGAATGGCGCCACGAAATCTGGCTGGCTCTTGCTGCGCAGGGGTAAGCCGTCAGTTCCGAGATCGAACGAGGAGCCAGGAGCTCCGGTGCCCGAGAGGTAATTGGGGACCGAATACGTGCCGCGGATGGTACGCACGGCGCCCTCATCGACGCTCGACTCAATCGTGAACACCGGTGCGGTTGTTCCCACCGATTCGTAGGCAGCGCTGCGCATGTGCAGCAACCGCGCCGACAAGCTCTGTTCGCTCGCAACCGTGAAGTCCCAAGCCATGTAGAGCGTTGAAGCGTTCACGCCTGCAGCGGTGGCTTCAGCGACGACACCCTGAAGGTGCGCGGCACGGTCGGGAGTTTCTGTGCTCGTGAGCGCATCCGTGAACGACTGCGGCGCTGCAATCGGTCCGGTTGCCGACTTCAGATTCTGTAGGGCCACGACATAGCGATGACCTTCGAGAAGTGAGCTGGCGGGATGGATCATCAACAGGCGTTGGTTGTCGTTCTCTGCGTGGGCATCAAATTCGGCCCAGTACGGCGTGCGCTCGTTGGTGTTGGCGTCGATCAGCACGATCGGCGCATCGTCTTCGAGCGACTTCGCGATAAACGTGCTGGGGGCAACTCCCGAAGCGTCGAGATCAAGTTTGGGCACCCGCACCAACAGCGCTGAACCCGGCGAGAACCCATCGCCTCGATTTTGGTCAGTGACATCAATGGGTTTTCCGCCCACGTTCGCGGGAGGTGCACTTGCGTCGATAGCGAGGCGTCGTCCTGTGGCCGACGTTGGGTCGGCTGTTGTGAAGGCGTCGTTGGGCCACGGAAGCAAGCAAGCGCTTGGGTCGATCGGGTCGCATGCCAGGGGAGCGGCGTCGGCAAGCGGAGTCGGCAGCGAACTGTCTACGGCATTGCTTGAGTCGGGTGTCGCAGTGTCAGACGGCACGCCCGAGCTACTGGCGCAGGCGCCGAGTACCAGCGTGGCGGCAATACAAAGGGCTTGAACAGGGTGGCGCATGCACCGACTATGACACACATGCGAACGGTTCAAGAGGACTCGGTGTCGCCAAGCGCATCAGATCAACGCGCCTCATCCGCGGCACCTCGAAACCGGTTTGGTAGCATACGAACCTATGTTCGTGACGCGCTCCATCGACGAGCCTCTTGTGGTGCTTGGCATCGACCCGGGTCTCACCCGTTGCGGCTACGCAGCCGTGCAAGCCACTGGCCCCGGTTCAGCAGTTGCGCTCAGCCTTGGCGTCATCAAAACCGCCCCCGGCGACCCGTTACCCAAGCGCCTCGGAGAACTGCGCGAAGAGTTCACTGCGTTACTCATTGAGTTTCGCCCACACGTAGTTGCTGTTGAGCAAGTGTTCTTTCAGAACAACGTTCGCACCGCAATGAGCGTTGCGCAAGCAAGCGGGCTTGCCTTGGCCGAGGCTTGGATCTGCGGCTGCGAGGTAGTGACGTACACACCAAATCAGGTGAAGGGCGCCGTGGCCGGATGGGGCGCGGCCGATAAGGCACAGGTACAAAAGATGGTGCAAGCCCGACTCGGACTTACTGCCGTTCCGAAGCCCGCCGACGCGGCCGATGCTGCGGCGTTGGCGTTGTGTCACCTTGCGATGGCTCCGATGCGTCAACGTGTACGAGAAGCAACGGTTGGCTCACGATGATTGGCTCGTTGCGCGGCGCAGTGCTCGAACGTGGCACCGATAGCGAGGTGCTGCTCGAGGTTGGCGGAGTCGGCTACTTCGTTACCGTGACCCCGCGCACGTTGGCCGAACTCGAGCCTGGCGCCAACGTGTTCGTGTACGTGCATCATCACATCCGCGAAGATGCGCAGACTCTGTTTGGTTTCTTGCGTCGCGAAGAGCGCGCCACGTTTCAGGTACTTATCGGCACCCACGGAGTCGGGCCCTCGATGGCGATGGCAATCTTGGGTACTCACACGCCTTCGGCCCTCATCGACATCGTCGCCAGCGCCGACAATGCATCGCTGTGCATGGTGCCGGGCGTCGGCAAGAAGACTGCCGAACGTCTGCTCATCGAACTCAAGAACCGTCTCAACATCCCCATGCTCGATCCCATCGCTGCGGGCGGAGGTTCAACCGGTAACTCGGTGCTCGGCGACGTACGCGAGGCGCTCTACGGCCTCGGCTACGCACCTGAAGAAGTACGCGATGCGCTACGCGAGATCTCGGCAAGCGACGATGCCTCTACTGTTCTGCGCGATGCGCTGCAGTTGTTAGGGGCCCGCCGTGCGTGAAGAATTCCTTGACCCAGGGGTCAACAACGAGATCGAGGAAAGTGACGAGATTGGACTTCGTCCGCGCCGGCTCAGCGACTTCGTCGGGCAACGCGAACTCAAAGAGCATCTTGCCATCGTCATCGAGGCTGCCCGCCGCCGAAATCAGCCCATCGACCACCTCTTGCTTGCGGGTCCTCCAGGCCTCGGCAAGACCACCATGGCGGGCATCGTCGCAGCCGAGATGGGCGTGCATCTGCACATCACCTCGGGCCCCACGCTCGAGCGGGCGGGCGACCTCGCAGCGATACTTACGAAGTTGGGCGAGGGCGATGTCTTGTTCATCGACGAAATCCATCGACTATCACGCGCTGTCGAAGAGATTCTTTATCCGGCAATGGAAGATTTTCAGCTCGACATTGTGGTGGGCAAAGGTCCAGCAGCTTCGTCTATCCGTTTGCCTCTGCCGCCCTTCACGCTCGTCGGCGCCACCACGCGCACGGGCATGATCACCGGCCCACTGCGCGATCGCTTTGGCCTTGTTGCTCGACTCGACTTCTATCACGACGACGAACTCGAATCCATTGTGCGTCGCACTGCCAGCATTGTCGGCGTGGACATCTCCGAGCAGGGAGCGTGGGAGATTGCTCGGCGCAGTCGTGGTACCCCGCGCATCGCCAACCGATTGCTCCGACGAGTTCGCGACTACGCCGAGGTTCGCGGCAACGGCTCCATTGATCAAGACACAGCTCGCGATGGCCTAGCAGTGTTCGGTGTCGACCAGCGCGGTCTCGACAAGGTCGACCGTGCCATTCTCACTGCCATCTGTGTGCAGTTCGGTGGCGGTCCTGTTGGTCTTTCAACCGTGGCCATCAGCGTCGGCGAGCAAACCGAGACAGTCGAAGATGTGTACGAACCGTTCTTGATTCAGCAAGGCTTGCTCGCACGCACGCCTCGTGGTCGAGTCGCGATGCCTATTGCGTGGCAGCACCTTGGGCTCGACATGCCAGCACCCGGCGATGGGCGCGCCAACCTGTTCAGCTAGCACAACTCGTTTGCCGGCCGTAGCCTCAACGGTCGTGCGTTTGGCTGATTTCGATTACGAGCTCCCCGTAGAGCGCATTGCCCAGACCCCCATTGAGCCGCGCGACAGCGCCAAACTGCTGGCCGATCAGGGGGCATCCGCGCCGTTGCACCTGCATGTCAGCGATCTGCACCAGATGCTGCGCCCGGGCGACTTGCTGGTCGTCAACGACTCACGCGTGATCCCAGCCCGACTCGCGCTGCATCGACACACTGGGGGAGCTGCCGAGGTGCTGCTGCTCGAACCCATCGCAGGGGCCGGAACCGATCGACGCGTCTGGGAGGCACTTGTCCGCCCGGGCAAGAAGCTCAAGGTGGGCGAGCAGTTGCTTGCCAGCGACAACACTCCGTTGGTCGAGATTGGCCCGCGTACCGCAGCCGGCGACACCTTCGAAGTCACGCTGCTCGGCGAGGGAGACCCTTTCGATCTGCTTGCCGCCCACGGCGAGATGCCACTGCCTCCGTACATCACCACTCGCCTCAGCGAGAGCGAGCGATATCAGACCGTGTACTCGAATGAGCCTGGCTCGGCCGCAGCGCCAACCGCAGGCTTGCACTTCACTCCTGCAGTTCTCGAGAGCCTGCAAGCCGTGGGTGTAGAGATCGCCCGAGTTGAGCTGGTCGTTGGTCTCGACACCTTTCAACCAATGAGCGTCGAGAACCCCCTTGACCATCGCATCCACAGCGAGCGATATCGAGTGACCGCCGAGGTGCTCGAACAATGCCGCTCAGCGAAACGGGTGGTGGCCGTAGGCACTACCGCCACACGGGCGCTCGAGTCGGCGGCCACGTTTGGTGAGCTCGAAGGACGCACTCGCTTGTTTATCCACCGCGGCTACGAGTGGAAGTTGGTCGACGTATTGATGACCAATTTCCATATGCCGAAGACCACGCTGCTGATGATGATCGATGCGTTCGTTGGCCCGCGCTGGCGTCCGCTCTACGAAACCGCACTTGCGAACGACTATCGATTCTTGTCGTTCGGCGATGCGATGCTGCTCGATAGGAGCCTGTAATGCACCCAGTCCGATTCGAACTCCTCGCTACCGATGGCAACGCACGCAACGGCATTGGCCATACAGCGCGCGGCCAATACAACACGCCATGCTTCATGCCGGTGGGCACACGCGGCGCAATCAAATATCTCTCTGCTGCCGACTACGAACGACTCGGCGCCGAGATTGTGCTTGGCAATACCTACCACCTGATGTTGCGCCCGGGCGCTGAAACCGTTGCTGCGCTTGGCGGCCTTGGCCGCTTTGCCGGATGGGGCGGACTCACGCTGACCGATTCAGGTGGATTCCAGATCTTCTCGCTTGAACCCAAGGTCGACGACGACGGCGCCACATTTCGCAGTACCTACGACGGGTCGATGCATCGGTTCACACCTGAGTCGGCTGTGGCCACACAAGAGTTGCTGGGCGCAGACATTCAGATGGTGCTCGACGTCTGTGCGCCGCTGCCATCTCCTCCCGACGTCATCCGACTTGCGCTCGACCGCACCAGCGCGTGGGCGGCACGCGCCCACGCTGCGCACCGGCGCCCCGACCAAGCCCTGTTCGGCATTGTGCAAGGCGGTCTCGACACGACGCTGCGAGCTGAGTCGGCTCAACGTACGGTCGAACTTGGTTTCGATGGCTATGGCATTGGCGGTCTCAGCGTTGGCGAGACTCGAGCCGAGATGCTGCCAGCGCTTGCTGCCGCAATCGAGCACCTTCCAGCCGATCGGCCGCGCTATCTGATGGGTGTCGGCGACCCTGCCTCGCTGATCGAAGCGGTCGCTCTCGGTGTCGATCAATTCGACTGTGTGATGCAGACCCGTATCGGTCGTCATGGCACAGCGCTGACGAGCACCGGCAAGGTGCATGTGAAGAACGCCAAGCACATCAACTCTGACCAGCCGATCGATGCTGCGTGCTCGTGCGAGGTGTGCCTGCGCCACTCGATGGGCTACATCCGACATCTGTTTCAGGTGGGCGAACCAACTGGGCCTCGACTGGTGAGCCTGCACAACATTGCATGGACCCTGCAGTTAATGAGCGACATGCGTTCCGCAATCGCGGCAGGCACATTTGAGGCGCTACGCCAGCATGTCCTCGCAGTTTGGGGCTGAGAAAGCTCAAGAATCCTTGACGACTTTGGGGAGGGTGCATCCAGTGAATTTGAGCTTCAGTGTGACTATGATTTGCCGTCGGCCCGGCCCCCTGCCGTGCAACAGTCATTTTGGATGTTCTGATGCCTAATCCGTTACTTCTCGAAGCCACCAACTCGGGCGGCAGCCCGCTGAGCTTGCTCATCTTGCCGTTGATGATGGTCGGCATGTACTTCTTGCTCATTCGGCCGCAGCGGCGTCGAATGAAGGAGCAGTCGTCGATGCAGTCGAGCCTCACCGAGGGTGACGAGATCATCACCACCTCGGGCATCTATGGCTTTATCACTGGTTTCGATGGCGACATCGTATGGATCGAAATCGACGACACCGTTCAGATTCGTGTAGCCAAGGCAGCGATTCAGAAGAAGGTCGACACGTCAGGTAACTCCTCCAAGACCGCCGCCGATAACTCAGCGGCCGACGACAAGACAGAGAAATAATGCAACGCAAACTCGTCTATTCGTTGAGCGCAATCCTTCTGCTTGCGGTCAGCCTCATGGCCATCACTCTCGGTGCCGGGTATCACCCAGCATTGGGCCTCGACCTTCGTGGCGGCATCTCCGTCACGCTGCGCCCGGTTACCGGTCAGGCGTTCGATAAGTCGAGCCTCGACCTCGCTGTTGAGCGCATTCGCGAGCGCGTCGACAGCTTCGGAGTCGGCGAGCCCGAGATCTTGCGCCAAGACGACGCCATCGTCGTGAACCTGCCCGGCGTCAACGACCAGCAGCAGGCCATCGATCTCGTGAACGTCACCGGCAAGGTGTACCTGCGCCCAGTCATCGGCTGCGCGAACCCGGTGACCACAACCCCGGTCACATCGATCGTGGGCACGGCCACTACAACGGGTGGTACTGCCACGACCGCTGTGGGCAACACCACGGTGATTAACCTTCCGACGGCCACCACCGGCGCAAGCGCGACTTCGGGAAGCACGCCTACATCGGGAGCTCCCGGCCCTGCGCGTCGAGTGAACAGCGTGCCTCCGACCACTGAGCCAACCAGCACGACCACGGCGGCGCTCACAGCCACACCTCCAACGGGTGGCACTGCCACGACCACCACAGCGTCAAGCGACACGGTGGCGGCAACTGGCGAGACAACCACCACTGTTGCCGGCGCAACTACTACTACTGGGTTGCCATTCTCCGATCCTGCGGCAACGCAGGTGCTCCCAACTCGCGATGGCGGCAAGTGCCAGGTGGGCCCATCGGGCGGCACCGGCGAGGTATTTGTTCGTGACTCCGCAGCGCCACGCATCATCGGCGGCGGCTGGGGCGTCACGGTCGACCTCAAGACCGGTGGAAGCGGCGAAGGCGTGTGGAATGCCTTGGCGAAAGAGTGCTTCAACGGCACCGCAACGTGCCCATCGAAGCAGTTGGCAATTGAGCTCGACGGTCAGATTCAGTCAGCTCCCACAGTGAACGCCGAGAACTTCACGGGCAGCGTGCAGATCACCGGCAACTTCACCAAGAACGAAGCCACCAAGCTGGCTCAAGTGATGAACTCGGGCGCACTTCCCATCACCTTGCAAGCCGAGGCGGTTCAAACCGTTTCAGCAACGCTTGGTAAGGACTCGCTGCGTGCCGCACTGATTGCTGGCGCTATCGGCGTGGCTCTGGTTTTAGCGTTCATGTTCGCCTATTACCGACGCTTAGCGGTGGTGGTTCTACTCGGTCTGTGTGTCTCTGGCACATTGGTCTACAGCATCACGTCGTTCATCTCCCGGTTCTACAACGGTGTGCTGTCGCTCGCCGGCGTGGCGGGCCTGATTGTCTCTATCGGTGTCACCATTGACTCCTACGTGGTGTTCTTCGAGCGCCTCAAGGACGAAATGCGTGCCGGTCGCTCGCTGCGCAACTCTGCGCAGCGTGGCTTCAAGGCTGCGTTCCACACCATCTTGGTGGCCGACTCCGTGTCGCTCATCGGTGCGGCAGTGTTGTGGTACCTGTCGGTCGGCGCCGTTCGGGGCTTCGCCTTCTACCTTGGCCTGTCGACACTGATCGACGTATTCGTTGCCTACTTCTTCACCCGCCCAGCGGTGTTGTTGTTGGCACGGAGCAAGTTCATGAGCGGCAAGAGGATCATGGGTATGGAGCCCTCTGCCGACGCAAACCAGGCACTAGGAGCAACGTCGTGACCGAAGTTCTCGCACCCGAAACCGAAGTGTCGCTGCATCGCACCGCACGCGCTCGGCTCTACCACGGTGAAACGCGTGTCGACTTCATGGGTCGCAAGTGGTGGGGCATCGGCGTCTCAGCGGCGCTCATCGTTGCCACCATTGTGTCGTTGTTCGCTCAGGGCCTGAACCTCGGCCTCGACTTCAACGGCGGCGTTCAGTGGGAAGTCCCTTCGGCGAACATCACTGACGCTCAGGCCCGCGATGTGCTCAATGCCAATGGTGTGACTGCTGCTGAAGCAAAGATCGTCACAGTGTCAGCCAGTGGTGTCGAGCGTCTGCGTATTCAGACCTCGGAGCAGCCTGCCGATGTTCGCCAAAAGGTGAGCGCCGCTTTGGCGAAAGCTGCCAAGGTCGACATCAAGGACATCAGCAGCAACTCTGTTACCGCATCATGGGGTAAGGAAATCACCAATAAGGCTGTTCGAGCCCTCGTGGTCTTCATCATTCTGGTGGCGTTGTTCATTGCGTGGAGGTTCGAGTGGGCAATGGCGCTCAGCGCAATCGCCGCCATGCTCCACGACGTGCTCATCAGCGTGGGTATCTACTCGATCCTGCAACTCGAGGTCACTCCCGCAACCGTCATTGCGTTCCTTACCATTCTCGGCTTTTCGCTCTACGACACCATTGTGGTGTTCGACAAGGTCGACGAGAACACGGCGCGTTTCGCGGGTTCTCGACTGCCGTACGACGACGTCATCAACGTCTCGATGAACCAGGTCGTGATGCGTTCGCTCAACACCAGCCTCGCTGCGGTGCTGCCCGTATTGTCGCTGCTCGTTGTCGGCGCAGGCTTGCTCGGTGCCATCTCGTTGCGCGAATTCGCCTTGGCGTTGTTCGTCGGTCTTGTGACGGGTTCGTATTCCTCCATCTTCATTGCGTCGCCCTTGTTGGCTTGGGTCAAGGGCCAGACACCGAAGTACAAAGCGATGCGCGGCCCACGCGCCGTCGGCGTCGATCTTGAGCGTCTCGTGATGGGCGGCTCACCGGCTGCACGCCGCGAAGCACAACGCTTGCGTTCGAGTCGCACGGGAGATGCAGCTGCAATCGGTGGCGCTTCGGTCAATGCTCCAGAAGCGTTGCTCACGCATGCACCACGTCCTCGTAAGAAGAAGCGTCGCTAACGCCCACGTATCCAAGCAGTACTGCGTGCAGGTTCGCTAGCCTGCACGCATGGATGCCGATGTTTCTATGACCGACACCCCTTGGCTTCGCGGCCTCGTGCGAGAGATCGCCGATTATCCCACCGTGGGTGTGGTCTTTCGAGACATCACCCCGCTGCTCGGTAACGCCGATGGTTTCCGCCGTGCTATTCAGAGCTTGGTCGAGCGCTTCGAACATCTCGAGATCGATCGCGTGCTCGGCATGGAGGCTCGTGGCTTCATCGTTGCAGCCCCTGTTGCATATCTGCTCAACGCCGGATTTGTGCCGGTCCGTAAGGCGGGCAAACTGCCGTGGGCTGTGGTGCGCGAGGAATACAGCCTTGAGTACGGCACCGACAAACTCGAGATGCACCGGGATGCCATCCACCCCGGTGAACGAGTGCTGGTCATCGACGATGTACTCGCCACTGGCGGCACCGCAGCAGCAACGTGCCGGCTCATCGAAGAGCTTGGGGGAGTCGTCGTCGGACTCGGCTTCCTGCTTGAAATCGGTGGCCTCAATGGTCGTGCTCGCCTCGGCGATCATCTCGTAGAGAGCCTGGCGGTCTACTAGCCAATGGGCACTGTTGACCGCGTGCTGCCGTGGCGTCGGCAGCACCAGCCCACCAACGATGCCCTTGCACCTGTTCTCGCCGCGTATAAAAAGCGGCATCCAAAGGCCAGCACCACGATGATCACTCGTGCGTTTGCGATGGCCAGCGAAGCTCACATGCACCAAAGCCGAAGCAGCGGCGAGAGCTACATCAACCATCCGCTCGCCGTTGCGCGCATTGTGGCCGACCTTGGCCTCGACGAAACCTCGCTTGCTGCGGCACTGCTGCACGACGCGGTCGAAGACACCGAGATCACCATTGCCGAGGTCGAGAAGCAATTCGGCAAAGATGTCGCTGCAATTGTCGATGGCGTTACCAAGCTCGAGCGCTTGCAGTTCGACTCGAAAGAGGCGCAGCAAGCCGCCACTATGCGCAAGATGTTGGTCGCGATGGCACGCGATCTGCGCGTGCTCATCATCAAGCTCGCCGACCGTTTGCACAACATGCGCACTATCGCTGGCATGCCAGCCGACAAGCAGCGCCGCATCGCCCAAGAGACGCTCGATATCTACGCTCCACTTGCTCACCGTCTGGGAATGCAAGAACTTCGCCAGCAACTCGAAGACCTCAGTTTTGCGTCGCTCTATCCCAAGCGTTTTGCCGAGCTCGATCATCTCGTAGCAACGCGTAGCCCCGAGCGCGACATGTATCTAGCGAAGACATTGGCCGAGGTGCGGTCACGACTTGCTGAGCTTGGTATTCATGCCGAGGTCACCGGTCGCGGCAAGCACATGTGGAGCATCTACGAAAAGATGATCCAGAAGAACCGCGATTTCGACGAGATCTTCGACCTCGTCGCAATCCGAGTTACGGCCGACTCAATCAAAGATTGCTATGCAGCGCTCGGTTGTATTCATGGTCGTTGGAAGCCCGTTGTAGGCCGGTTCAAGGACTACATCGCGATGCCGAAGTTCAACTTGTATCAGAGCTTGCACACCACCGTCATCGGGCCCGACGGCAAGCCCATCGAGGTGCAAATTCGCACCCGCGAAATGCACCAGCGCGCCGAATGGGGAGTCGCGGCGCACTGGGCCTACAAAGAAGATGCGCCCACGCAAGACATCGATTGGCTCAATCGCATCATCGACTGGCAAGCCGAAATCACCGATCCGAACCAGTTCATGGAAAGCCTCAAGAGCGACCTTGAGCAAGAAGAAGTGTTCGTGTTTACCCCTAAGGGTCGCGTGGTCACGCTGCCCATTCACTCAACTCCGGTCGACTTCGCATACGCCGTGCACACCGAGGTCGGGCACAAGTGCATCGGTGCCAAAGTGAACGGGCGCCTGGTGCCGCTCGATAGCGAGCTGCGCAGCGGCGATACGTGCGAGATCTTCATCTCGAAGCTCGAGTCCGCAGCGCCGTCACAAGACTGGCTGACATTCGTCGAGTCGCCTCGAGCCCGCAACAAAATTCGTCAATGGTTCAGCCGCGAGCGCCGAGACGACGCAGTCGACATTGGCCGCGACGAACTCACCAAAGAGTTCCGACGTGAGGGACTGCCGGTGCACGGCATGTGGACCTCGGAGGTGTTCCTCAAGGAGCTCGGAGCACACGGCTTTACCGATCTCGATACTGCGCTTGCCGCAATCGGCGAGAAGCATCTCTCCGCTCGCGGCTTGGTGCAAAAGGTTGCCCATGAGTTCCGCAGCGGCAACCAAGAAGAACAGCTGTCGTCATCGCAGGTTGTGCGTCCACGCGGTTTTCGGCGTGCTCGATCTACGGCAGGCATTCATGTCGAGGGACTCGACGATGTCTTGGTTCGTCTCTCGCGATGCTGCACCCCAGTGCCCGGCGATGAGATCATGGGCTTCGTCACCCGCGGTCGCGGCGTCAGCGTGCATCGCTCCGACTGCGCAAACGCTGTGTCGCTGATGAGCGATCAGGCCTCACGCCTCATCGATGTCGAGTGGGCGGGCGACAACCGCAAGGCTGTGTTCCGCGCTGGTGTCGAGGTGGTGGCGCTCGATCGCTCGCGCCTCCTTCGCGACGTAGCCAACGCGCTCAGCGAGCAGCACGTGAACATCGTGGCCTGCAGTACTCACACCGGCAGCGACCGAGTGGCAAAGATGCGCTTCGAGTTCGAGCTCGGAGACCCAAGCCTGCTCGACTCTGTGTTGCGCACCATTAAAACTGTTGATGGTGTCTACGACGCCTATCGACTGGTCCCCGGGAAGGGCACCTGAGCCCACACGTAGTTGCTCGTAACGACTCGTCTCGCGAAACACTCCGAGTGTTCACGCCTGCGGTGCTCTAACCTTGTCACCTATGCCCGAG
Organism: Actinomycetota bacterium; assembly: GCA_037140375.1. Taxonomy (GTDB): domain Bacteria; phylum Actinomycetota; class Acidimicrobiia; order Acidimicrobiales; family Ilumatobacteraceae; genus WLMZ01. The sequence continues at coordinate 46,904 of JBAXER010000010.1, forward strand.
TTCCAGCACAGCCCAGGGATGCGCGACATCCTGCCCCCCGATTCGGGCCGCTGGCGTCAGTTCCAGGCCGTCTTCGCTCAGGTTGTTGAGGCTGCCGGCTACGGCGAAGTGATGCCGCCGTTGATGGAAGACCTTGGTGTCTTTCAGCGCGTAGGCGAGGCAACAGATGTTGTCACCAAGGAGATGTACGACTTCATCGATCGCGGCGGTCGCCACGTGTCGCTGCGTCCCGAATGCACGGCCAGCGTATGTCGCATCTTTGCGCAGCATCGCCCCATCACGCCGTGGAAGGTGTTCTACGCGGGCCCCAACTTTCGCTACGAGAAGCCTCAGCGCGGGCGCTTCCGGCAGTTCGATCAAGTTGGCATCGAGGTGCTCGGTGCCGACGATCCGTACCTCGATGTCGAGGTCATTGCGTTGGCGTGGGAGTTCTATCAGCGCCTCGGCCTTCGCCAAGTGAAGCTGCTGCTCAACTCGCTCGGCGAGCCCGACGATCGGGCGCGTTATGAGGCGAGCCTTGCGCAGTACTTCAAGAACAATCTCGAGCGCTTGTCGCCAGAGAGCCAGATCACGCTCACCAAGAATCCGTTACGGGTGCTCGACTCAAAGCGTGCTGCCGACGCAGCAGTATTAGCCGACGCTCCACGCATCGCTTCGTTCTACAGTCCAGAGGCCGCAGCTCATTTCGAAGCCGTACAACAGGGCCTCACCGACTTGGGCATCCCGTTCACTATCGACACTGCGTTGGTGCGTGGACTCGACTACTACCGACGTACCACGTTCGAGTTCCAGGGCGGCACCCTCGACTCGGCGCAGAACGCGCTCGGCGGCGGCGGCCGATACGACGGCCTCGTTGAGTCACTCGGTGGTCCAGCTACCCACGGCATCGGCTTCGCTCTCGGCCTCGACCGCACGTTGTTGGCGTGCGATGACGAAGGCGTGTTTGGCGCTCCGAACAAGACTGTCGATGTGTTCGTCGTAGACACCACCGGCGGCCACGAAGCGTTGCGCATCACCGCGCAGCTACGCGCCGCTGGCATCTCAGCCGATCGGGCATTTGAGAACCGCAGCATGAAGAGCCAAATGAAGGGCGCCGATCGCAGTGGTGCCCCGTTGGCCATCATTGTTGGTTCGAACGAGCTCGAGGCAGGCCAAGTTGTGATTCGTCCGCTACGCGGAGAAGACGCTCAGCGATCTGTCGCTCGCGACACACTGATATCCGAAGTCATCCAAGCCCTTCAAACGGCTCCGAAAGAGGCAACACCATGAGTGCTACCAGCATGCGCTCCAACATGTGCGGCGAAGTCCGCGCTCTCCATATCGGCCAAACCATCAGCGTCTGCGGATGGGTAGCCAGTCGTCGCGAGCACGGCACGCAGTTGGCCTTCGTCGATGTGCGCGACCACACCGGCGTCGTGCAGTGCGTCGTCGACAACGACGTCGATGTGCGCAGCGAGTTCGTTGTGCGAATCACCGGCACCGTTCGGGCCCGCCTCGAAGGCACCGTGAACCCCAACCTTCCCACTGGCGAGATCGAGATGGGCGAGTGTGTCGTCGAGGTGCTGCGCACCGCCGAGCCACCGCCTTTCCCCATCGATTCACGCGCCGACAAGGTTGAAGAGACCACCCGCTTGCAGTTCCGCTACCTCGACATCCGCCGCGAGCGCATGCAAAAGAACCTGCGCGTACGCGCCAAGGTGAACTCGGCCATTCGCGGAGCGATGGAAGCGCAGAGCTTCGTCGAGGTAGAGACACCAATGTTGGTGCCGTCTACTCCCGAGGGCGCCCGCGAGTTCTTGGTGCCGAGCCGTAAAGAACCAGGCGCGTTCTATGCGTTGCCGCAGAGCCCGCAGTTGTTCAAGCAGTTGCTGATGGTGGCTGGCATGGATCGCTACTACCAAATCGCTCGCTGCCTTCGCGACGAAGACCTGCGCGCCGATCGCCAGTACGAGTTCATGCAGCTCGACGCTGAGATGAGCTTCGTGAGCCAAGACGACGTCCTCGAAGCCATCAGCTTGGCTGTGATGGCGGCGGCCGAGGCCGTAACCGGCGAGCGTCCACCAACCATCGAGCAGATGACTTGGCGCGATGCCATGAACCGTTTTGGTGTCGACAAGCCCGACCTCCGTTTCGGTATGGAGCTCAACGAACTCACCGACATCTTCGCCGCCACAGAGTTCAAAGCGTTTGCGGGTGCAGCCTGCATTAAGGGCATCAATGCCTCGGGCAAGGCCGAAGAGTTGGGCCGCAACAAGCTCGATGCGCTCACCGATCGCGCCAAGCAGATGGGTGCCAAGGGTTTGGTATGGCTCAAGGTCGCCGCCGACGGCAGCCTCGAGTCGCCAGTGGCCAAGTTCCTCAGCGCCGACGAGCAGGCTGCGTTGATGGCCCGCCTCGAGGCCAAGCCCGGCGACCTCATTCTCATCGTGGCCGATGCGTGGGACACCACGTGCGAAGTGTTGGGTCAGATCCGTAACGACCTTGGCCGCCCACCGGTGTGGCAGGGGCCCTATCGCTACGTATGGGTGATCGAGTTCCCGTTGTTCGTTGGCGTCGACAAGGAGACCGGAAAGCCAAAGCCTGGCCACCACCCGTTCTGCATGCCGCACCCAGACGATCTCGACAAGTTCGACACCGACCCAATGTCGGTGCGAGCGATGGCCTATGACCTCGTGCTCAACGGCTGGGAGCTTGGTTCTGGTTCCATTCGAATCCACAAGAGCGATCTGCAGCGCAAGGTGTTCACGGCCTTGGGCATTAGCGACGAAGACGCCGAAAAGAAGTTCGGCTTCTTCCTGCGCCCGTTCGAATACGGAGCCCCGCCACACGGCGGCTTCGCGTTTGGTATCGATCGTCTCGTGGCGATCCTTGCTGGCGAAGAGAACATCCGTGAGGTCATTGCCTTCCCGAAAACGCAAAGCGGCACGGACCCAATGACCAATGCGCCAACGATTCCGAACCCGAAGCAGTTGGCCGAGCTCGGTATCCGCGCGATGCCGCCCAAGGCCTAAGTCGTCGCTGGCGCCGGCGCATCGCGCCGACGCCACTACAAGCTTGTAGGTTCTGAGCCATATGGCAAGCCCACATTTCCGAGCTGGAGTCGTCATGGTCGTTCGCGGCGTCGACGACCGTTTGCTGGCGTTCGAACGCGGCGACGTGCGCGGGCAATGGCAACTGCCCCAGGGTGGTCTCGAGGTTGGCGAGGATCCACTCGCTGCTGCATGGAGAGAGCTTCACGAAGAAACAGGGCTTGGCCCCAACGAGGTTCAGGCCGTAGCGCAATATCCCGATTGGGTGCCCTACGAGTACCCCGATGAGCTCAAGACTGCCAAGGGTCGCCTCGGGCAGTTGCATCGCTGGTTCTTGTTCGACGCGCTACGCGCCGACATCGTGCCCACACCAGATAATCACGAGTTCGTCGCGTGGCAGTGGGTCACCCGTGAGTGGCTGATCGAGAGCGTGGTCGATTTCCGGCGCGCTGGTTACCAGTTGGTGCTGAGCTCGTTGTGAGCGACGATCTGTTCAGCTCGGCAGCCGCCGATCGACTGCGCCAACAAGCTCCGCTCGCAGCACGTTTGCGACCGCGCACGCTCGACGAGGTTGTGGGGCAGGCGCATCTTGTGGGACCGGGAAGGCCACTGCGCCGACTCGTCGAGCAAGACCGGCTGAGCTCGGCCATCTTCTGGGGACCGCCTGGCACCGGCAAGACCACGCTCGCGCTGGCAGTGGCGGGTACCACCAAACGCCATTTTGAACAGTTGTCGGCTGTGTCCGCAGGCGTTAAAGATGTGCGCGAGGTCATCGAGCGTGCTCGTCAACGCCTCGGCGAGCATGATCGCGGCACCATCTTGTTCCTCGATGAAATTCACCGGTTCTCAAAGGCTCAGCAAGACGCGCTGTTGCCCGCTGTCGAAGATGGCACGCTCACGCTGATCGGCGCCACTACTGAGAATCCGTTCTTCGAGGTCAATGCTCCGTTGCGCAGCCGCAGCACCTTGTTTCGACTTGAGCCGCTCGGTCGCGAGGCAATTGTTCTGCTCATCGAACGCGGCCTCGCCTCCGAAGCAGCCACAGCAGACCCTGCCGCAGTGGCGCTGTTGGCCGACCGCTCAGGAGGCGATGGTCGTCAAGTGCTCACCGCCCTCGAGGTGGCCTGTGCGCTTGCGCATCCACACCCTGTGTCGCTTGAGCATGTCGAGTCAGCGCTTGGTACCAGTGCGTTGCGATACGGGCGAGACGACCATTACGACGTCATCAGTGCGTTCATCAAGAGCATTCGCGGAAGCGATCCCGATGCAGGTCTGTATTGGCTAGCGCGCATGCTCGAGGCTGGCGAAGACGCTCGCTTCATCGTGCGGCGCCTCATCGTGTTGGCCAGTGAAGACATCGGCATGGCCGACCCACAGTCGTTGATGATTGCGGTGGCTGCGGCGCAGGCGCTTGAACACGTTGGACTGCCCGAGGCCCAGCTCAATCTGGCTCAAGCCGTGGTGCACCTGGCCACCGCCCCAAAGAGCAACCGGGCAGCTCTGGGCATATGGAACGCTCGAGCAATGGTTCGCGATGGTGCCGTGGGCGAGGTGCCAGCGCACCTTCGCGACGGTCATTATCAGGGAGCTTCGGCGCTGGGTCACGGAGCCGGCTACCTCTATCCGCACGACGACCCGCGTGGTTGGGTTCCGCAGAAATATCGGCCCGAAGAGCTACTCGGCACCACCCTGTATGATCCGACAACACTTGGATTCGAGCAGGAAGTTACGCTCCGCATGATGCGCACCCAAACCACAACCGACAGCGAGGGTAGCCAATGACAGCGGGCGAACTCGCGGTAGTGGTCGCCACGGTGCTGTGCGCCATTGGCTTTGCAGCGCTCATTGTTGTTCTGCTGCGGGTGCTCGACACCCTGAAGTCGCTTCGTGGCGAGGTCGAATCCCTGCGCGCTGAGACCCGCCCTCTGCTTGCCGAGTTGCAACTCTCTACCGATCAGGCACGCGCCACGATGGCCGAGGCTCGTCACGATCTCGATCGCTTCGATCGGGTGCTGGGCTCTGCCGAAGCAATTAGCGATGCCGTGTCAGGCGGCGGTCGCGTAGCCCGCGCTGCGTTGTCTGTGCCGGTTATCAAGGTCGCGGGCATCGCCACCGGCACAAGCCGGGCCTGGCGTCGCCTGCGCCGCGCTGATCAGAAGGCAATCAAGAAGGCCAACCGCGGTTCAACAGGCAACACCGTTACTGGGATCCCGAAATGATGAAACGACTGAGTTGGTTCATCAGCGGGGCACTCGCAGGCGTTGCCAGCGTTGGTTACGCCAAGAAGAAGGTGAAGGCCACGGCCTCGCACCTCACGCCCGCGAGTCTCGTGAAGTCGGCTCGGGCGCGCATGCGTGAGCGCCGTCTCGACGTCAGCGAAGCCTTGCGCGACGGCCGCAGCGCAATGCATGACAAAGAGGCCGAACTCATCGCTCGACGCGATGGCACCTTTGGTTCGTTGGCCGACGAACTCAGCTCCGATGATCAGGTGCTGGTCGATGGCAAACCGGTAGAGCCGGGGCAGGTCATCGTGCTGCGCCAAGTTCGCGCCGCGAATGATGCAGGCCACCTTCGCAGCGGTCGCCGCATGCGGCGCGGAGCATGACATCCCTGACTGACGATCTGCGGCGGGCGATTGGCACCGACCGCGTACGCGTCGGCGCCACCGAGTTGAGCCTGTATCGGCGAGACGCCTCAAACTTCACTGGCGATGTGTCGATCGTGTGCTTCCCAACCACAACCGCCGAGGTGCAACGCGTTGTCCGAGCGTGCGTTCAGCACAATCAGCCATACGTGGCGCGCGGCAGCGGCACGGGTCTTGCGGGTGGGGCAACGCCGCTCGATGGTGCGGTGGTGATTTCGCTCGCCAAGATGGACCGCCTGCTGTCGGTCGACGCCGAGAACCGTCAAGCGTGGATCGAGCCTGGTCTGTTGAACCTCGACCTCACCAAGGCCGTTGCGCACCTTGGTCTTCACTTCGCCCCAGATCCGAGCAGTCAGCAGAGTTGCACCATCGGCGGCAACGTTGCCAACAACTCGGGCGGCCCGCACTGCTTGGCCGACGGAGTCACTGCTGCGCACATTGTGGCGCTCGAAGTGGTGCTCCCCGAAGGTGACATCGTTGTTCTCGGCGGCGAAGACCCCGACCCCGATGGCCTCGACCTGCGCGGTGCGTTCGTGGGAAGCGAGGGCATGTTTGGCATTGCCACGAAGATCTGTGTGCGTCTCACTCAGAATGCGCCAACGGTTCGCACGATGCTGTTCGACTTTGACCGTGTTGAAGACGGCGCCGAAACCGTAAGCGCCATCATCGCCGACGGCATGGTGCCCGCTGCGCTTGAGATGATGGACCAGCTCTGCACACAGGCCGTCGAGGACTACATCCATGCCGGTTTGCCCGTCGACGCAGCAGCCATCTTGTTGGTCGAAGTAGACGGTTTGCCACACGGGCTACACGACGAAGTAGAGCGCATCATTGCGATCGCGAAAGCGCACGGCACGCGCACCGTGCGAGTGGCGCAAGACGAAGCCGAACGAGCGTTGCTCTGGAAGGGCCGCAAGACAGCGTTCGGTGCCATCGCTCGTATCAAACCCAACTACTACCTGCACGACACGGTGGTGCCTCGGCGCAAGCTGCCCGAAGTACTCAATCACGTGTACGAGATTGCCAAGCGCCACGATCTGTTGGTGATGAACGTGTTCCATGCGGGCGACGGCAACCTGCATCCGCTGTTGATCTTCGACAAGCGCGAGCCCGGCATTATGGATCGGGTGCATGCAGCCGGCGAAGAAATCGTGCGTGTTTCTATTGCTGCTGGGGGAGTGCTCAGCGGCGAGCACGGAATCGGCCTCGAGAAGCGTGACTTCATGCCGCTGATGTTCGCCGAAGCAGATCTTGAAGCCCAAGCAGCAATGCGTCGGGCATTCGACCCCACCGCCCTTGCGAACCCGACCAAGGTGCTGCCCAGCGCATCTGGTTGCGGCGATGTGCATCATGTTCCTGAGGGCGCATGGATCTGACATCGTTCGCACGCGAGGTGGGCGGCGTCAACGACGGTCCGGTCGCTATCTCTGGTCTGTCTACCCGTGGGGGAGCTCTCGCAGGATGCCGTGTTGTGGCAGCCCCGGGCGGAATCGAATCGATTCAACCCGATGAGATGATCGTGCATTGCGGCGCAGGCACTCCGGTTATCGATCTCAATCAGGCACTGGCGGCTGTTGGCCAATG
>JBAXER010000011.1:0-50150 GCA_037140375.1 Actinomycetota bacterium
GTGGACGGCGGGGATGTGGAAGGCGTGGGGCGGCGCGGGCGGGGGTGGTTAGGCGACGGCGATGCCGTGGCGCAGGACTTCGTATTGGCGCTTGGGATCATTGGCTGCGGTGCGGTCGGATGGGTCAGCGCTATTGCGGATGATCGAGCCGGTCGGTGCGTATTGCACGATGTAGCTCTTGCGAACCTGATCGGTGCGATTGGGTCCGGTGCGATGCGGCGTGAGCGATGAGAACACCACGATGCTGCCGGCCGGGGCCTCTACTGGAATGGAGTCTTCGAACGAATCGAGGCAACTCAATCCGAATGGGCCAACTGTGTGCTCAAGCGTGCCGACTCGGTGGACTCCGGGGGCTACCCACGGACAACCGTTGTCGACGGTGGCATCGGTGAGCGGCACCCAGCAAGTGAGGTACTGCTGTGGCTCGACGTACGCGTAGCCATTGTCTTGATGCCACGGAAAGTCGCGCAGTGGCTCGGGCTTTTTGTAGACGGCTTGATCCCAGTACATGCTCACGTTGTCGCCGATGAGATCGCCGGTGACGCCGAGTAGCGAATCGTGCCGCGTGAATTGGCGGCAGACCTCGTTGCGTGCCACGAGGTGCACGGTGAAGGTAATTGCATCGGCCTTGGCGATGAAGAAGGTCTCATCGGGCTGGGTGCGCAAGAAGTCGGTGCCTTGCTGTTCGTGGGGGTCGATGGCGGCGGTGAGCGTTGCCAATGTGTCCGCTGAGAAGGCGTTCTCAACGAGGCAGTAACCATCGCGGTCGAACTGCTCGATCTGCGCTGCCGACAAGAATGTGTGGCCGTTGGTGGAGTGGGTTGAGCGCCACGCAAACGAGTCGTTGAACGGGTGCAGTTTCATGATGTGACGAGCGTAGAGGTTTGGTGGGGGAGCCGATCGAGCGCAGCGTTGGCTTCGACTCCTAGCAGCGCGACCATCGAATGAAGGCTCATCCACGTGATGAGTCCGATAACCGATGCGAAGGTGCCGTAGACAGGGGCCGCGTTGGTGATTGCGTGCAGCACCACGGTTGCTCCAAAGACTTGCAACACAGCGAAGGTGATGCCCGTGCTCACTGCGCCGGGGAGCAGCTGGCGCTTGGTGAGATGTCGAGCCGTGAGCGCCCGGAAACTGCCGGCGACCACAGCGACGTTGATGACTACAGCGCTGAGCGCCAACAGGATTCGGTTGAGCCACGAGACGCCGCTGACGCCGATGATTCCGGTGACGACGGCGGTGCCGATCTGGGCCACGCCCACCACAGCAATAGCGAGCAGCGCGCGAATTCGGCTTGCAGCGATGGACGGCCGCTGGTGTTCGGGGATCTCCCAGATGTCGTTGATTGCGATCTGTGCAAACACGAACGTTTTGGTGCCAGCCCACAAGCTGCCGCCGAGTCCGACGATGAGCACCACCACGTTGCCGTGAAGGTCGGCCGGGTTCACGCGCAGTGTCTGGCCGATGATTGGAATGTTGGCAAGCGCCGAGTTGATGATGCGATTACGTAAGTCCGGATCGCCTTGCAACACGAATCCCAAAATGGTGGTCAGCGCCAACAGCAACGGAAAGATCGAGAGGAACCCGTAGTGGGCAAGCAACGCGGCATGGCGCCCGGTGCGATGCCTCCGGAATCCATCGATGCCGTCGAACACGAAATCGATTGTTCTTGAGCGGCTACGAAGTCGCAGCGCGAACGCGCGGCTGGGCCAGTCCGGTTTCGGCGGCTTGGCTGGCGCGATCATCCAACTCACAATAGTGCCCAGCCAACGGTGTACGTTCTGGCCTGCATGGGGATGTTTGACCGGATGAGGGGATCCGAGCCCGCGCGGCGGGCACGATTTGCCGCGCTTGGCTTCGCAATTTTTGTCGCGCTTATTGTGGCGTTCAACCTGTGGCCGCTGCCTTGGGGTGGTGCTGTGCGTGGGCTCGTGCTCGGCATGTTGAACGCGTTGTTGGCCATCGGTCTTGCGCTTGTTTACCGCGCCAACCGAGTACTCAACTTTGCGCAGGCCGATCTCGGTTCGGTACCCACCTCATTCGCCGTGGCATTGGTGGTCTTCTCGCATTGGCCCTATCCATTGGGCTTTGTCGTCGGCCTAGTGATTGCAGTTGCTCTTGGAGCGATTGTTGAGCTGGCGATCGTTCGGCGCTTTCGTAATGCGTCGCGACTGGTGCTCACCGTTGCGACGTTGGGCATCACTCAGGTGCTTGTGTTGCTTGGCATTTTGGTGCCGCGTTGGTGGGGCAAGAACGCCGCCTCGCAGCGCTTGCCGCAGATGTTTCCGTGGAAGCTCGATATCGGGCCGTTCCGTTTGCTGTCGAACGACTTTGTTGCGCTGATTGTTGCGCCAATCGTGATGGTGCTCGTGGCGCTGTTCCTCAACCGCACGCGAATCGGCGTTGCTGTACGCGCTTCGGCCGAGCGCAGCGACCGAGCAAACATGCTCGGCATCCCTGTGTCGCGGTTGTCTACCGTGGTGTGGGCGTTGGCCGCAGCGTTGTCGTTCGTGGCGCTGTTTCTTCGTGCGGGCATTCTTGGTGCGCCTATCGGCAGCGCCTTCGACGTCAGCAACTTGTTGTTCGCGATGGCAGCCCTGGTGATCGGTCGATTGCAGCATCTCGCAACGGTTGCCATCGCCGGTATCGCCATTGGGTTTCTTGACTACTGGGTCACGTGGCATGCGCAGAGCCCATTGCTCGTCGTGCCGATGGTCTCTGCAGTGGTGCTCGTGGTCTTGTTGTTCCAGCGCCGTTCGGTCAGCCGTAGCGACACCGACGCGTCGTCGTCGTGGCGTGGCTCTGAAGAAGTTCGCCCACTCGACGCCGGAGTTGCTCGCTTGGCTCCGATGCGCGTGGTTCGCTGGGGCGGCGTCGCGTTGCTCGCCGCAGCGCTTGTGTTGCTTCCCATGACCTTGCGAGTCGACCGCCTCATTCAACTCACCGAAGTGATCGTCTTCGTGGTCATCGGGCTGTCGCTGATGGTGCTGTCCGGTTGGGCCGGTCAGATCTCGCTCGGCCAGATGGGCTTCGTTGCAGTGGGTGCCGCAGTCAGCGCACTGTGTACGTCGCGTTGGCACGTCGATCTCTCGTTGGCGCTGCTCGCTGGTGCTCTCGCTGGTGCCGTCGCAGCGTTGCTCGTTGGCTTGCCGGCCTTGCGGCTGCAGGGCTTGTACCTCGCCGTGACCACGCTGGCATTCGGCCTCAGCGTGTCGTCGTGGTTACTCAACGATCGGTTCTTTGGATGGATCCCGAACACCCGCCTGAAAATTGATCCGCTGTTTGGTCGCATCAACGTCGATACCCCAACGCGGTTCTATGTGTATTCGATGGTGGTGCTGGCGCTGATCATTCTGGTGGTGCGCGGTATTCGCCGCTCACGCTCAGGTCGGGTCATTGTTGCGCTGCGCGAGAACGAGCGTGCTGCACAGAGCTTCTCGGTGGCCACCGTGCGATCCAAGCTTGCGGCCTTCATGCTCAGCGGCGCAATCGCTGGCGTGGCGGGTGGATTGCTGGTGCACTCGAACCACGCGTTCAGCCTTTCTCAGTACTCGGTGGGCGAAAGCTTTGGTGTCTTTACGGCCGCCATCATCGGTGGCCTTGGTTCGATCACCGGCGTCATTATCGGCGCCGTGTACGCCCGCGTTTCGTTGCGTTTACCCTCGATCGAGTGGCGGCTGTTGTCTACCTCGGTGGGCATGATGTTCATTCTGTTGGTGATGCCCGGCGGGCTCGGCAGCCAGGTGACCAAGTTGCGTGACCTGCTCGCGAAGTTCTCGACGGGGCGTCGTGATGCGGCCGCACAGCAAGCCGCAGCAGCAGTAGCAGTTCAACGAGCGAGTCCGACAGAACCGCAAGCCAACTCCGAGGTACCGGCATGATCAAGGCGTTTCTCGAGGGGCTCAGGCACCCAATGGTATGGCTTCGTACCATCTGCGGTGGTGAGTCTGCTTTTCCGCTCATCATCCTGTTTGGGCTCAATGCTGTCGACGAACTCGACCGCACTGCGTTCGGCATCTTGCTGCCGAACATTCGCGAGGAATTCAACATCAACCTCACCACGGCGCTTGCACTCGTGGCTCTTGCATCGATCGCGGCACTCGCTTTGCAGGTGCCTATTGCCCAGTACGCCGACCGTTCAAAGCGCATCCCGCTCGCCATCATCGGCGCTCTGGTGTGGGGTCTGTTCAGCGGTATGACCGGACTTGCGATGGGTGTAGTGGTACTCACCATCGCCCGATCCGGCTCGTCGATTGGCAAGGCCGTCGTTGACCCCACGCACAACTCGCTGTTGGCCGACTACTACCCGATTGAAAGTCGTAGCCGGGTCTTCAGCGCCCACCGCGCCGCCAATGCTGTCGGCTCGTTTGTTGGCCCGTTGTCGGCCGGTTTGTTGGCGTACTACTTCGGATGGCGCACTCCGTTCTTTGTCTTCATGGTGCCCACCATCATCTTCGCCGTGCTTGCGTTCAAGATGCGTGAACCCATTCGCGGACGTTGGGAACGCGCCGCAACGGGCGCCTCGGAAGAGGTCATCAACACTGAAGAAATTCCGGCTTCGTTCGCCGAGAGTTGGCGCACCGTGCAAAAGGTGCAGAGCCTTCGCCGTATCTGGTGGTCACTTCCGTTTCTCGCTACAGCACTCACCGGATTCGTCACCCTTGCCTCGGTGCTCTACGACCGAGAGTTCGGCCTCGGCGAACGTGGTCGTGGGTTCGCCGCCGCAATCGCCGAGCCGTTTCAACTGGTGGGCATTGTGCTTGGCGCTCGGTTCGTCACCCGCAACTTCATGAACAACATGAAGGGCCTCATCCGCTTTCTGTCGTGGATCGCTGTCGGCACCTCGGTGCTGCTCGTGGCCTTCGCTTTGTCGCCCAACGTCGCAACAGCCATAGCGATGAACTGCGCGATCTCTGCCTCGCTCGCCACGCTTGGGCCGGGCATTCTGGTTGCGTTCTCGTTGGCCATTCCAGCCCGCGCTCGAGCCACTGGGTTTAGCGTCGCATCGTTGTGGGTCATCCCCGGTCTCGTTGTGCTGCCGCTCATCGGCTGGGTTGCCGACAAATGGAACGTACGAGTCGGCATGTTGGTGATGGTGCCGCTGTTCATCATCGGCAGCCTCATTTTGCGCAGCATCGCCGATGTCATCGACGCCGATATCGCCCAGGTGTGGCGCGCCGCAGCCGCTCGATCTGAGGCGCTGTATCAGCGTCGCGCCGGCGAATCCGATCTGTTGTTGGTGCGAGGCGTCGACGCCGGCTACGGCGGCCGCCAAGTGCTTTTCGGCGTCGACATCGACGTGAAAGAAGGCGAGATTGTTGCGCTGCTCGGCACCAACGGCGCCGGTAAATCAACGTTGCTCAAAGCCATGAGTGGCATCGTCGAGGCCGATCGTGGAGCCGTGGTGCTCGATGGTCGCGACATCACTCACGCTCCGCCAAACGAGATCGCGATGTTGGGTGTTTCGCAGATGCCCGGTGGAGCGGGAGTCTTCGGCTCGTTGTCGGTTCGCGAGAACCTGCAGTTGGCTGGGTGGACACAGCGCCGCAAGCGCGACGAGGTCGAGGCCAGCACCGCCGAAGTGCTCGAGATGTTCCCGATTCTGCAGCAACGCCTCGACGATGCATCGGCCAACCTCAGTGGTGGCCAACAGCAAATGCTTGCGCTTGGCATGGCATTTATCGCTCGCCCGCGCGTGCTGCTCATCGACGAACTGTCGTTGGGGCTCGCACCCATCATCGTTGGCCAACTGTTGCCAATCGTCGAGCGCCTTGCGGCCAGCGGGGTTGCCATCATCATGGTCGAGCAGAGCGTCAACGTCGCTTTGTCGGTGGCCAAGCGCGCCTACTTCCTCGAGCGCGGCACAGTTCGCTTCAGCGGGCCAACTGCCGATCTGCTCGCACGTCCCGACCTTTTGCGCTCGGTGTTTCTCTCGCACGCCAGCGTTGGCGACTCGGTAGAGCAAGTGTCTGTCGCCGCCGCCGAGGGAGAACCCGCGGTGTTGAAGGTCGACAACATGACGCGTTCGTTCGGCGGCATTCGAGCGGTCAACGATGTTTCGTTCGAGATCGCGCCTCGCGAGATCGTGGGCATCATTGGTCCAAATGGCGCCGGCAAGACAACCCTGTTCGATCTCATTTCGGGCTTCACGCCAACTGAGGTTGGCCGCCTGTTCTTGAGCGGCAAAGAGGTCACTGAAGCCTCACCCGCGGAGCGCGCCGCAGCAGGTCTTGGCCGTAGCTTCCAAGACGCCAAGCTGTTCCCAGAGCTCACCGTCAGCGAAACTCTCGCTGTTGCAACCGAGCGCTTCGTGAAGAGCCGCAGCATGTTTGCCGCAGCGCTTCGTTTGCCGCAGACATTCGACTCTGAGCAAAAGGTTTCCGAGCGAGTCGACGAACTCCTTGAGCTGATGGGCCTTACCCAGTACCGCCAATCGTTCATTCGCGAGCTGTCCACTGGCACGCGTCGGGTGGTCGATCTTGCCTGCCAGGTTGCGCACCGACCCACGGTGATTCTGCTCGACGAACCGTCATCGGGAATCGCTCAACGCGAGGTCGAAGCGCTCGCGCCAGTGTTGTTGCGGCTGCGTGCAGAGATGGGCGCGGCGTTGGTCATTATCGAGCACGACATGCCGCTGATCAGCTCGATCTCTGATCGCTTGATCGCGCTTGACCAAGGCGCAGTAGTCACAACGGGCACGCCCAGCGCGGTGCTCGAAGATCCACGAGTGGTCGAGAGCTATCTCGGAACCTCAGCTGTGGCAATCACAAGATCCGGAACATAATCCGATAACAAGGGGGAAGCTCATGCAACCAGTAAGTGCAGAAAGTGAAGCCAAGAAATCCACCACCCTGAAACGATTCGGGCCCGTCATCGGCCTCGTTGCAGCGGTTGCCATCGGCGTCGGTGTGTTGGTGATCTCGGGCGGCAAAGACGACAAGGTCGTTGCGCCTGTGTCTACCGAAGCCGGCGGATCATCGTCTACGCCAGGCACCGGTGCCCCCGGAGAGATTACCTATCCGATGAATTTCACGGAGGCCAAGGATGCAGGCGTCACGGTCGACTGGGGTACGCGCTGCGATACCACCACGGGCAAGATTGCCGTTCCCGACTTCTTCGCCTCGCAGTGTTACGTGCCATTCACCGGCGATAACGGCGGCGCCACCGCCGAGGGCGTAACCGCCGACGAAATCACCATCGCGATGTATCAGGGCCAACCGGGCGACGCGATCATGGCCTACATCACCGACGCAGTGCAGGTGTCCGACACCAATGCGCAGGCCACCGAGACGATGCAGAACCTGCTCAAGTACTACGAGACGTACTACGAGACATACGGCCGCAGCGTGAAGTTCGTGCCGTTTGTTGGCACTGGCAACGCGCTTGACGAGACCGCTGCACGCGCCGATGCGGTGCGCATTGCCGAAGAGATCAAGCCGTTCATGGTGTGGGGCGGTCCAAACCTCAACAGCGCATTTGCTGACGAGCTTGCCGCTCACAAAATCCTGTGCATGAGCTGTACTCCCGGCCAGCCACACGACTTCTACGCACAGCGAGATCCGTACGTGTGGGGCATCGGCGGCAGCGGCGATCAGGCCCAAATCCACGTGCTGGAGTTGATTAAGAACCAACTCGTTGGCAAGAACGCAACCCATGCGGGCGACGAATTCGTGAACAGCCCCCGCAAGTTCGGTTCGCTCTACCTCGAGAGCAGCGCCAGCTCGAAGATCTCGAACGATCAGTTCCAAAAGGGCATGGTCGATGCCGGTACCCCAGTAGCCGAGACCGTTGCGTACGCGCTCAACCCGGGCACCATTCAGCAATCAGCGTCGCAGGCCATCGCCAAGTTCAAGGCGGCAGGGGTGACCACCATTGTGTTCGACGGTGATCCGGTTGCGCCTCGTGACTTCACCAGGGAGGCAACTGCTCAGGGCTATTTCCCTGAGTGGTTCATCGGTACGTCGGCGTTGGTCGACGTGAACGCGTTCGCCCGCACGTACGACCAGTCGCAGTGGAAGCACGCGTTTGGGTACACGTCGCTGTCGGCTCGTCTCGCCCCCGAGACCACCGGCGCCTACGCGTTGTACAAGTGGTTCACCGGTAACGAGCCGCCAGCCAAGGACACGATTGCGTTGATCGCTCCATTCCCAGCGGTGTTCTATGCAGTGCTGCAAGGCATGGGTCCCAACCTTTCGCCGCAGACATGGAAAGAGGCGTTGTTCAACGCCAAGCCAACGCGCTCGGCGATTACACAGCCGTCGTTGTCGTGGGGCGATCAAGGCCGTTGGGCGATCAAGGACGACTACCACGGCGTCGACGATGCCACGATGATCTGGTGGGATCCGGCCGCAACCGGACTCGATGAGATCCGCAAGCCCGGCGTGGGTATGTACCAGTTCGTCGATGGCGGCAAGCGTTACCTGCCCGGTGAATGGCCTAAGACTGACAAGTTCTTCGACCCAACCGGTGCCGTCACGGACTACAAGACGGCTCCAGGTAATGAGAGCGCTCCTACGTATCCGAGCCCAGCGGGCTGATTGCTGAATCTGAAGTAGTGACGTAGTGAAGTAGTCACAACAGAGCGGAGCGATCAATTCTTGGTCGCTCCGCTTTTGTTGTTTTCAGGGCTCGGTGAGTTCCCAGTTGATGGTTCGCTGGCCAGCCTTGGCTAACGCAGCGTTTGTGCGACTGAAGGGTTTGCTTCCGAAGAATCCGCGGTGCGCCGACAGTGGTGACGGATGCGCCGACTCGATGATGGTGTGTCGCGAAGTATCAATCAAGGCCCTCTTCTTACGCGCCGCATTGCCCCACAACACGAACACCACGTGTTCGCGTTTGTTGTTCACCGTGCGAATGATCTCGTCGGTAAACGTCTCCCAACCATTGCCCTGGTGGCTCGCTGGTTCGGCGGCTCGGACTGTGAGCGTTGAGTTCACCAACAACACGCCCTGAGCGGCCCACTGTTCAAGATTTCCGTGCGACGGCGCGGCAACGCCGAGGTCGGTCGCGAGCTCTTTGAAGATGTTCGCCAGCGACGGGGGAATCGGCATGTCGCGCCTCACCGAGAAACTCAATCCGTGCGCCTGTCCGGCGCCGTGGTACGGATCTTGGCCCAGAATCATCACCCGCACGGAATCGCACGGCGTGAGTTGTAGCGCAGCGAGCACATCGGCCGGGGCGGGGTACACCACGTGGGTCTCGCGCTCGTGGGTCACGAAGGTCTGCAACGTATTCCAATAGGGCTTACTGGCTTCTGTGTGAAGCAGAGGGTCCCAGTCGCTTGCCATTGCTCCAAGTGTTACCACCGGACCCTGAACGCGAAAGAACCCGACGCGTGAGCGCCGGGTTCTTTCGATGTGCCTCAGTAGCGAATCTCAGCTATCGCTACCGTGGCCACTGCCCTTGAAGGAGCTATTACTTATTGGCGCCCTTGCGGTTGCCGCCTCTGTGGACGCCGTCGTCAATGGTGCTTGACGTAGCGCTGTCGTCGTAGACGCTTGATGAAGGCGCTGCGCCGTCGATGGTGCTGGTGGTGACGTACTCGTCTTCGTACTCATCTTCGTACTCGGCCTCGTCTTCTTCGTACATGCTTGATGAAGGTGCTGCGCCGTCGATGCTGCTCGAGGTGACGTAGTTGTCTTCGTCTTCGTACTCGTCTTCGTCGTCGTACATGCTCGATGAAGGTGCTGCGCCGTCGATGCTGCTGGTGGTGGCGTACTCGTCTTCGGCCTCATCTTCGTAGACGCTTGACGACGGTGCCGTTGGATCAACACTGCTCGGCGTGCTTACTGGCGACTCGGAACCAACTGTTGTTTGCGAGGTCGGTGTCGTGACGGCGGGGCTGTCCTCGAACACGCGGCTGGTTGCCGATGCGATTCCGGTGATGCCGAACACTGCAGCTGCGCTGAGTGTGAGGGCGATGGTCAGCCGGCGGTTGGCTTTCAGTGATGGCTTCATTGGGGGTCCTTCTTTCGATTGTTTGGAGATGACACGCCTGCGAATCAGCTGTGGTTTGGTTACGTCCAAACAATTTCTGAATCTCGGCGGCAATGCCAGAACGCCACAAAAAGCAAGAGCGCACGTTGAACGTGCGCTCTTGCTTTACGGCGGATTGTGCGGGGTGTGCCCGCAGGATCAGGTCTCGGTAGAGAGGGCGACGAGGTGGCCGTCGAGCCCAATCGAGAAGTCGAGGTGCGACGTGTTGCCAACGGTGTTGAACAACGTTGGGCGGCACGTGATACGGATGCGATTGGATGGTGGGTCAACGACGCAGTCGTGGCCTGCGGATGCCGAATAGGTCACGAGCGACAGAACGCCGTTCTGAAGGTGCACAGTGGCCCTGCCACCAGTGGACGAGGCCGAGGCATCTTCGGTGAAGTTGGTCGGCACGGATGAACTGGTTGAGGGCACAGTGCTCATGGTGGTGGGCACCGTAGGTGCAGTAGTGGTGGCGGGAACCGTAGGTGCGGTGGTGGTGGCCGGGGCCGACGTCGTGGCGTGGCCGTGAGGCACTGTGTGTGCCGTGGTGGCGGGCACGTCGATGGGGCTTGGCGTCGTTGAGTCGGTACCGGTCTGCGGAGCGCTTGTAGAAGGGCTGCTGTTGCCGGGGTTGTTGGCGTTGCTGGTGTTGTCGGTGTTGTCGGTGTTGCCGTTGACGGTTGGGGTGCTGATGACCGTGCTCGACGAGGTGGTGTCGGCGTTGTTGACTGTGGTTGGCAGGGTGAGCACAACCTCGTCGCCGCCACCGTTTGCGGGAACGAGGCGCGAGCTCGATGGCGGCTGGTAGGCCGCCGCTGCAAAACCAACCATGAGGGTGACTCCAAGGCCACCAACAACGGCAGCGGCGCGTCGACGCTTGGCGACGCCCACGCGCTGTTGCAGCGCTAGGTATGCGCCGGCTTCGTCGGGGCCGTGGCCACCGAGTCGCTGCAGTTGATCCCGCAGCACCGAATCGTCGAAATCATTCATGGTGTACTCCTTCACCCAGTTGCCCGCGCAACGTGGATCGGCCTTGATGCAAATGAAACTTCACTGCGCCCTCGGAGATTCCGAGCGTTGCGGCTGTCTCGGCGACGGACAGGCCGTCGACATAGAACAGAGCAAGCGACAACCGTTGCTGGCGCGGCAGGCCTGCGAGCATCGCCGCGACTTCGTCGAGTTGGGGGGCTTGTACTTGTACTTCTGGCTCAGCGCCGAGGCGATCGACCACTCGTTGCTTGCGTGATTCACGGCGATGTTCGTCGCGCATGTTGTTGATGGCGACCCGGCGGATCCAGCCCACGGGGTCGTCGTACGACATGATCGAGCGCCACTTCAGGTGAGCTTTCACGAACGCCACCTGCACCGCATCGGCGGCGATTTGCTCGTTGCCGCATGCCACGGTGAGAGCGCGAACGAGGCGCCCGTGATGGGCGCGAAAGAGAGACTCGAGATCGTCGACCATTCGGATGTCGTTCATCATGGTGATAGTCACTGCTGAGGACACGCCGCTCGAGCGCGTTCGGTTTGGTTGACAGCCAACGTACAGTCAAAGTAATGCCGCTGCGTCGACTCTCCACTCTGCCCCGATCGAACCTTGCCACCTTGCCAACACACCTTGAGCAAGGCCCACAGTTCGAGGATGGCCCTCGATTGTGGATCAAACGCGATGACCTCACCGGCCTTGGGGCTGGGGGCAACAAGGCTCGAAAACTCGAGTATTTGTGCGGCCAGGCCATGGCCGAGGGCGCCAATTGCCTCGTCACAGTGGGTGCTGGGCAATCGAACCATTGCCGCATGACCGCCGCTGCAGGCGCCCGACTGGGGCTCGAAACCCACCTGGTGTTGTCTGGCGATCGGCCCGACACGCTTGTTGGCAATCAACTGCTGTCGCACCTCTTTGGAGCGCATCTGCATTTCACAGGGGCAGCAGCGTCGCATTGGGGGGCGCTTGAGATCGCCCGCGAGGCGCTCACCGAAGAACTCGCCGCCGATGGGTTGCGTCCGCACTCGATCCCAATTGGCGGCAGTACCGCCGTCGGCGCTTTGGGGTATCTCGCAGGGTTCCTCGAGATCATGTTGCAGTGCCAAGAAAGCGGGTTCGCACCCAGCGCCATCGTGTTCACGTCGTCGAGCGGAGGCACCCACGCTGGCCTACTTGCTGGCAAAGCGCTGTGGCGCAGCCTTGGCAACGAAGTTCCCGATGTTGTCGCCATCGGCGTCGCCAAGGGTGTGCTGATGGGGATGCCCGACGTCGTTGCGTTGGCCACGGCAACGTTGGCGCTCATTGGCGAGTCGGGCGTTGTGGCGAGCGACTTCGAGATCGACGCCGACTATCTCGGCGAGGACTACGCCATACCCACCGAGGGCGCCGATCAGGCCATTCAATGGGCAGCGCGCACCGGAGGCTGGGTGCTCGATCGCGTGTACTCAGGCAAAGGCTTCGCCGGTCTAATGGGCCACGTCGCCCAGGGCCGGTGGGGAGTGAACGACCATGTGGTGTTCATCCACACGGGTGGGCTTCCGTCGATCTTCGTCGATGGCGGCGTGCCGCTCTGAGCCCACGGGGCCCTGAAGAAACGTTTGACCTTGATCGATGGGCACTACCCTTCGCACCTGATGGACGTGGTACTCGCAATTGACATCGGTGGCACCAAGATGGCTGCTGGTTTGATGACTATGGCGGGCGAGCTCATCGATTTCGAACGGGTCGAGATTGACCACAGCCTCAACGCTGCTGGTGTGTTCGTCCAGCTGCGCGAGATTGTTGAGTCACAACTTGCTCGAGCTGTCGGGCACCATCAAGCTCGTCCCGTCGTGGTCGGCGTCGGTTCGGCTGGTCCGGTCACTCCAAACTGCGCCACCGTGTCGCCCCTCAACATTGCGGTGTGGCGTGATTACCCGCTGCGCGACCGCTTGCAGGCGATTACGCAGCTGCCGGTCTATGGCGATCTTGATGCCAAGGCGCTCGCGCTGGCCGAGGGCTGGGTGGGCGCAGCTGTGGGTCGCAAGAACTTCATGGCGATGGTGGTCTCAACGGGCGTTGGGGGCGGCATCGTGATCGACGGTCAGCTACTCGACGGCGCTACAGGCAACGCTGGACACATTGGCCATGTCATCGTCGAGCCCAACGGCCGCAGGTGCGTGTGCGGGGCGCGTGGTTGCCTCGAGGCTGAGGCCTCGGGACCTGCAATCGAAGCCATCACGGGTCGGTCGCCCACCGAGCCCACCTACGACATCATGGTGCGCACGGGCAAGCTCGTTGGACGGGCCGTTGCCTCGGTGTGCAATGCGCTCGATCTCGATCTGGTGGTGGTGGGCGGCTCTGTTGCGCTTGGTTTCGGGGCCACGTTCTTCAATGCTGCGCAAGACAGCTTGTCCGAGCACTGCCAGCTCAGTTTTTCGCGCGGGGTGCGCATTACGCCCGCCCGACTCGAAGACCGCGGTCCTCTCATCGGTGCTGGCGCCGTGGGAATGCGCGGCATGCACCGCAATGCGCGGGGCGCCTCCGCCCGCTGATCTACCCGGCGCCATGTTGCTCGGGGCTACATTCGTCGCATGGTACGTCTGCTCAGTGACTTTCAGGATCGATCCGATGGGGTTGCGGTCATCGATGCCGTCGGAGACACCACGTGGGGCGAACTCAACGAACGCTCGAACCGTTTGATCGATGTCTTGCGGCGCGCCGGCGTGCAGCCCGGCGATCGGGTTGCGCTGCTCGCTGGTAACCGACGCGAAATTGAAGAGGTCTACGTGGCTTGTGCGAGCGCCGGTTGGCTCGCGGTTCCGATCAACTGGCACTTCGCCCCAGACGAGATTGCTTACGTGCTCGACGACAGTGGCTCGCGGGCGTTCATCGTCGATGGCGAGCTTGAGACTGTGGCAACTCAGGCGCTGGCGTTGACCCCCGATGCCGCGCCGCTGTGTCGCCTCATCATGTCGCCAACGCCGACCCCCGAATTTGCCGCGTACGAAGAGGTGCTCGGCTCAGCGAATCCGGCAGAGCCCGACGACCAGATGCTCGGTGGTGTGATGTTCTATACCTCAGGCACAACAGGCCGACCCAAGGGTGTGAAGAACACGGCATTCATGCTTGGTGCGCCTCCCGAAATCATGAAGCTCAGCGCAGGGGCGATGGCCTCGGTTGGTATTCCGTCACCCGGGCTCACGTTGCTGTGCGGGCCGCAGTATCACTCGGCGCAATGGGCGTTTTCGTTTCTTCCGCTGATCGCTGGCACCTCGGTGCTGATGCAACGCAAGTTCATTCCTGAGGAGACGCTCGAACTCATCGACGACTATGGCGTCACCAACGTGCATCTCGTGCCCACGCAGTTCGTTCGCTTGCTGCGCGTGAATCCCGACGCGCAAGATGCGTTCCATGGCGACGCTCTGCAACTCGTGTTACACGGGGCCGCTCCGTGCGCGCCTTCAGTGAAGAGGGCGATGATCGACTGGTTCGGACCCAAGATCTCCGAGTACTACGGCGCCACCGAAGGAGGTGTCGTCACGATCATCTCGTCGCACGAGTGGATCGACAAGCCGGGTTCGGTGGGCAAGGCGATGCCCATTGTTGAGCTCAAGATCGTTGCCGATGATGGCAGCGAGGCTGCTCGCGGCAGCGAAGGCGTCATTCATGTGCGCAACTTGTTGGGTACTGATTTCGAATACCTCAATGAGCCCGGCAAAACGGCCGAGGCCCATCCCGAGCCGGGGTTCTTCACGCTTGGCGACATTGGCTTTATCGACGACGACGGCTACCTGTTTCTCAGCGACCGCAAGATCGACATGATCATTTCTGGTGGAGTCAACATTTATCCCGCCGAGATTGAGGCGATTCTCATTGGGCATCCAGCGGTGCTCGACGCAGCGGTGTTCGGAGTGCCCAACGAAGAGTTCGGCGAAGAGGTCAGAGCCGCTGTGCAGCTCACTCCAAACACTCGCTACACGCCAGCGCTTGACCGCGATCTCAAGGGCTTGGTGCGCGCCAAGATGGCCGCATACAAGGTGCCAAAGAACATCGATGTGGTGGCCGAGATGCCACGCAGCGATGCGGGCAAGTTGCTCAAGCGCGAACTACGTGCACCGTTCTGGGAAGGCACTGGCCGCAAGATCTGAGCGCTAGCCCCCGAAGCTTCGGTAGATGCGTTCGAGCGGCCCCATGCCTAAGAACCGGTGCCACCATGCACCGATGGCGATGGCGAACACCCAAAAGGTAAGGCTCAGGATCAGTGCGGTGTCGAGTCCGGTTGAGCCAGCCAGGTGCATCCAGTGCACCACAACGTTGAATGCAATCGCGTGACACGCGTAGAGAGTGAGGGTCATCTGCCCGGCGTGTTGTAGGAGCCGAGTTGGCCACGCGGTGGGGAAGCGTTCGGTGATCGCTGAGATCACACAGAACGCGATCAGCGATGAGCCGATGGTGCCCACGGTGTAGAGCAAGCCGCGATCGAATGGGCGTGTAGAGAGCAACACCTGCCAGCGGTCGGTGGCGACACCACGGTCGGCGAAGCTGCGCACTGGTCGCGTGCCAACGGTCGAACCGGATTCGGCCAGTTTGAGACCAAAGTGACTGAGTGCATAGGTGCTTGCGAGCAGCGCAGCACCGAGCGCACCGAGGCGCAAGCGAAGCTGTCCGGCGAACGGAAGAAGACGGCCAAGCATGATGCCCACGCACAGAAACGCCAGCCACGGAAACAGTGGATGGGTGTAGCCAATGAAGGTGCGCAGCAGCAGGTTGCGCGGTGAGGTCATCTTGGGGTCGAGCCACGACACATCGTGACCAGTGCGGGTGTGCTCGTAACTGAACCAAGCAACGCCTGCGCCAATGAGCGCGCTGATGGCACCGACCAAGGCAATCCAGCGCAAGCGAAGGGTGAACAGCAACGCGCCCACCATGAAGAGTGCGCCGTAATAAAAGAGGATGGTTCCGGGCCAGATCCACTCAAGGAAGAAGCCGAACGAATACAACAGCAAACCGCGTCGGACGAGACGCCACCGGCTTTCGCGAATGGCTTCCCGATCGCCAGAGAGCCGGCTGCGGTTGGTGAGCAGCGTGATTCCGATGCCAGCCACCATCACGAACGTGGCCGCAAAACGGGTGCTGAGCGGACCCTGAAACGGGTCGAATAATCTCTCGCCGAATGAACGGTTGACGCCATCGTCGGAGCCGTTGAGGAAGCCGTGGTAGTTCAAAATGACGACACCCACCAAGGCCACGGCTCGGGTCACGTCGAGCGCGGCGATGCGTTTGTCAGTCATCGACCCATTCCAGTTCGTCGACATCGGTATTGATGAGCGGCCGCTGTACATCGACGCGATCGCCCAGACTGGGACAAGTGAGTTCGCGAGCAACGAACAGCATTGAGGTGTGCATGTGCGGTGGCTCGAGCAGCACGAGGCGACGATGATTGAAGTGGAATGGGCTGCGGCCATCGTCGAGTGCGTGAACGCCGTGTGCCGATCCGGCGCCTACGAGCACGAGATGGCCGTCGGCCGGGATGGTGACGCCGCGATAGCCAACGATGTCGCCAGCGTTGACCGCACGCGACGAGATGACGTCGGCGGTGAGGGAAAGCAGCGAGCGTTCGCCATGCCACAACGATGTGCCGCAACGAATCTGAAACTTGCGATCAGGGTGGCGTTGGATGAGTTGCGCGTATGCGTCGATGTCGAGATGGCTCACGCTTACAGGCAGCTCGGGGTTGAGTCGGGGCAGCCACTGTTCGATTTCGTTCACGTGATCGGCCGAGGTGCCAACGAGCGGGAAGTGCACCGAGTACGCCACAGGGGTGCAGTGACCATCGCGGATCGCGTGCTCGAGCAGCGCCAGATTGTCGGGGGTGGTTCCGAAGCGACCCATGCTCGATTGCAGCTTGATGACCACGTTGCCGGTCCAGCCTTGGGTGTTGGCCGCCGATACGTGGTCGATGTCGGCCATCGTGAGCACAGCGGTCGGCGGCAGGTGGGTAGGCAGTTGGCCGACGTGCGGAGTGAGCACGATTGCCGTATGGGTATCGGGAACATCGTCGGCTTCGTACACACTGCCCACGGCGATCTGGTTGCTGAGTTCGCCCGCAATGGGCATCAGCGTGGTGCGTCCGAAGCCGTAGCCATTGCCCTTCACCACGGGAACGAGGCCTGGCCTGAGCGCTGCATGAGCGTCGACAGACTGCTGCCACGCCCGACGCTGAACGCTGAGACGAAGACTCATTGAGTCCAGACGGTAGTGCCGCCAAGGCCCAGCGAGGGGCACCGGGGCAATTCCCGAGTTGTTTGATCGGGATTATCGGGATATCGTCGCCCTCATGCGAACGCTCTTTCGATTCCCTAATCCGGTGAACGAAACCTCAGCCCGTTTGGTGGCTGGTGGAGCGGTGCTGCAGTGTCTGGCGTTCGTCGCTTTTCGGCAATGGTGGTTGCTGATTCCGCTCACCTACGGCTTTGTTGCCCGTGTGCTCACTGGCCCAACGCTGAGCCCGTTGGGTCAGCTGTCTACCCGTGTACTCACACCGCTGATCGGTGGCGAGGCCAAGCTTGTGCCCGGCCCACCCAAGCGTTTCGCTCAGGGCATCGGTGCTTCGCTCTCGGTGGGTGCCAGCATCGCATGGGGTTTCGGTAACCACGGTCTTGCGGTGGCGCTTGTGGCGGCCATCGCGATGGCGGCCACGCTCGAGTCCGTGTTTGCTTTCTGCCTCGGTTGCGCGATCTTCAATCGGCTGATGCGTTGGGGCATCATTCCCGCCGAAGTGTGCGAATCCTGCAACGACCTGTCGCGTCGTCTCGCGTCGTCGGCTGTCTAGCTCGGTCACCTATTTCTTGGTGCGAGGCCACGACGTGAAGTCGGGCATCAGCGCATCAGCCGAACGCTCTCTCAATGCGCCTGCGGTGAGACCAGCGCCGTACGCCATGTCGTCGAGCAAGCGCAGCGCCACATAACGCAACGGACCGATCGATGGCCGTTTGTTCACCCAGTCGAACGATGCAGGCACGAGGGCAGCGGCCAACACCGCGTAGCGCGCCCGCTTGGAAACCAGCGCTGCAAGAGCGGCCAGCGGCCACCACGCACGGATCACGGCAGAGGCCAACGATCGTCCAGCGAACACATGACCAAGGCCAGCGAGCCGAATGG
This sequence comes from Actinomycetota bacterium, assembly GCA_037140375.1. Lineage (GTDB taxonomy): Bacteria > Actinomycetota > Acidimicrobiia > Acidimicrobiales > Ilumatobacteraceae > WLMZ01. The sequence goes on from JBAXER010000011.1 coordinate 18,107, forward strand.
CCTCGCGAGTTCCATCGGGGATGGTGCGTAGTTTGCGGGCTAAGAGCGCTGTGGTGGTCACTGCGATGAGCCCACCCACGATGGGAAATCCGGTGGCGATTGCCAACCAGGTTGCAGCGCTCCATCCGCTCACCCGTACTGGCGCAAGCGAGCCTGCATGGCGACGAGCGAGCGGAGCGGCAGACGTGCCGTAATCGAAGCGCTGCTTTGCCCACGCCTTGAGCGACGAGCGCGGACGATGAGTGACGGTGACGGCAGGCTCGAAACGCACGCTGTACGCGGCTTCGTCGAGTCGCCACACCAGATCGACGTCTTCGCCAACGCGCATCGCCGTGTCGAAGCCGCCCACCTCGCGCAGTGCGTTGACCCGGCAGACAAGAGCGGCTGATGGCACATAGCTCACGCGTGTCCCGGCGCGCACACGAGCGGGATTGGGCCCGAGGTCGAGGGGGGAGTGCAGCATTTCGTACTGCTCAAGAAGCGAAGCGCCGGGCATGCTGGCCACGCGTGGGGCCACGAGAGCTACGCGGTCGTTGGCGAAATGATCGAGCAGTGGTTGCAACCAATTGGAACCGAGATCTACGTCGGCATCGATAAACGCAACGAGGGGCGTGGTGACCAGGGCAAGGCCGGTTGATCGGGCTGCGCCAGGTCCGCCGTTGGTTTCTCTGCGGATCATGGTGGCGCCCGCGATGGCGCCGAGCGGAGGCTGTGATGCGTCGTCGACAATGAGCACGGCGGCCAACCCATTCGCCGCCTGTGTCTGACACTGCTGCACAAGCCGGTTGAGGTCGGCTGCTTGGGTGTTGAACGCAGGGATCACCACAGTGACCGCAAGCGCCTCTGAGGTGGGTAGTGGATCGGGTCGGGGGTGCACGACGCCACCGTCGAGTAAACGATTGATGAGGGTGTTGTTGCCCGCGTTGCTCGGCACCTCGTCGCCCCGCTCGATGGAGTCGACTAGCTCGCCGCCTTTACTCGTGAGGCGGAGCAGCTTTAACGGTGATCCGCCGATGAGCACGGTGCCGTCGCCTGCTCGACGAACCGATGTGTCGAACTTGTATCTCACGACGACCGCCACTTGGTGACATGGGTAGTTGCATCGGCAACAAGTTCGCTGAGTAACGCCGCGCCTTCGCCGCTGTTGGCGCCAGTGGGATCGCCAAGCACGCCGTTGGGGCTCACCGATACGACACCGCCCGCACGAAGCTGGGGCAGCAGATCGCGCAGAGCGTCGGTGCGGCCTGGCTCGAGTGCCTCGGTGCGAACGAGGTGCGGCGCGATATCGAGCATCAACGACGTCTCGGTGCGACCGGCGTGAGCGTCGGCGCCTTCGATGCTTGGCCACCACGACGTGACTCGCCGGCCTTCGGCAGTGAGCACAGCGACAGCGCGTTTGATTGCGTCGAGGTTGCCGCCATGACCGTTGATCAGCGCTACGCCGGCGCTCCAATCGGCGGATCGCACGATCTCAATAATCACTATCTCAAGCGCGGCGCTACCGATTGAGAGAGTGCCCGCAAAACCTTGATGCTCGCCGCTGGCAGTGATGCCTAGCGCTGGAGCGACCAGTACATGCGGCAGCGCCGAGGCAACGCCATCGGCCACCGCGCACGCGATGCGAGTGTCGGTGTCGAGCGGCAGATGCGGACCGTGCTGCTCGCACGAGCCAAGGGGTACAAGCACGATTGGTGGCTGGCCATCGGCGTGATTGAGCTGGGTCCAGGTCGCGTCGCCCAGCTGTGGTGCGTGGGGCGACGGCTGGCTTGAGGTCATTGCCACGAGACGCTACGCGTCGCCCACGCAGAACTCGAAACCCTCGCGCGAGCCCACATAAATGCGGCCCTTCCAGATGGACATTGACGACTCAACATTGGAGCCAATGTCGATCTTCCATTTGAGCGTTGGCGGCACCTCGGTGTCGTGAATTTCCCACGCGCGGATAACGCCTGCCCCGTCGGCCTGCAGGAGTGTGTCGTCGATAACCGACGGCGAGCTGAGCGTGAAGCCATTGATCTCAAGTGTCCAACGGATGGCGCCAGAGACGCGGTCGAGCGCATAGATGCGCCCGAGCTTGGTGGTCCAGATGACGATGTCTTTGTACAACACCGGGGTGGACCACGTGCCACTATCGGGGCCGCGATACACATCGACGCCCCACACCAATGGGTCGTCGGGTTTCGACGGGTCGAGCTTGAGCAGCTGCCCCATCTCTCGGCTGCGTTTCGTATTTCGGTCGACCTCGACGCCTACGTAGAGAAAGCCCTGTGCATCGGCGACGATAGTTGAGTCACTGTCGTCGCCAGTCCAAAAGCGAAACACGCGATGCACCTCGCCCACACCGGTGCGCAAGCTCGAAAGATCCCAACCTTGCACGAGGCCGCCGCTGCTGTTTACGTACACAATGTCGCCGCTCATCACGACGCTGCTTTCAAGGCTCACTCGGCGAGGGTCCTGCTGCCCCAGATCGCGGATCAGCTGGGCGTCCCAACCCTGCACGCGAGCAACCATGCTGGGGTCCACGGTGACAGATCCGTCGGCCGCATACGCTCGATTGAGCTTGGCGATGTGAAGCCAGCTGTTCTCGCCGCCCTCGATGAGGTAATCGTTGATGACGAGCGCAGCGGCGTCCCAGTCGTCGTTGTGCATGCCATCGTTGGTGTGGCCGTCGATGCTCCACAACTCTTTGGCCTCTGCACCGTCGAAGCTGATGACGCGAAACTTGTTGTCGCGCGAGCCTTGGTAGATCAGCGGATAGCCATCGGGGTCGACCGTGACCGTGCCCTTGGCGAGATCGGCGGTTTGAAACGGCGCAATGATGTCGAGCCCGGTGGCTGCATCGACAAAGTGAATCTTGTAGTCATAGGCACCGAACACCACCCACGTGCGGCCCTTGCGCTCGAACACTGCTGGTTGACCCGTCCATCCGGTGCCGCACCACACACGGGTGATGCCGTACTCGGCGCTGGGCCCGCACATCTTCACGCCGTTGGCCGGATACCGCCACAGCACTTTGGGGTTGGTGGGTATCGGGCCGGTGCCGTAGTACGAGCGGGTTGGATTACCTCGAAAGGTGAGCACGCCCTGAACGCTGTCTCCCCACGGTTGACCAATGGTGCTGGGGTCGACCAGTACAGAGGGTTGCGTGGTGGCAGTGGTTGTGGAAGCAAGGGTGCTGCTTGTTGGCTCGCTAACGGAAGCCTCGGTAGCGGGAGCCTCGGTGTGGTCGACGGCAGAGCTCGGCGGAATGGTGATCGAACTTTGCGCGCATCCTTGGGCCGTGATCGCGATGAGAGCGGCGGCGACAATTCGTGCACCCGACCTTGCCATCATCTGGCTGACATTAACGGTTGCGGTAGCCCCACTCGGACAATGCTTCGATGATGCGATCAGCCGCGGCCGCTGGATCGAGGGTAACGGTTTCGCCGTGGCTGACGGGAGTATCGGTAGCAGTGATTGAGCGGATGCGATCGAGCGCCGAGGCGCCCGCTGGCATTGGAATCACTCGCGGCCGCGGCCGGTACGGACGCGCCGGGGCGGCAACAGTTTCGATGGTGTGCTGCGCTGGTCCAGCGATGATTTCGACGTGATGTTCGCGCAACAGCGAGCGCATCGAGGCGCGTCGCAGCATGGCGGTAGAGCCCTCTACTGAGGCCACGATGGGGCCGACCAGCGCGAGTCGTTCGCGGCGCCCGCCGTCGACGCGCCGCAGTGCAGTGGTGTCGGTGGCCGAACGCAGATCGATGGCGATAAGGCCGAGTGCTTGCGCGGCATCGAGCTCATGAGCGAGAAACGCTGGAACCGAACCTGTGCCACGGTCGAGCGAGTAATCGCCGCACCACACTATTGAGGCGTCGTTGAGTTGTTCGGCAAGGCAGGTGGCAACCACGCGGCTTGGTGTGCCGAACGGTAGATCGATGCGGATGGCTCGATCGGCTCCGGCAGCGAGAGCATCGCGCAACACTGCGTCGGCTGCCGGCGGACCAACCGTGATCGCGAGCACTTGCTCGTTGCTGGCTGCGCCCCACGCATCGCGGCAGCGAAGCGCCCACTCGAGCGCGGCTTGATCGGCCGCCGACACACCAGCGAAGCGGGCATCGGGGGCGACGGGCACGCCGAGCAGATCGAACTCGGGTCGTTGGTCGACCCACTTGAGGCAGACCGCGATCATGTGCGCTTGAAGACTACGCCGTGGCCGCCCTCGGGGTAGTTCCAGGTAATGGCCCCTTCGCGGTTACACACGAGATAGCAGGTGCCGCATTCGAAGCACTGTTCGTAGTTAAACAAGATGCCGCCATCGCTGGTTGGCACGAAGAGTTTGGCGGGGCACGCGACGACGCACTCGCGGGTGCTGCAGTCGGCGCACACCGCGCCATCAACCACGATGTGTGCGTTGTGGTGCACATGAAACGCGGAAGTGGCGATGCGATCTTCGAACGAGATCGTGGGCCACGATGGGTCTGGGTTGATGCGGTTGGCTGGACTTATCACCAGAAACTCCTGAAGCCGATCCATGTGTCGCGAACCATGTGTGTCCATTTCAGGCCAGCGCGTTTGCGCTCTTGCTTGACGATGTGGCCAAGGCCCGGTTTCGGATCTGGATTATCGACCCGAAACATGCGCTCGGCAATTGCGTTGGCCATACCCGGGTAGCTGTGTTGCACGCGATCGGACAGCACGAGCGCGGGGACCTTGCGCAGCTTCTTGTGGTCCTTGAGCACAAAGGTTTGCTCGAGTCGACGTTTGTAGCCACGCAGACCGGCAGCCGATGTGTCGCCGGCATTGAGGGCCTCGACAGCAGCTTCGCCCGCGTACATGCCGCTGGCGAATGCGAAGTTGACGCCCTCGAGCCAGATGCCCGCAGCGAGACACAATGCGGCAGCGTCGCCGGCCACCATGATGCCGTTACCTGCAAGCGTGGGGATCATGCTGAGGCCAGCCTTGGGAATGAGATGCGCCGAGTATTCCTTGAGCTCGGCTCCCTCGATGAGCGGTGCCACGGCCGGATGCAGCTTGAGCGTTGCGAGGATTTCTTCGGGACGCTGCTGTTGTGCGGTGAGTTTTGAGAGCTTGAGCACAAGGCCGATGGCGATGGTGTCGAGGTTCGTGTAGATGAACCCGCCGCCGTTGACTGATCCGGTGCAGCCGACGATTTCGATGTCGACGCCCTCGTTGCCGCGTACGCCGAATCGCTCGTCGATCACGTGCTTGGGAAGCCCGAGGGTCTCCTTCACGCCGAGCGTGTAGTTGTCGGCGTCGACCGCGCCGTAGAGGCCTTCTTGCTTCGCAAGGAAGCTGTTGACGCCGTCGCATGCGATCACGATTGGTGCGGTGAGATCGCCATCGGGTCGATCGGTGGTTACGCCGCTGACGTGACCATTCGCATCGTGCAGCAGCCCGGTGACCGTGGTGCTGCAGATGAGGGTGGTGCCGGCCTCGACCGCAACATCGGCCAGCCAGTGATCGAAGTCGGGGCGGTACGCAGTTGCGCCGTTGTACGGCGGGTGACCCCACGCTTGCGTGCGAAAGTCGACGTTGAGCGCCTGCGTTTCGGTCATGATCATCGTCGAGCGACGGGTGATCCAGCGTTGGATCGGCGCGTGCAACCACCATTCGGGGATGAGCTCATCGAGAATTCGCGGATAGATGACGCCGCCGTACATGTTCTTGCTGCCCGGGAACGGACCACGCTCGATGAGCGCTACTCGCTTGCCGGCTCGGGCGAGCACGATGGCCGCGCATGATCCAGCAGGACCCGCGCCTACAACGATTGCGTCGAAATCAGACATTTGCATCGAGCTTGATGAGGAGTTGAGCAACCACGTCGTTGGCGTCGCTCACGATGGCGAGATCGGCAAGCTGCATCATCGGGCAGTGCGGATCGAGGTTCACACTGATGATGTGCTCGGGTTGACCGAGGCCGCTGGTGTGCTGCACGGCACCGCTGATACCGAATGCGATGTAGAGCTTTGGATCGACGACCACGCCGGTTGTGCCGATCTGGCGTTCGTGCCCGATCCAGCCGCGGTCGGTGATGACTCGAGTTGCGCCTGTCGACGCCTCGAGATGGGAAGCGACCGACGCGAGTTGCGCAAAGGTTTCGGCTGATCGCAGACCAGCGCCGCCACCAAGGATGCGCGGTGACTCGGACAGATCCATTGTGGCGACATCTGGAGGAAGCACTTCGAGTACACGGGCATCGCTGGCCGACAGCGAGGCGTTGTCGAACCCAAGCGTGGTGACCGGCACCGGAGTCGCTGCTGGGGCGGACTGATCGACACCGCGCACGCCGGGTTGCAGCGTGGCGACGAACGAGTGATGCGGAGCAATGTCGTTCACGACAAGCCCACCATTTCGGGCGAGCTCGATGCGTTGCGCTGTGACCGACAATGCTCCGGCCCACAGGCTGCGTTGCAGCGTTGCTGCGATGCGTGGGGCCAGGTCACGCCCGTCGGGCGAGGCAGGCAACACAATGCGTGGTTCGTTGGCGAGATGAGGGGCTAACGCCGAAGCCCAAGCCCCGGGGGCAAAGCTGACTGTCTCGATGACGCGGATTTCAATAGCGATATCGGCGCACAGGTCTGCGGCGGCTGAGGTATCGGAGCCGATGAGAAGGGCACGACCACCGCATTCGGCGATGGTCTCAAGGCCGCCCAAGGGCAGGACACCTTCTCGAACGGGAATGACAGCAAGCATCGTCTGCAGGCTACGAGGCTCGGGGCCGATACCGAAAGCGGAACGCGCAGATTACGGCAGGAGGCCGGCGGCTTTTCGCTTCTTGCGGAAGTGCTGCACGATCTCGAGCAGACCGCTGAAGGCGACCGCAGCGATGAACGCAATCACGAATGCCTTGGTGTGGCTCTCTTTGAACCGTTCGCCCGCAATAAATCCGAGAATCGCCGCGTATGAGGCCCATACGACACATGCGAGGCCGACGAAGATCGCGAAGCGCCGACGCGGTTGACGTGTGATGCCGCTGCTGATAGTGACGACTGTGCGTCCGCCGGGGATGAAACGCGCAGTGAGCAACAACGATCCGCCACGAACACGGAGTTGGTCGTTTGCCCATTCAAGCTTGCGCGCTCGCTTGTCCTTTTTGGCGTACCAATTCTGAATGGGTGTGCTGAAGCGATGCCCGATCGCATAGGCGGTGTTATCACCGAGCGCAGCGCCAGCGGCACCGAGAAAAATCACTGCAGCAATGTTGAGATGACCTTGGCCGGCGGCGATGCCGCCAAGGATGACAGCCGTCTCACTGGGAACTACCGGAAACACTGAGTCGAGGAACGCGATGAAGAAGATGATCACGTAGAACCACTGCGAAGTGGACACCTTCTCAAGACCATTGAAGAGATCGTCCAACACTGCCAACACTGCCAACATGCGCTCGCACGCTATCCGCGTCGAGCGGCGTTCTTCGTGGCAGCGGCCTGCGCCGCTGTCTTAGCGGTGCGAGCCCGACTTGGGACCGCGAAGTTTGGCTGGCTTGTTCGGCCCTCCGGTGCGCTTCTTGCGCTCAGGCTTGCGCTTTACGAAACGCAGCGCAGTCCACGTGTCGTCGATGGCGCACACCTTGTTGTCGACCCAACCACGGCGCTCGATTGTGTCGCGCACATTGTCGTCGGTGACGTCGGTGTCAACTCCGCTGGCCTTCTTGGGCCAAGCGATCCAGATTGAGCCACCGGGAACAATGGCGGCAACGAGCGCGGGCCAATTACTCACGAGGCCCGACTGGCGCTGATGAAACGCAACGATGATGTCGAGCGGAGGGCGAACGCGGTTGGCCCACTCGACAGCCAGCGGTAGCTCGCCAAGGGTTTCGCGAAAATCGGCGGGCGCGTTCACGACGCACAAACGTGTGCCCTCTTGTATCTCAAGCTTGAGAACAAGGGGGATGTCGTTGAGTTCAGGCATGGCAATGGTCCTCAGGCGCGACCCATAATTCGGTCGACTGTGATCTCGATGGCCACCCGGTCGAGGCGTTCGCCGGGCTGTCGATACCGAGCAGCGTACCCCGCTACGGCTGCTGCAACGCTTGAGTCGTCGGTTGCGAGACGCACGGAGCCTTCAAGGGTGAGCCAGCGTCCGCCGTCTACCTGTGACACCGCGGCCCTGCCGCCGCGTGCAGCGTTGCGGGCTTTGGTCGATGGAGCAAATGTGATGACCCGAACCAAGCGCTCGGCTGGCGAGTAACTGAAGCCCACAGGAACCACGTGCGGGCTGCCATCGGCGCGCATTGTGGTGAGGCTGGCGAGGTGGCGTTCGGCGAGGAACGCAAGCACGGCGTCGCCGGGATCTGCTGGGTCGATCATCAGTCGGCACCGATCGCTTTCAGGAGGTCGAGTTTGGTTGCCCGCCAAGCGGGGATGACTGCGGCGAGTACGCCAACGACGAACGCGCTGAGCACGATTGCGGTGACCGCAGTAGTGGGAATCACATATTTCGAGAGGCCCTGATCGCGCAACGCAACGATGACGATGAAGCCGAGCACGAGTCCGAGCACCACACCAACGATCGCGCCATAGAGCGACGTGAGCACGCTCTCCCATCGCACGGTTGTGCGCACCTGTCGTTGGGTCATGCCGACCGCCCGCAGCAGCCCGATCTCTCGGCGTCGTTCGTAGACGGCAAGGAGCATGGTGAGCACGATGCCGAAGATGGCGATGATTACCGACAACGCCAGCAGCCCATAGATAAAGAACAGGCTGCGATCGATGATGTCGCCGCGGCCGTCGATGAACTGGCCACGGTCTTGCAGCGTGCCGATGCCGTAGGTGGTAATCGTTGCATCGACAGCCGTACGGAAGTCTTTGTCTGAGACCCCGGGTGCGCGAGTCATGAACACGAAGCCAGCGAGGTTGCTCACTGAGGTTCCGTTGAGCAGATCGCGGTGCACCACACGCGCTTGCGCAAGATCGCTCGAGGCGTAGATGCCTTGAACGATCACGGTGATGTCGGTTTGACCCACGCGCAGCGCAACGGTTGAACCGAGCGCAAGCTTGGCGCGCTTCGCCTCGCCCGTGCTGACCAACAACCCTCGTGGGGTGAGCGTTGCAAACGAGCCCTCGACGAACTTGTAGTCGAGAATGCCTTCGGCCGTGGCCGGGTTCACGGTTGTGGCAAAGAAGCCTTTGTTGTCGTCGACGTTTTGCAGACGGGCGAATCCGAGGCCGGTAGCGGCGCCTACTTCGGGGATCTCGTTGAGCGTGTCAACGAACGCTTGGCTGAAACTGAGCGAGCCACCGTTCGATGAGTTGATGACGTACTCGCCGAGAAACTGCTTGCCGATGGTGTCGCGTAGTTGTTCCTTGATCGAGGCAGCAAACACGCTGGCGCCGGTAACGAGAGCCACGCCGATGAGCACGGGCGCTGCAGTACGAGCGGTGCGCCGCGGGTTGCGCTGCACGTTGGCTCGAGACATCGCTCCCGTGATTCCGCGCAGGCGCTCGACGGGGCTGCCAAGCACTCGCGAAATTGGGTTGGCCATCACCGGCCCGAGGAGCAATACGCCAATGAAGATGGCGACAACGGCAACGCCGAGCAACACCGAGTCGGCGCCACCGAGCACGGCAGCGATGGTTGCCACGCCAAGTGCCGCGAACGCTGCGGCAGCAATGACTCGCCGCTTGTTGCTGCGCGGTTGCTCGAACGCCGATTCAGTCATTGCTGCCACCGGAGGAATGCGAGCGGCGGCGATAGCGGGCACGGCTGCTGCCAACAGCGTGGTGAAGATTCCGGCGATCAACGTGACGACAACGGTGCCGGATGTGACGATGAGCCCTCGTGAGGGCACGCCGAGGCCCAGCTTGTTGAGCGCCACCTGAATGCCAACGGCGAGGCCGGCTCCGGCGACGAGGCCCACCACCGAGCCGAACAATCCAATGACCGTCGCCTCGGTCAACATCATCCGGGTCACCTGTCGGCGACTGGCGCCGATGGCGCGAAGCAGCGCATTTTCGCGACGGCGCTGTGCCGCAGTAATCGAGAACACGTTGTAGATCACGAAGCAGCCAACAGCGAGGGCAATGAACGAGAAGATCGACAGGAAAATGGTGAAGAAGCCGAGACCCTTTTGCACCTCGGTCTGGCTTTGCGCAGTGATTTGAGGGCCGGTGAGCACTTCGGTGCCGGTGGTTGTGGATACGCCGTCGAGCGCTTCTTGGATACGTTGTGCGAGCGCCGTGTCGGACAGCGAGCCATCGCTGCGTACCAGGACGGCGTCGATGAAACCGGGCTTGGCGACGAACTCCATTGCGGTCTCGTCATCGAAGAGCGCCCATGTGGCATCGCCCGGTGTCGCGACGTTGTTGTATTGCGCGAGGCCAACAAGTGTGAATGATCGAGAGCCGGCCTCGGCGTTGACCTTCACCGAATCGCCCAACTCGTAGTTGCCGTCGGCAGCGGTTTGATCGTCAAGCACCACTTCGTTGGGGCCGCGCGGCGCACGCCCTCTGGTCACTGTCCACAACGACAGGTCGCCTGAGTTGAGCGTGCCGCCCGATGTTGCACGAGAGATGCGCGCAACTGGCTTCGAGTCTTTGCCGATGACGACTGCGTCGCCTTGCACGAGCGCTTGCGCGTCGGCGACGCCGGGGACCGAGGCTGCAATCGCAACCGCATCGAACGTGACCTTGTCGCGGATCTCGAACCCGAATGCCGTCTCGACAGTGTTGGCCGCTTGCACGTATGCATCGACCTTCTCGTACGACTTGGCAAACAGCGCGTTGAACGTGCCCTCGAGCGTGTCGCGAAACATGAAGGTGCCCGACAGGAACGCTGTGCTCACGATGATGGCCAACGCCGTAAGCAGGATGCGCCCAAAGCGGGCGGTGACATTTCTGAGGGCGAGGCGCAGCATGGTCGGGTCAGGCGCGCTTGATCGAAATGTGGGTGGAGATCACGTGGTGGAGATGGCTGCGAGAATGTCGGACTTCGCTGCTTTGCGAGCAGGCCACCAGGCAGCGACAATCGCGAAGATGACTGCCGCAATTGCGAACGACAGGATTGATGCAGGCGACACGCTGAACACGGTGAAGCCTTGGGGTCGCAGCGCACGTACCACGATCCACCCCAGCGCCACGCCGAGACCGGTGCCCATCAAAGCGCCAAGCACCGCGGTGACGATGGCCTCCCAGCGGATGCTGCCGCGCACTTGGCCGCGTGTCATGCCGATGGCGCGCATGAGGCCGAGTTCGCGTCGACGTTCGAACACCGCAAGCAGCAGTGTGAGCACGATGCCGAGCACTGCAATGAACACCGACATGAGCAGCAGCGCATAGACGAAGTTGAGAATGCCACTGACCTGATCGACCTGAGCCTGCACGAACTCGCCCCGGCTCTGGAGTTTGGCGGTGGGGTACTGATCAGTCACCACCTTGATGGCTGCGGCAGCTTTGGCTTCGGACACGCCCGCCTTGGTGAGCGCGAAGATCTGCACATCGAACAGGCTGACACCGCGGCCGTCGAACAACGCGCGATCGACAATGAAGTTGCCGAAGGTCTTGTTGTCGAAGATGCCCGCAACCTTGATGGTCTGCGTGGAGTTGTCGAGGAACGACACCGAGAGTTCGCTGCCTACCGTGAGGCCATCGCGATCGGCTTTGTCTTTGGACACCAAGATGGTGGTGTTGTTGAGAGCGTCCCAACCGCCTTGTGTGAACTCAAAGTTGAAAAGTCCGACGGCGTGCTTGGGATCGACGGTGATGACGCCTCTGGCTTTCGGCGTTCCTTTTTCAACGACTCGAATCTGGGCGATGCCCAAGCCGGCTGCATCACTGACTTCGGGCAATGCGTTGAGTTCGTCGGTGAGCTTGGTGGGTAAACCGCCGAATCCTTGACCATCGCCGGTGCTGATTGCGAAGTTGCCCGTGAACTGTTCGCCAATCGTTTGGCGAATAGAACCCTGAAGCGATGAACCCAGCGTGGCAACAGCAACGAGCAGAGCGAGGCCGATGCCGAGCGCCGCCGCGGTGAGCGCGGTGCGTTCGGGGCTGCGCGCAGCGTTGCGAACAGCGATCTCGCCGGTGACACCGCGAAGTGCGGTGAGTGGACGCTGCAACAATCGTGTGGTGGGGCCCACCGCGATTGGTCCGAGAGCGATGAGCGCAGCGAACAGCGCCCCAACACCAGGAGCTAGCCACACTGCTGAACTGTTGAGCCCAAGCACAGTGCCGATGACAGCGACAATCATGAGGACGGCGCCGGTAATAATCCTGCGGCGAGAGAGGCCCGAGCGGTCGATGCTGACATCGCGCAGCGCAGCGAGCGGTGGTACGCGTCCAGCGCGAAGAGCGGGCAAGGTGGCGCACAAGATGGTGACGAGGAAACCGACGATGAAGGTAATGACAAACGAACCGGCATTGATGGTGAGCTTTGTGCCGCTGGGGCCGTTGCCGACTGCTTTGAGCAGACTGAGAATGAGCGAGGCAAGCACGACCCCGCCAAGGAATCCGAGCACGGCGCCGACGATTCCAACGACGCCTGCTTCAACGAACAACGAGCGCACGACTTGGCTACGACTCGCGCCGATAGCGCGCATGAGCGCACTCTCTTGTTTGCGTTGCGCCGACGTGATGCGGAACACGTTGTAAATCACGAAGCTGCCGACAAGCAGTGCAATGGCGGCGAAGATGGTGAGCACCGTGCTGAACAGATTGAAGAACTTCGCCACCGTGTTTTGGGTTTCAGTGGTGATCTCGGCACCGGTGAGTACTTGTACCGTGTCGCCCGTAAGAGCGTTGGTGATGTTGGCTTTGAGTTGAATATCGGAGACCGAACCGTCGCCGCGCACGATGACCGAATCGATCTTGCCGGGCTCGCCAACCACGAATTCTTCGGCGGTGTTCAGGTCGAACAGCGCCCATGTCGCACCACCAGAGGTGTCTTCACTTCCGAAGGTGACGATGGCTACAACGGTGAAGGGTTGAGCACCAGTTTTCGCAGTGATCGTGACCGAATCGCCGAGCTTGATCTTGCCCTCTTTGGCAGATCGGCGGTCGATGGCCACCTCGGTTGACCCTCGTGGCACGTTGCCTTCAGCGAGTTTCCAAGGCGTGCTTGGGGAATCGGTGAGCACCCCGCCGTACTTGGGTGGACCATCGATGCCCAGCGGCTTGCCTGCTGCGGTGGCGATGCGTGCGAAGCCCTGAATGTCGCCAACTGCTTCGCTGACGCCAGGCACAGCCGCGACTTTTGCGACCATCGTGTCCGACAAACGCGCTCTCGTGTCGGCCCCAAAGTCGCCCTCAATGACATTCGACGACCGCACGAACGCATCGGTCTTTTCGTAGGCCATCGAGAACATGCGGTTGATGCTGGCGTTGATCGTGTCGCTGAACACGAAGACGCCGCTGAGAAACGCGCAGCTTGCGATGACAGCAAGCGCAGTCAGCAGCAGACGACCTTTACGGGCCAAAACGTTTTTGAGTGCAATTCGAAACATCTCAGTCGCCGAAGCGTTTCATACGATCGAGCACGTCGGCGGCTGTGGGATTCTGCAGTTCGTCGACAATGCGTCCATCGGCGAGAAAGATGACTCGGTCTGAGTACGCGGCAGCCACTGGATCGTGAGTGACCATCACGATTGTCTGTCCGAGCTCGTTCACGGCCAAGCGCATGAACGACAAGATCTCGGCGCCGGTACGACTGTCGAGGTTGCCGGTGGGCTCGTCGGCGAAGATGATGGTGGGCTTGCTGGCGAGGGCACGTGCAACGGCAACGCGCTGTTGCTGGCCACCCGAGAGTTCGCTGGGGCGATGCTTGAGCCGATCGCGCAGACCCACCGTGTCGATGACGCGATTGATCCACGCTTCGTCGCCCTTTGAGTTGCCGAGCAGCAGTGGCAAGCGAATGTTCTCTTCGGCCGACAGCGTTGGGATCAAGTTGTAGGCCTGGAAGATGAATCCGACTTCGCGACGACGAAGCTCGGTGAGCTCTTTGTCTTTCAAGCTGGCCAGCGCCGTGGAGCCGATGTACACCGACCCAGAGGTGAGGCCATCGAGGCCTGCCAGCGAATGCATCAGCGTGCTCTTGCCGGAGCCCGACGGGCCCATGATGGCGGTGAACTTGCCGGCCTCGAACTGAACGGTGACGCCGTCGAGGGCGCGAACTTCGCTATCGCCAGAGCCATAGACCTTGGTGGCGTCGACGGCTCCGGCAGCGGCAGTCATGGTTGGGGCATCAGTCATCCCACATTTCTACCGCACCGCAGGTGGGGGTCCCTGCGCACGGCGCAATTTCGCCCTGTTCGGCGGCGGACTCCTGTCACGTTCGATTCATCGCTCAAACTCATACCTGCGGAATGGAACTCATGCCGTACGATCTTGGCGTGAGTTCGTGCCCCTCCTGCGCAAATCCGGTAGCAGTCGGCTCCCGCTTTTGCCCAACGTGTGGATTCGCTCTTGCTGCGTCAACATCTGAAGAGCGACGTGTCGTCACCGTGCTGTTCGCCGATCTCGTTGGTTTCACGTCACTCTCCGAGAATCTTGACCCAGAGCAAGTGAAACGCCTGATCGATGTGTGCTTCGAGCGCCTCGTTGCCGACATCACCGCCTTTGGTGGCACGGTCGACAAGTTGATGGGCGATGGCATCGTTGCCCTGTTTGGGGTACCGGTCGCTCATGAAGACGACGCAGAGCGCGCCGTGCGGGCAGGTTTGCGAATGCAAGAGTCTCTGGCCTCGTTCGCGTCATCGGGCTTCGCCTCCGATTCGCCAAGCGAACTGCAGATGCGAGTGGGTATCAACACCGGAGTTGCGCTCGTCGGCATTGTGGCGGGCACCGATCACACCGCAATGGGCGACGTGGTCAACACCGCCTCGCGGTTACAAACGTTGGCGCCGCCCGGGGGAGTGCTCGTTGGCGAGACCACCTACGCGTTGTCCGAAGCAAACATCACGTACGCCTCGCAGGGTGATCTGGCGGCCAAGGGGCGCGAGGCGCCGGTTGCGGCGTGGCTAGCAGTCGCTGCGGTAGCGCAGCCCGGAGCCAGAGTGCGCCGGCGTGACGTGCCGATGATGGGTCGCTCCACCGAACTTGCGTTGATGCAAGCGGCGGTCGACTTTACCCTCATGAATTCGCAGGCGGCCTTGGTTGCTGTCGACGGTGAGGGCGGCGTCGGCAAGAGCCGCATCGTCGACGAACTGCTTGAGACGACCCGAGAGGCCAAGTCGGCTTTCATCATGGAGGGCTACTCGGTTCCGTACGGCGAGGCCAACGTGTGGTGGCCTATCGCAACAGCTCTGTTTGACCATTTCGACCTCGACGCATCTACCTATTTCGGAAGTCTGCGCGATACCACTGACGCGTTCTTGGCTGAGCTGTTTAGCGATGCCGATGCGGCGACTCATACTCAACTCTCTGAGGCGTTGTTGCATCTGTTGGGTGCTCCGTCGAAACTCGACGACGTCGATCCCGCTGTAGCGCGAGATGGTGTTACTCACGCCGTCACCGCTGTGCTTGAAGCCAGGCTGCGTAACGGTCCGGTGATGCTGTCGATCACCGACTTGCACTGGGCCGACCCTGCGGTTCTTTCGTTGTGCGAGCACTTACTCATCGCATTGGCGCGCAGCCCGTTTGTGCTCATCACTACCAATCGCCCCGACTCTGAGCTGGTGTGGCCCCCGCTGAGCACGCGTGCCGCTGTTGTTCGATTGCCGCTCGAACCACTCGGGCCGATTGCGGCCGCGCGTTTGTGTCGGGCAATCATCGGCGACGACGCCGACGAAACGGTTATCTCCACGATCTACGAGCGGTCCGGTGGCAACCCGCTGTTCCTCGAAGAGTTGGCCGTTTTGGTAGCCGACGGCGGCGATGTGGCTGCGTTACCCGACTCGCTACGAGCCGTAGTTGCAGCCCGCCTTGATCGACTGCCACCTGATCAGCGTGCCGTTATCGACAACGCTGCGGTGCTTGGTCCCTCTGGTGCCATTCAGTCGCTCGAGCGATTCGGCGATGCGTTGGGGCAACAGATGGGCCCGGGCGTGCTCGACGCATTGGCCGATCTCGGCCTTCTCGAACTCGAGGGCCGGCGTTGGTCGTTTCGGTCTGATTCGGTGCGCGAGGTTGCGTATCAAACGCTCACCAAGGCCGTGCGGGCAGCGCGGCACATGGGTGTTGCGACTGTCATGGAGTCGCGTCAGGTCAGCCCCGACGAGGTCGCTCACCACCTTGCAGCGGCCGCCGAGTTGGTGTCAGAAATCGGTCCAGTAGATCTTGTGCCAGCCGACATCAACGAACGCGCCCTTGTAGCGCTCGAAGCGGCTACTGAGCGCGCAATCGAGCAAGGCAACCTGCGCCTCATCGTGCGCTATTCATCACGCGCCATCGAGTTGCTTGAGCTGATGGGGGTTCCCGAGAAGACGCGTGGCCGTCGTGCTGAATTGCGGCTCGTCCGGCTTGACGCGTTGATTTTGCGCCGACTTCTCGAGCGCGCGCGAGTCGAGTCAGACTCGATGCTCACCGAAGCAATGGCGGCTCACGACCAAGCCACAGAGGCGTGTGTGCGTCGCGCCCGCGGTGTGATCAGCCAAGTCGAAGGAGACCTGGCGACGGCACGGAGGCAATTGGGCGAAGCGGTTGCGATCTTCCGTTTGCTCGACGATCCGCAGCAGTTGGCCGACACCCTTCGGGCCCGCGGTTTCCTTGAATTGTTTGGCGGTTCGCTCGCCGATGCAGAGTGGTTGTTCGGCGAGGCCGAGGGCCTGTACACCACACTTGGCGACCGGCGCGGGCTCGGCAACATCGAGCAACACCGCGGCTTTATGTCGTTCCTTAGCGGCGACATCAACCTTGCCGAAGAACGCATCAATAACTCGATTGTTGCGATGACCGAGCTCGGCGATCGCGCCGGCCTCGGTTGGGCATATGGGGTGCTCGCGTTCATTCACTTCTATAACCGCAGATTCCCCGAAGCCGAAGCGCTCGCCACCCAAGTGCGCACCGAGGCTCGCGAGCGCGGCGACGAATGGGCCGAGAGCATCATGATGTCGTTGCTGGCGAACTTGCGTCTCTGGTCGGGCCAGATCGAGGCTGCGGCGGCACTTGCCGAGCAGGCGCGCACCAAGTTCAAGCGACTTGGCGATGGGTTCGGTCTGCGCCAGGCGCTCACCGTGTTGGGTCGCACGCAGGTGGCGGTACGCGATCCCAACGTGTCGCGCACGACCGAGGCGTTGTTGGCCCAGACAGGCGATCTCGATCAACCGGCGTTTCCGTTGCTTGCCGCGGCGGGCATCGCAATGCACGCGGGCGATGGCAAGACCACCGTGTCGCTGGCCGAAGAAGCCATGCGTCGTCTCAACGAGACCTTTGCCGACCCCAACGAATCACGCGTCGTCTTGGCTGTCGGCCTCGCTCAGACGGGTCGATACGACGAAGCCCACACTTCGCTGGCTCAGGTATCGCTCGGGCCCGACGCGCATCCGTTTATGCAAGCGGCCGTTGCGCTGGTGGCTGCGCTGCAGGGCCGTTCGGCTGAGGCCATCGAGGCGGCCACGCGCGTGTCTGACGCTGGCGGCCATACCTATCTCGACGGCGTTATTGCCGGCGTTGCTGCGGGCGCTTCGGCAGCGTCCGAAGGCGATGCTGGAGCCGCTCGCACGTGGCTCGAGGGGGCAGTGTCGTTGGCCGCTGCCACGCAAGATCAGGTGGCTACCGCACTTGCGTTGTGTGCTCACCAACATGTGCTTGGTGTTGCCCACGAACGTGGAGCTGGCGTTATCGAGGCGCTTGGCCCCGGGTGGCGCTCGGTTGTAGATGCGCTACCGACGCTGCGCGAGGCTGTGGCATGACTTGGCTGCAGCCATCAGCGTTAGCGCTCATCGAACATCGCGCACCGCTTGCCGAACGCGTCAACGAAATCACCACCAAGGCCGCAGCGGCAGCGCCGGGCCGCACCGGTGAGCTGGCCCGCATCCGGGTGCAGCAGTTGTTGTGCGCTCCGTGGCACGAGTCATTGCCCGCAGACCTCACGCCTGCCGAGCACGCAGCATTGGCAGTTGTCGAGCAGTTCATCATCGATGTGCATGGCCTCGACGACGCCACGTTCGCAGCGCTCTCCGATCACTACACGCACGCCGAGCAGATGGGACTGTTGTTTCATCTCGCGTTGCTCGATGGTTTCACCAAACTCGATCTCGTCGCCCCCAACCCGGTCCACTGAGTCAGGCAGCTACAGATGTCCACGTCACCTCGCATGCCATCAGCGTTCGGCGAAGAGATCACTTCGTACGGCGGCATGTTGTATCACCAGCCCGAGCTTGTGGGCATCTACGCCAAGCTGTACTCGCAGTTCTGGAGCCACGGCGTGCTCGACCAACCCACCAAAGAAGTGGTGCGCCTGCGAAACGCGCGCACGATTGATTGTGGGTATTGACGCAACGTTCGCTTCGCGGTCGCGAAGCAAGAGCTCGTTACCGAAGCGGTAGCCGAGATGGTCGACGACAACTTTCAGGCCAGCGCGTTAACGCCGCGGCACAAGGCGGCGCTTGCCTTCAGCGACGCATTCTTTGCCGCCGCTGGCCCGCCAGATGCGGCTGCGCAAGCGGCGATCTCTGCGCAGTTCACCGATGCCGAGATTGCTGAGATGGGCATTGGGCTTGCCCTGTTTCATGGCTTCAGCAAGTTGCTCATCGCCGTGGGTGCAGAGCCGGAGCAGATGGACATCACGGTGCTGCGAACCCCTGGTTCGCCCACCGAGAAGTAGATGTCGATGTCGAACGACGAGCGCTATTCCACGGGGCTGATCATCGGTCGGTTCAATCCGCCACACCTTGGTCATTCGTTCATGATCGATTGGGCTGCGCAGCGCACTGATCAGTTGGTCGTCTTCGTGAACACACGCGATGGCGAACTTGTACCGGGCCATCTACGCGCCCAGTGGCTTGCCGAGCTGCACCCGCATGTGTCGGTTGTTGAGGTGCGCCACGATCTCGAGAACGACTTCAACAACGAAGAGCTGTGGGCCAAGTGGATGCTGTTGCTGCGGTCGCGTTGGCCGCACGACACCGGACCTCATGTGGTGTTCAGCAGCGATGCGTATATCGCCGAACTCGCCCGGCGATTCGATGCGCAAGCGGTTGTGGTCGATGCTGAGCGGGTCACGGTGCCCATCAGCGCGACCCAGATACGCGAAGCGCCAGCCGATCATCTCGACCGGCTGGCGCCTTCAGTACGTGCCTGGGTTCAGGCCAATTTGTTGTAGTTGCCGCGAGCGGCAAGCGTCACTTACCGGGCTGTGGAAGAACGCGCAGGTATGGCTTCACGGTGGTCCAACCCTGTGGGAACAACTGCTTGGCTTCGTCGTCTGACACTGCGGCGCCGATGATGACATCGCCACCAGCGGTCCAGTTAGCAGGTGTCGCAACCTTGTACTGCGCGGTGAGCTGCAACGAGTCGATGACGCGAAGGATCTCTTCGAAGTTGCGGCCGGTTGACGCTGGGTAGGTGATCTGCAGCTTGACCTTCTTGTCTGGGCCGATCACGAACACCGAGCGCACTGTCTGCGTGTCGTTGGCGTTGGGGTGGATCATGTCGTACAAGTTGGCAACGGTCTTGTCGGTGTCGCCGATCATTGGGAAGTTCACGGGGGTTCCCTGGGTCTCGCCGATGTCGCCTTCCCACTTGAGGTGGCTCTCGACCGAGTCAACCGAGAGGCCGATGACCTTCACGTTGCGCTTGTCGAACTCTGGCTTGATCTTGGCCACGTAGCCAAGCTCGGTGGTGCACACTGGCGTGAAGTCGCGCGGGTGGCTGAAGAGCACGCCCCAGCTGTCGCCGAGCCATTCGTGGAAGTTGATGTCGCCCTGTGTTGTTGGAGCGTCGAAGTTTGGTGCGATATCGCCAAGACGAACAGTCATGGTGGGTTCTCCTCTGTGAGTGGTTGGCCCGGGCATGCAATGGCTCGAGCGGTGCTTCGGTGGACACGCTACGTGCAATTCCCGACTAATCCACTCAAGAATTGGCGGAGAGGCCGTTCGTCCTCCAGTTCAGTAACCGAGCGATGCATCTAGGGTGAGGGCATGAGTGTTGTCGTATCTCTTGCCGAACTCCCCGCAGCCATCGAGCGTCAGATCGGCTGGTGCTATTTGCTCACCGTGTCCGATCAGAGCAGCGCTCGTGCTGTAGCAATTGCTCCGGCGTGGGGTCACGAGTCTGGGACACTGACCGCTGAGGTGGGTCGTCGCACCGCCGACAACGCGGCAGCGCGCCCGTCGGTATCGATGGTGTGGCCGCCCGCTGACCCCTACGGCTACAGCCTCATAGTCGATGGCACGGTGCAGGTGCACGATGTGACCATCACGTTTACGCCAACCAGCGCAGTGATGCATCGGCCAGCAATTTCGCTAGCCGATTCGTAGAGCGAACGCGGGACGATCGTCGGGGCGAATGGGTAGCTCGACGAGATCGCCTGATCGGTGCAGCAGACCGCTGTAGCCAAGCAGTTGCACGGGCCCCTCGGGTAGACCAGCGATGACGATTTCGCGGCCCGAAGGTTGCCCCATCACGATTGCGTATGACTCGCCTTCGGCGCCAGCGGTGACGCGCACAACATGGCCTTCGCTCGTGGTCAGCGTTGAGGTTTCGTGTGGCTTTGTGGAGTAGATGGCTGCGCCGTTTACCTTGAGCCACTGGCCAATGTCGAGCAGACGTTGCTGCTGTGCGAATGGAATCTCGCCGCTTGCCGTAGGGCCAACGTTGAGCAACAGGTTGCCGCCATCGGCAACGACGTTGATGAGTAACTGAATCAATTCTCGAGACGACATGTATGTGGTCTCGTCTTCGATCTGGTTGTACCCAAAGCTCGTGCCAATGCCGCGGCACCACTCGAACGGCTTGTCGTTGCGAATAAAGCCGAGCGCATATTCGGGCGTGATGTAGTCGGCATGCGACGTACCGAGAGCAACACCGATTGGGTCGAAGCGATCGTTGACGATTCCGTTTGGATTGCCGTTGTAATAGTCGGCCATTAACTGCGCGGCACCTTGGCCGAAACCGGGGAAGCCCACGTCGTTCCAGATGAGGTCGGGTGCGTATCGCTCGATGAGCTCGTAGTAATGGCCGAGGGCATAGTCGCGGTATTCGTCGCTTTGAGGCACTGCAGCGAAGATGGTCTCCCAGCTGTTGTAACCAAGACCTTGGAAGGTGAGATCAAGGCCGCCGCAGTAGTACATCCCCATGCGAATACCGACAGAGCGAATGGCATCGAACGCATCGCCCACAATGTCGCGTGGCGAGGTCCAGGCCGACCCCTTGTAGGGGTTGGTGAACTTGCTCGGCCACAGCAGAACGCCATCGAGGTGCTTTGTTCCCATCACGCAGTATTTCGCGCCTGCGGCAGCGAACAGGTCGGCCCAACGCTGCGGCTGCCAGCCCGCCGATGCTTCGTAGAACTCAGCGACGAACTCGTCGTAGGGCTTGTCGCCATAGGTGGCGAGATGGTGCTTGTGAACCGACGAGCCTTCGCACGCGAGTGAGTTCATGTACCACTCTGAATATGGGCACTCGGTGAACGCGATGTAGTCACCCTTTTCGCGGGCCAACGTGAAGGGGTCATCGTTGATTGGCGCATACGCCGGCACCGACGATGGGTAGTAATGCACAAACACGCCAAACTTGGCTTCGCCAAACCATTGGGGCACAACGTGTTGCTGTAACGACTCGAAGTCGGCGGTGAACTCTCCCATGGCGGCGACCTTACCGATCGGGTGAGGTCGTTCAGCGAACTGTTAGCGCGACGTGGCGCTCGCCCCTAGAGGTGAAATATTCTCAAGCCATGAACATCGATGGTGAGTATGTCCCCAGTAGGTCGAAATGGGTCAGTGACCAGATCGATGCCTATGAAGCTTCTGGTGGCACAGAGGGCAACTCGCTGTTCGACACCGGTATCCCAATTATCGTTGTCACGATGCGCGGCCACCGCAGCGGCAACGTACGCAAGATCGCGCTCATGCGAGTAGAGCACGAGGGCCAGTACGCGCTTGTGGCTTCAATGGGTGGCGCACCCAGCAACCCGGGTTGGTATAAGAACCTGGTTGCCGATCCCGACGAAGTGTTCGTGCAAGACGGACCTACTCCGGTTGCCGTCTCGGTGCGCGAAGTGTTCGGTGAAGAACGTGCGCTGTGGTGGCAGCGTTCGGTTGCGGTGTATCCGAGTTACGCCGACTACGAAGCCAAGACCGACCGGATCATTCCGGTGTTCGTGACCACCAACCGCTGATCCCGCTCAGGCGACCGCAGCCTCAAAGCCCACAGCATCTGCTGTCGGCCGATGCGTAACCAACACCACGCCAGCGATCACCACGAGTCCGCCGAGCAACTCGGTAACTGTTGGGGCGTTGCCCAGAATAGCCCACGCAACGATCACGCTGGTTGGTGTGACCACGGTGCTGATGGACGCGGTCGTTGTGGCTGAGATCACGGTCATCACGCGTGCCATCGCAAAGTAGATGAATGCAGAACTTGCCGACCCCAGCCAGATCACGGCGATCCATGCCTTGAGCGACATGCTCGCGAATTCGTGCAGGCCGGGTATGTCGATGATCAGAATGAACACGGCGCCGATCACGGTGCCGGGTGTGTTCAGCCACCAGGGGTCATAGCGGTGGGCGATGCTGCGGGTTGCAACCGTGACGCCCGCCCATGTGAGCGTGGACAACATCACGGCGATCATGCCGGTAACGGTTGATCCTGTCTGCGAGCCGCCGCCGGCGATTCCAATCACTGCGCACCCGGCTGCTGCCAGCGCGAGACCAGTCACTTGAGCTCGACTCAGACGATGGTGCAAGAAGGCAACTTCGCCGATGGCGACCATCACAGGAAAGGTGGCCATGATCACCGATGCGATGGCGACCGACACGTGGAGCTGCCCCCAACTGAACAGCAAGTGAAAGATCGCCGAGCCACCAAAGCCGCACAGCAATACTCGTACGCGATCGCCACGCGCAATGGGCCGTCGCCGATGGGGCGAGCGCATGATCACCGTGGTGAACACCAGTGCCGATACGACGACACGCCCGGTGGCGAGGTTCAGCGGGGAGATCTCTTTGAGGGCGAGCTTCACGAGCGTGAACGCCATGCTTCCGAACGCCACGGTCATCGCTAACAAGATGTAGGCGTTGCGCCGCGACGATGGTGAAAGAGAGGCGGGCGACGACGACATAAGGGGACGCGCTCGACGATAACCAGTTGGTGTTGGCTATTTCACGGACCTGTGAACGCAGCACCAGTTGAGCGCTGATCGCCCTTGAGGCCAGCCAAGCGCTCGGCTTCGCGGTTCTTCACCTCGGCGCGTGACACCACTTGGTGGTGCACTTCGTCGGGGCCGTCGGCCAGACGCAGCGTGCGCTGGCTGTGCCACATGTCGGCCAGCGGGAACCACTGCGAGATGCCGGCGGCACCGTGCATCTGGATGGCTTCATCGATGATGTCGCAGCACTTCTCAGGAACCATTGCCTTCACGGCGCTGACCCAGACGCGAGCCTCGGCGTTGCCGAGGGTGTCCATTGCCTTGGCGGCACGGAGCACCATCAGACGCATTGACTCGACGTCGATACGCGCACGCGACACGACTTCCATGTTCTTGCCAAGGTTGATCAGCCGCTTGCCAAAGCCTTCGCGTGACAGACCACGATCGACCATCATCTCGATGGCGCGCTCGGCGGCACCGATGCTGCGCATGCAGTGATGGATACGACCAGGCCCGAGACGAAGCTGCGAGATCTCAAAGCCACGGCCTTCGCCGAGCAAGATGTTTGACTTCGGCACGCGCACATCGGTGAAGCGGATGTGCATGTGGCCGTGAGGCGCATCGTCGGCGCCGAACACGTGCATCGGGCCCACGATCTCAACGCCAGGTGTGTCGACCGGAATGAGAATCTGCGACTGCTGCTTGTAGGTGTCGGCATCGGGGTTGGTGCGCACCATCGTGATCATGATCTTGCAGCGCGGATCGCCAGCACCCGAGATGTAGAACTTCTCGCCGTTGATCAGCCACTCGTCGCCATCGAGCACGGCGCTGGTCTGGATCTGCTTGGCGTCGGAGCTCATCACGCCCGGCTCGGTCATTGCATAGGCCGAACGAATCTCGCCGCGGAGCAATGGCTCGAGCCACTGCTTCTTTTGCTCGGGTGTACCGACGCGCTCGATGACTTCCATGTTGCCGGTGTCGGGCGCCGAACAGTTGAGGCACTCAGAAGCGAGGCTGTTCTTGCCGAGCTCGTTGGCGATGTATGCGTAATCGAGGTTGCTCAGGCCTTGGCCGGTCTCGGCGTTGGGCAAGAAGAAGTTCCACAGACCAAGTTCGCGAGCCTTGGCCTTGGCGCCTTCGAGCAACTCGAGTTGGCCGTCTCCGTAGCTCCAACGATCGGCACGGTTCTCGCCGAGGCGGTAGTACTCCTCGGTGATTGGATCGACGACGTCGCGGATGAAGGCGATTACCGCCTCATAGAGAGGGCGAACCCCTTCGGACATCCTCAGGTCGAGGTCGTCCATATTGGCCATCTTCAGTGCGCCACCAACCATGTCATTTCTCCATTCGCTGAGCTACAAGCAGTTGGCTCACCGTACCCCGATGTGCCGTTGAGTCAGGTATTGCGCTCGGCAATGTGTTGATCGGGTCGCACAATAAGCGTTGCGGTTGGTGGCAATGCAAGCACTGTTCCCCACCAATCGTTGGGGTCGTCGAAGTCGGTGCCGAGTCGAAGAACTGGCAGCTCAGATGTGGTTTCGGCGTCGCTGCCAGCAATGACGACATGAGAATCGAGCGGCACGAGGTCGAGCGATGAGATCGTGACACCATTGCGCTGCAACCAACCGTGGGGGAGTCGGCCGCCGGGCTGACTCGATGGTGTGTAGGTGCGAATCACCGCTTCGCTGAGTGGCTCCAAGGGCGCTACTGATTCGTCGAGTACGTAGCGGAAACCCATCTGCAGGCCGAGCATGTCGAAGTGGGTTGCTTGATTGGCGATGGCCGCGCTGATGGCTTCGCGGTCGCCCGTGGGCAACGCGGCGAACACATCGAACATCTTGAACGCGTTCTCGAGGCTGGCGTCGGTGTTGCGTTGCGCAATCACTCGACGTTCGGTCTCATAGGTGTCGAGCAGCGAATCGTCGGCCGATGCATGCATCACTGCGTTGAGCTTCCACGCGAGGTTGTGCGCATCTTGAACGCCGGTGTTCAGGCCCATGCCTCCGGTGGGAGGGAAGCGGTGCGCCGAATCGCCCAACAAGAACACGCGCCCACTGCGATAGCGCTGTGCGAGTTGCGCGGTCATGGTCCACGACGAGGCTTTCAGAATCTCGATCTCGATGTCGTCCGAGCCGTCGATCAATGCGGTTCGAATTGCGGCTTCGAGGTCTGCATTCGTGAGGCCTGAGGTATCGGCGTCGGGCTCGATGGGGGCCATGTAGACCCACTCATTGTCGCCGCCGTGAGACACCAAAGTGCCGCCGGAATCGGGCGCACAGATCCAGTGCAGGATGCCCGGGTTTGCTGCCACCAACGGCTGCAAGTTGGCCGTGAAGTGGGTCATCGAAAAGGTCTGGAGGTTGTCGGGGCCTTCCATCTCGATGCCGCACGCTCTTCGCACTGCGCTCGATGAGCCGTCGCACGCAAGCAACCAGCGACTCGTGACCGTCTCGCTTGCGTTGCCGCGAGTGATGGTGGACACAACGACATCGACGTCGCCGTCGGTGGCGCTGTCGGAGGCGCTGTCGAGCGAGCTCCATGTTGTTGAGTACTCAACTGATGTGCCCATGGCCGCGAGCTCGGTGAGCAGCAGCGGCTCGAGTTGATGCTGCGAGAGGTTGCGCAGTGGCGTTGGGGTGATGAACAGCTGATCGTCGCCCTGTTGTTCGTATGGCAGCGAACCGAAAACATCTCCGCCGAGCTTGGTGACCCAGTGCACCTGGCCAGCGGCCGCGGGGGATTGCGCGTGGGCGCGAATGCGATCGACATCGATGCCGAGCTGACGCCAGATTTCAAACGTGCGTGCATTGATCACATGCGCTGCGGGCGCACGCTGGGGCCCATCACGACGTTCGATAATCCGTACCGTATGGCCCATTCGAGTGAGCAACATCGCGGTGCTCAAGCCAACCGGGCCAGCGCCAACGATGAGTGCGTCGAGCGTGGTGCCGCTCATCAGAACAACCCGTGGTACGAGCCACCATCAAGGTGCAAGCTCTGGCCCGAGATGAAGCCTGCTTGGGCGCTGCACAGATACGCGCACGCGTCGCCAACTTCTTCGGGCAGCCCCAGCCGTTTCGCGGCGATTGATTGAGCCATCTCTACATAGGCCTCGTCGACTGTGATGCCTTTGAGTTGTGCGGTGAGCGTGGCCATCGTGAGTTGACGATTGGTGTTGATGCGCTCGGGAAGAATGTTGTTGATGGTCACGTTGGCCGGAGCGACGTCTCTCGACAATCCCTTGACCACCGAGATGAGCCCGGTGCGCGCCGCCGATGACAGACCCATCGGCGATAGCGGGCTCTTCACCATTGCAGACGTGATGTTCACGATGCGGCCAAAGCGCCGCGAGACCATGCCGTCGAGCACGTCGCGAATGAGGAACAGCGGCGCAAGCATGTTGCTATCAACAGCGTTGTGCCACGCGTCGCGATCCCAGTCTTGAAAGCGGCCGGGCGGCGGTCCGCCGTTGTTGGTCACCACGATGTCGGGCTCGGGGCACGCCTGCAGCAACGCAGCGCGAGTGTCGTCGAGGGTGATGTCGCCGACCACAAGCGAGATCTCGCCACGGGCTGTGGCCCGCAACTGCTCGGCTGCGGCCTGAAGTCGGTCGGTATCGCGACCGTTGATGGTGACGTTGACGCCTTCGTTGGCGAGAGAACGAGCACAGGCGAATCCGAGACCGGTGCTTGATGCGGCCACGATGGCGTGGCGACCTGCAATACCGAGATCCATCAGAAGTCCAGATCTGCTGGAGGGTTCGGCCCCCACTGGTTGATGCCTTCGAAAATCGAATGCGACTGTGGCGGAACCGATGCGGTGAGCAGATCGCTGTCGGTCCAGTGCTCGATGGTGAAGCCGAGTGGGTCCTTCCAATAGTCGAAAATCTGTCCGCCGAGAATGTGTCGGCCGACGCCCCAATAGTGCTGGGCGCCAGACGCGAGCAGTGGTTCACGGCCGTTCATCAAGTCGTCGAAGTCGGCGACTTCCCATGCGCAGTGGCCGAGACGAACTTCGCCGGTCTCCAAGATGAGCAAGGTGTGGTGATCGGTTGGGGCATCGCCCACGTTGCAGCGCATGAACCGACCCATTGGTTGGTCGGGAGACTCGACGTACATGTCATCGGAGATCAGCAGACCGAGTGTGGATGCGTACCAGTTGGCCAGCGTGCTCAGCGACGTGGTCTTGATTGCTGCATGGCCGAATCGTTTCACCTGTGATGCGCCAGGAGTGACCCGCTGCAACTCGTCGACTCGCTGACGAAGTGCGCCGTTGTTGTGGGCGGCGTGTCCGCGTACCGCAAGCGGCTCGAGTTGCTGCATGTTCGCGAACACGTCGACGCGCCGCCCATCTGGATCGGTGAGCCGAACGACCATGCCGCCGCCGGGTTCGTTCGATGTTTCAACAGGAACGCCAGTGGCGGCTGACAGCACGGCGAGATCGTCGAGCGTTGCGTTGAACGCGAGACCAAGAAATGCTGCGGGTCCGTGATGAGTGACATGCACATGGTGATCGCTGTCTGTGCCGCGCATGTACAGCGCATCGGCTGTGCGCACCGAGGTGACCATTCCGAAGGTGTGCAGAAACGTCTCCATCAGGTCGAGATCGGGTGCCTGGAACCGTGGAAACGCAACGTCGCTGACGCAAATGATTGGGTTGCTCATGCCGAGATAGTACGACATCAAACTATTTGATATCAAACGATTGTTGAGGACTACAGTCGGGCCATGGGAATTGAGCGCCTGATCGACGAAACCATCGATACGTGGTCGGCCGAGCGACCCGATCTCGCGTTCGCGGCAATGTCTACGTCGCTCAAGATTGGCGCCTTGGTGCGTGAGGTCAGCGACGAGATCAGTGCTCGTATCGCCACCCTCGGAATCAACGTCGGCGAGTTCGATGTGTTGGCCACGTTGCGCCGGCGTGGCCGTGGCGCAGTGCTCACCCCCAAAGAGATCGCTGCGGCAGCGATGGTGTCGCCGAGTGGCCTCACTCATCGCTTGGTGCGCCTCGAGAACATGGAACTCATCGTCAGAACCGCTGACCCAGCCGATCGTCGCAGCGCGCTCATCCGCATCTCGCCGAAGGGCAAGCGGGTCGTCGATAAGGCCATTGGGATCGTTGTCGAAACGGAAGGTCGAATGTTCGGTGCACTGCTCGCCAGCGAGCACAAGGCACTCGATCGCATACTCGACCGCTTGATCACGCATGTCGACAGTGGAGCCGCCGTCGAAACACCACTTTGCTGCTAACACCTGTTTGGTTATTGTTCACTGCATTGCTCGCCAACTTCTGAGGCACCCGAGAGGCCACCGATGACCATCATCCACACCAGTCCGCTGCCCGACGTCGATATCCCGGCGACAACCATCACCGCTCATGTGCTTCGCCACGCCGCAACGAACCCTGATCTCGTGGCAATCCGAGATATTTCTGGAGCCACCTCGTACACGTTTGCCGAGCTCAGTAAGGCGATTCATTCGCTAGCCGGCGGGCTGCAAGCTCGCGGCTTCGGTATCGATTCGGTGCTTGGGCTGATGGCGCCGAACCTGCCCGAATATGCCGTGGTGTTTCATGGTGCTGCAGTAGCCGGCGGCGCTGTCACCACCATCAACCCCACCTACGGCGCCGACGAAGTTCGCTTTCAACTCAACGACGCAGGTGCCACCATTCTCGTCACGGTGCCCGCCTTTCTTGAGACCGCAATTGCCGCCGCCAAAGGCACCGCAGTCACTGAGGTAGTCGTCATCGGCGAGGGCGCGGGCGCTACTCCGCTCAGTGATCTGTTCGGTGATCCCATCGAGCAAGTGCCTGTCGACGTTGCGACGCACACGATTGTGCTTCCGTACTCGTCGGGCACTACGGGGCTTCCCAAGGGCGTCATGCTCACGCACTACAACCTGGTCGCGAACATCGAGCAGTGCTCGGTCACCATGCAGTTCGCATCCGATGACGTTGCTTTGGCGGCGCTCCCGTTCTTCCACATCTACGGCATGCAAGTGCTGATGAACCAACTGCTGGCCAACGCCGTCACCGCTATCACGATGCCGCGCTTCGATCTTGTCGAGGCGCTCGGCGCCGTGCAGAACCTGAAGATCACTCGCTTCTTTGCGGTGCCGCCGATGATTCTCGGTCTCGCAAAATCTCCTGTGGTCGATGACTTCGATCTGTCATCGCTCACTCAGGTCTTCTCGGGGGCTGCCCCACTTGGCGCCGACATCGCTGCCGAGGCAGCGGCGCGCATCGGCTGCGAGATCGTGCAGGGTTACGGCATGACCGAACTCAGCCCGGTGAGCCACGCCACCCCCGAGGGTCAGTATCGCCCCGGTACTAGCGGCGTTACGTTGCCAAACACCGAGTGCCGCATCGTCGATCCCGAGACTGGCCAAGACCTCGGCGTGGGCGAGCGCGGCGAGCTGTGGGTTCGCGGTCCGCAGGTGATGCAGGGTTATCTCAACAATCCTTCGGCCACGGCCGAGACCATCGATGGCGAGGGATGGTTGCACACGGGCGACGTAGCAATCATCGACGAACACCATCACATGAGCATCGTCGATCGCCTCAAAGAACTCATCAAGTACAAGGGTTTTCAGGTTCCACCTGCCGAGCTCGAGGCCTTGATTATCACCCATCCAAAGGTTGCCGACGTTGCAGTCATTGGTGTTCCCGACGACGAAGCAGGCGAACTGCCCAAGGCCTTCGTGGTGCCTCGCCCGGGCGAGACCATCACACTCGAAGAAATCCAAGCGCTCGTGAAAGAGCATCTGGTGAGCTACAAGCAGATTCGTTTGCTGCAGATCGTCGATGTCATTCCCAAGAGCGCCTCGGGCAAGATTCTTCGACGCGAACTACGCACCCTCTAAGCAGCGCGGGTGCGTTAGGCCACCGCGTCACCACTTTGCTCACCACTTTGCTCACCACTTTGCTCACCACTTTGCTTCAACAAACGGTTTGTTGAAGACAATTGGTCAACCCCCAACCTGTTGTCTTCAACAAATCGGCGATCGACGTGGGTTCCGCATTGTCGAGGATCCCAGCGGACTACGTCGCCTCATCGATTGGAGCGAGCCCATGGGCTGACGGCAGGTCCTACGACTTTGGTCCAGTTGACTGAGGACCCCGCCGGGCGCAGGATGTGGCCGCGTTCGCTGACCTAGCTACGCACAGTGAACACATGGACGTAGAAGTTGGCGTTTGTGCACTCTTTCGAAGGAGCAAACCGCCATGAACCATCGTTCGTTTTCTTTCAAAGCCGCGGCGCGTGCAGCGGGCGCCGTAGCGCTTGTCGCCGGCGTCTTGTCGGGTGTAACCCTCGTTCCTGCCTCCGCTGATGGCGGAGGAGATTCAGTGGTGGTTCGCTTGCGCGACGATTGCGACCCTGCCACGTTTAACGCGATTGTTGGCCCAGGGGCTTGTGTCGGCGGTGGTGGTACCACCTTCTCTGAGTTTGTTGCTGCGATGGCGGGCGGGGGGCATCACGGTTGGCGCTTCCAGCCGAGTATCAAAGACGTAAAGCCGGGTACCACATTGCGCATCGAGAACCGCGGTGGAGAAACGCACAGCTTCACTGAAGTGGTGAACTTCGGGACGATCACCTTGCCTGATCCAAACGCCACGGCTCTGTTGAACAGCTCGCTACCAACTGGCACGCCGAAGGCTGTGCCGGTAAACCCAGAGCCCGCCGCGGTAGGCGCCACGTTCGTGCCTGCCGGTGGAACCTTGATGCTGCCGGTCCTCAGTCCCGGCGTGCACAAGTTCGAGTGCTTCATCCATCCCTGGATGCGCAGCACTATCAACGTCAAGAAGTAGCACCCGAGGCCTTGTTGTCGCAGGGGAACAGTTGGTTATTGCACGGGTGTCGCTGCGCTCAAGTTTGAGGGCGCGCGGCGGTGGGCGTTGCGTCACCGCGGATTGATTCCTCGATGAATGCGGCGCCGTAGCAGGCATGACCGAGCACGCGTCACCACTTCGCTTCAACAAACGGTTTGTTGAAGACAATTGGTCAACCCCCAACCTGTTGTCTTCAACAAATCGGCGATCGATCGACCGACCGACCGAAGCGGGCCGACCGACCGAAGCGGGCCGACCGACCGACCGACCGATCGAGGACTGCGTCGGACGCAATCGATGCGGCTAGTAGTGGCCGTCGCCTGACCAAAAATCGGTGAAGAAGCCCATCGGCTCTCTCGTTACATAGTGATCGCTGAGTCCGCCGGCACCGAAGTGGAGGTTGTCTCGTACTGAACAGGCAATAACGTTCGCTCGCTCTGCCTCGTCCTTGTAGTTAATAGAGATGAGAACCGTGGTTGGGTCCTCGCTGCTCTGCATGAATCGGCTGGCGACTCCGTGGGGGCGGCACGTTGAGCCTTCGGCGCATATGTCTGTGTGCTCGGTCTTAATGTGCTCGTAGCTGCTCGCAAATGCGGCGACGTCGGTGACTCCTGTGAATTTAACGATCCATTCCATATCGGTGCTCGGTTCTGTTGATCGACATCAGGCTTGATGCGCGGCGGCACATTATGTGCCTTGACCTGCCCAGCTATCAGCGAGCGAACCAGGCACACGGAACAGTGCGCCAGCGACCGGTTGTAGGCCACATTTTTTGAGCCAAACTTTTGGCAACCCGACGGGCGTGTCCTAGGTCGAAGCGATCATCCAACATCCAAGACAGACGATCGCTTCGACCGGACCCTAACGAGAGGAAATCATAATGCAAGTAAAAACAAAGGTTGCAGGAATCGCGCTGGCATGCATGTTGGCCGGTGCAGGAGTCGCCGGCGCTGCATCGCCCGCAGCTTCGCTGATTGGCTTTGCTCGTCGGGGTGCGGATGATCCTGCCGGCCATGTGCGTGGTGTTGATCCT
>JBAXER010000012.1:0-49134 GCA_037140375.1 Actinomycetota bacterium
CCATCGCAGTGAGCACGCCACCGAGCGGTCCCTCCCCGGGATACAGATCATCGATGTGGGCGAGGTCGCCGGCAAGTTGCCGAGGCCCAACAGCCACAACATTGGAGCAACCGGCCGCAGCCAAAGCGGCCGCAACGCGATCAACCATGCGTACGCCCTCGATCTGGATTAACGCCTTGTCGCGACCCATCCGCCGGCTTGAACCACCGGTAAGGACGGCCCCGACAAGATCAGCCATCAGATGGGATTCCACTCGGATCGAGTTGCTGGATGAACAAGCCAATTCGCTCGGCTTCGTCGTTCTCGCCAATGCGTTGGGCCATCTGCCCAAGGCCCCTCAGCGCACGCAGGAAGCCACGGTTGTTGGGGTATGTCCAGCGAACGTACCCGGAGCCGCGCCAGCCACTGGCCCGCAATGCGTCGAGCCCACGGTGGTAGCCCACGCGATAGGCGGCGTATCGCTCGATGTCGTCGCGGCCAAGGTCGCCCAAACGCGCCCATGCATCGACATAGCGAGGCCACATTGCGACGACTGCAGCGATCGCCTCACGACGAGCCTCGGCGGGACCAGCGAGCGCTTGTTCGAGCGCGTGGTGCGCCGTGGGGTCGGGCGGCGGAAGCTCTGTGCTCGGTGGACCCTGGGGGGTGAGGTGGATAGGGCGTTGGTCGTCACTCATGCGACAAGACTAGGGGTGCGCTTGTCTCAGGCGATGCCACGCGGCGCGGTATCGACCAACGTAACGTGGGGCCATGCTCGCATTGACCGTTGACACCGCCAAGAACATCGCCATCGCCGTAGTCGGCGTTTTTGTGATCACAGCAATCATCTCCGCCAAGCTGATGGCCAGTGTCACCAAAAAGGCAATCATGTTCTTGGTGCTCGGCGCCCTCAGCTTGGGGGTCTTCACTCAGCGCCAAGCGCTCGAGTCATGCGCCAAGAAGGTGAAGGACGATGTCGGCACCGCCGAGACCACATGCACGTTCTTCGGCACCGACATTCATATCAATACGACTCTGCCGTGATGCTGGCGGCTTGCGCCCAGCGACCGCCCACCATCTGCATCAGCGGATCAACAATCATCGTCGTAAACATCTCGGCGTGACTGAGCGGCGCATCGTGGCGAACGCCAATGAGTTCGACAACCACACCACGGCGAACTCGTTCGCTCACCAAGCGCATGCCTTCGCGATGATGCTCGGAGCTCAGCGATCCGTAACCAGCCACCACAGGACACATGATGTCGGCAGCGCTCCACGGCGCATTTTCGTGCAGATCCCTGAGTTCGCCAACCATCGATTTGCCCTCGGCGCGCCGCGTGAGGCGAGTGCGCTCGGGCAGGGTCTCCCAGCGCCTGTTCCCGATCATTCGACGCATGAAAGCCTCGGCCGCATCGCCTTCTTCGCCAGTGCCTGCTCGCGCCGCTGACCCAGCAGTAGATCCGGGCCACCATGGTTCCCACGACAACGGAGACTCAAAGAGCGCCACGCCTTGAATGAGGTCGGGATGCCGGGCCGCTGTAGCCATTGCCACGTTGCCTCCGTAGCTATGAGCGACGATCACAGCCTGGCGACCATCGAGCACGGATACGAGGTCGGCGACCTGAGACGACATCTCGAACGGGCCGTCGTGCGGCGCAGATCGGCCATAGCCGCGCCGGTCATAGCGCACCACTCGGAACCGACTGTCGAGCCTGCGGCTCACCTTGAGCATGCCCGTTGAGCGGTCCATCGTGCCGTGAACCAACACCACCAACGGAGCATCGGCTGGGCCGGCTACCTCACTCCAAATCACAGTCAACGAACACTCCTCGGTTACGAATACCGCACGCGGGAGCGCTTGGCCATGCCTTCAAAATACGCCACGATCTTCGATTGCGACCTCATAGCTGCTTATCTAGAGCGTTATGGAGTTGCTCTTGATCCGCCATGCCCTACCTGTTCGCCGCGAACTCACCGAGGGTGTAGCAGACCCAGAGTTAAGCGAAGCAGGAGTCGCCCAAGCACTGCATCTGGCCGAGTATCTCGCAAGCGAAGAACTGCATGCAATCTACGCCAGTCCCCTCAAACGGGCGCAGCAAACCGCAGCGCCCATCGCTGAGCGCTTTCAACTCGAGGTCACGTTGGTCGACGGCGTGGCCGAGTTCGATCGCAACTCAAGCGAGTACGTGCCGGTCGAGGAACTCAAGGCCACCAACGACCCGCGCTGGCAAGAGCTCATCGACAACCGCTGGGACGGGCGAGACGAAACTCAAGAGCAGTTCACCGATCGCGTCTTCAACGCGATGGAAGCAATCATCGAGGCCCACACCGGACACAACGTGGCTGTGGTGTGCCACGGCGGAGTCATCAACTCATACCTCGCACGCATCTTGGGCACAGCCGAAACTGCTGGCTTCTTCTACCCCAACTACACGTCGATCCATCGGGTCGTTGCGGCCCGCACTGGCCAACGCCAGATCATCACCATCAACGAGACCGCACACCTACGTGGCACTGGGCTGCCCATCGGGCTCTACGGTAAGTGACATGACCCAGCGCGCAACCAACGGCATCAGCGATCTCGTCTCTTTCCTCGACTCGTCGCCGTCGCCATGGCACGCAGTCGCATCAAGTGTTGCGCGGCTCACAGCTGCCGGCTTTCATCAGCTCAACGAAGCCGATGCGTGGCAACACGTTGGTGAAGGGTTCGTTGTACGCGGCGCCGCATTGGTGGCGTGGAGATCATCAACGAGCCCAAGCGCAACGTCGCCATTTCGCATCGTCGGCGCTCACACCGACTCACCGTGCTTGCGCGTGAAACCTCGCCCCGACGGCGGCGGCTTCGGATGGCGCCAGCTCGGTGTCGAGGTCTACGGCGGCGCACTACTGA
Source organism: Actinomycetota bacterium (assembly GCA_037140375.1). GTDB lineage: Bacteria > Actinomycetota > Acidimicrobiia > Acidimicrobiales > Ilumatobacteraceae > WLMZ01. Next base: position 2,870 of record JBAXER010000012.1, read on the forward strand.
ACTCATGGCTCGACCGCGACCTCGGCGTGGCCGGCCGCGTTGTGCTGCGCGACGGCAGCGCTGTTGATGTCGCCGTGCATGAGCCAATTGCTCGCGTGCCACAGTTGGCCATTCACCTCGACCGAGATGTGAACGACAAAGGGCTGCTGCTCGACAAACAGCAACACCTCACCCCTGTGTGGGGCACCGGCGCAGCCGCCGATGGCGACTTCGTCAACTGGCTCGGCGCGCAGGCAAACGTGTCGGCCGCCGACATTGCGTGGTGGGACCTTTGCTTGTTCGACACCACCAAGGCAGCCTTGTTGGGCTCCGACCGCTCTCTGCTGGCCAGCGCTCGGCTCGACAACCAACTCAGTTGCTGGGCCGCGGTCGATGCGCTCACCGCTGCTGAAGCTTCAGAGACAACTTCGGTGATTGCGCTGTTCGATCACGAAGAGGTCGGATCCGAAAGCGCCTCGGGAGCGAGCGGCCCTCTCCTGTCAACCGTGCTCGAAAGGCTGAGCGCCCTACGCGGCGCCGACCGCGAAGGGTTCCACCGGGCGTTGGCGAGTTCGTCATGCGTGTCAGCCGACAACGCCCATGCTGTGCATCCCAACTATCCCGAACGGCATGAACCAGGGCATCGCCCACTGGTCAACCGAGGCCCGGCAATCAAGGTCAACGCAAACCAGCGTTATGCAACGAACGCCGAAACAGCCGCCGCATTTCAGCGCGCCTGCGAGCGAGCCGAGGTTCCATGGCAGGTGTTCGTATCGCGCAACAACATGCCGTGCGGATCCACCATCGGACCACTCACCGCAACTGCGCTTGGCATCCCAACGGTAGATGTAGGGGTGCCACAACTCTCGATGCACTCGGCCCGCGAACTCTGCGGCGTGCATGACCCGATCTATCTCGCCAAGGCTCTCGGCGCATATTTCAGCGAGTGATTCGCACTACTTGAGCCCCACGCGCGTTTGCGCTTCGTCGAACAAGATCTGTAGTTGCTCGTGCAGTTCGGCAGTGAGGCGCTTGACCTCTGATCGAGGTGCACGACCGTTGCCGTCGATCTGCGGGTAGATCGGCTGACCCACGATGACGCGAACCTTGCGCGGGTAAATGAACTTGGCGCCCTTGGGCATCACCCGCTCGGATCCGCCGATACCTACGGGGATGATGGGCACCCGACCACGGCACGCCACATATGCCGCACCTTCGAACAATGGCTGCACGATGGGCCCGCTCTTGCGTTCGCCTTCGGGGAACATCACCAACGGCTCACCGTTGTTCAACACGTGGATGCAGCGCTTGAGCGCTTCGATATCGGTAGTGCCACGGGTGACCGGGAAGCCGCCAACTGATGACAGCAACCAACCGAATGGTTTGTTCTTCCACATACTGTCTTTGCCCATGAAACGCATGCGGCGACGAGTGACCCCGGCGGCGATTGGGGTGTCGACATAGCTGCGATGCACCGGCGCCAGCACATACGAGCCCGTGCGAGGCAGGTTCTCTTTGCCGTCTACCGTCATGCGGGTCATCAACCGAATAAAGCCAGTGGCGATGGCCTTCCAGAATTGGTACGACGCCTTGCTCCAGAAGCTCTGGTCAGCAAAGAACGACTCGACCTCGCTCATTTCGATTCGGCCCCGATCATTTCGAAATGTTTAGCAGACCTTCAATAGCAGACAGAACAGCTTCGATGCTGAGACCACTGGTGTCGAGCACAATGGATCCGTCGGCTTCTCGCAACGGGCTGTCGGCGCGTGAAGAGTCGCTGCCGTCGCGCGCAGCGATGGCGCGTTCGATGTCGTCGACATCACCGCCGGCCTCGGCCACGCGGCGCTCGGCACGAACCCGCGGCGATGCAGTGAGATAGAGCTTGAGCGCTGCGTCGGGAAAGACGACCGAGCCGATGTCGCGACCTTCGATGACTCCCCCGCCACGCACTTCGGCCCAATCTCGCTGACGGGCACGCATCTCGGCGCGGACCTCGCTGTTCGCAGCAACCGCGCTGACCGATCCAGTGATCTCCGTGCTGCGAATCTGCGCCGTGGCATCGATGCCATCGACGACGACTCCGCGCTCATCAACGGTAAGCGTGACCTCGCGCGACAGCTGACCGATCTGAGCCGTGTCGTCGAGCGGGATTCCGCGATGCACAGCAGCAAAGGTGACGGCTCGATACATGGCACCGGTATCGAGATACTCAAGACCGAGTCGCTTCGCAAGTGCACGCGCCACGGTGGACTTGCCTGCCCCCGCCGGTCCGTCGATCGCTACAACTCTCACCAGCTCGTGCCCTGCGGGCGCCCTTCGTCGTAGCCGGCTGCGCTCTGCACACCAACAACGGCACGCTCATGGAACTCGGCGATGTTGGCCGCGCCTGCGTACGTACACGACGAACGAACACCAGCGACGATTTGGTCGATGATGTCTTCGACTCCGGGGCGCTCGTGATCGAGGTACATGCGCGAGGTGCTGATGCCTTCTTCGAACAGCTCTTTGCGAGCACGATCGAATGCCGTTTCCGAACGAGTGCGGTTCTTCACCGCGCGGTTCGAGGCCATGCCGAAGCTCTCTTTGTAGAGCCGGCCATCAGGATCGCGCAGCGTGTCAGCGGCTGATTCGTAGGTGCCCGCCAACCAAGAACCAAACATCACACTGGCTGCACCGGCCGCCAGAGCAAGGGCCACATCTCGCGGGTAACGCACTCCTCCGTCGGCCCAGATGTGCTTGCCCAATCGAGAGGCTTCGCCAGCGCACTCGAGCACCGCCGAGAACTGCGGCCGACCCACACCTGTCATCATGCGCGTGGTGCACATTGCACCGGGACCAACGCCCACCTTGAGAATGTCGGCGCCGGCTTCGATGAGTTGGCGAGTGCCGTCGACCGTGACCACGTTGCCTGCAACAAGCGGAGTGTTTGGAGCAACGGCACGCACCTCTTCAACTGCGCGCAAGGCGCGCGTCTGATGGCCGTGTGCGGTGTCGATCACCAAGACGTCGACGCCCATATCGAGCAGTGCCTTGGCGCGAATTGCCGGGTCACCGTTGATGCCGACAGCGACGGCGACAAGCAACCGACCCTGGCTATCGAGCGCCGGGTTATAGATAGTGCTGCGCAAGGCTCCCTTGCGAGTGACGCAACCGAGCAAGCGACCGTTGTCGTCGATGACCGGCGCAACGCTGAGGCGCTGGCCAGACAGACGCTCGAAGACCTCTTCTGCAGTTACGTGGGCCTCAAGGCTGACCAACTCGCGGCTCATCACATTGCGAAGCTGAGTAAACCGATCGAATCCGGCTGCATCGCCTTCAGTGAAGATGCCAACAGGGCGATCGGCTTCGTCGACCACAATCACCGCGCCGTGGGCGCGCTTGTGAATCAGGCTGAGCGCATCGCCCACCGTGTGTTGCGGCGACAGCGTGATAGGTGTCTCGAAAACCGGGTGACGGCTCTTCACGAAGTCGACCACTTGAGCAATCACATCGAGTGGGATGTCCTGCGGCAGAACCGTGAGGCCACCGCGACGGGCGACCGTCTCGGCCATGCGCCGCCCGGCCACCGCTGTCATGTTGGCAACGACCACTGGGATGTTGGTGCCGAGGCCATCGGGGGTGCTCAGATCTACATCGAAGCGGCTCGGCACCGAGGACAAACTCGGCACCATAAAGACATCGCTATAGGTGAGATCGTAGGGAGGCACTTCATTGAGAAATCGCATTGCAGGTAACCCCGTTCAGTCGAGCGTCTCTGCGCAAGAACTGCCACAGGCTACGACTATTTTCACGCTCCGTGCTACGACCTATACTCACCGACCGTGACGCCGCCAGTTGTTCTTATACATGGATGGGGTGGTTCTTTTCGAACCACCTGGCAAAAGAGCGGTTTTACCGCGCTTCTTGAAGACATTGATCGCAGCGTGATTGGCGTCGATCTACTGGGTCACGGCACCGCGCCAAAGCCGCACGACCCCGCCGCTTATGCGGACCTGACCACCCGAGTCGTTGAGGCCCTCCCCGACGAACCAGTCGACGCGGTGGGGTTTTCGCTTGGCGCAATCACCTTGCTTCGCTTGGCGTGTCGCGAACCTCATCGCTTCAATCGACTCGTGCTAGGTGGCATCGGCGAAAACGTGTTCAGTTCCGATGACTCTGGCACTTCACGAATCCTCGCTGCTCTCGATGGCACCGGGGATCCCGACGACAACATCGGACGACTGTTCGCTCAATACGCCGACCAAGATGGCAACGACAAGCACGCACTTGCGGCAGTCATGCGTCGCCCAAGCCTCGGGGCGTTCACGCCTGAACAACTCGCAGCGGTTACATGTCCAACGTTGGTCGCCATCGGCGATCTCGATTTCGCTGGCCCCGGCAACCGGTTAGCCGACGCATTGCCGAACTCTGAGCTTGTCGTACTCCGCAAGGTCGATCACTTCGCTACTCCCGAGGCGTTTGCGTTCATCGATGCAACGCTCGAGTTCCTCGAGGCATCGTCCGTATAGTCTCGAGCACGTGACTGATCCCATCGACGAAGCCGTCGCAATCCTGCGACGCGGCGGACTCGTTGGCCTTCCAACCGAGACGGTGTATGGCCTCGCAGCCGACGCATCCAATGATGCAGCGGTGCGCCGAATTTTCGAAGCGAAGGGACGGCCCGCCGATCATCCGCTCATTGTGCACCTCGGCTCGGCTGCCGAGATGGGGTCATGGGCCGCCTCGATACCCGAATCTGCGCAAGTGCTCGCCGACGCATGCTGGCCGGGGCCACTCACATTGCTCGTGCCCAAGGCCGACCATGTGCTCAGCGTTGTCACCGGAGGCCGAGACACTGTTGGTCTGCGGGTGCCCGCGCACCCGATGGCGCTCGAGTTGTTACGGCGATTCGGTGGAGCATTGGCAGCGCCGTCGGCCAACCGTTTTGGACAGGTATCCCCCACCACCGCTGATCATGTGCGCGCCGATCTCGGCGACGCTGTAGACCTCGTGCTCGATGGCGGGCCATGCCCGATTGGTGTCGAATCAACAATCGTCGACTGCACTGTTTCGCCTCCGCAGGTGCTTCGTCCCGGGGGCATCGCCACCGAAGTCATCGCCCGCCTGCTCGACGGAGTCATCACGGCGCCAACCGGTCCCGCGCGTGCGAGCGGCATGCTTGCATCGCATTACGCGCCGCGTTGTCGGGTCGAAATCGTCGACACTCTTGAGCAAGCAACAACCAATGCTGCGGTCCATGCTGATGCCGGGCTTCGTGCAGACGTGCTCGATCCAACGGCCGACCTCGTGACGGCAGCACAACAGCTCTACAACTGGCTACGCGACGCAGACACCCGCTCGCTCGATGTGCTCGTAGCTGTGCTGCCGCCGGCGGTGGGTCTTGGTCATGCGATTCGCGACCGACTCATCAAAGCAGCGGGTCTCGGCTGACGCCCCCAAGCTCAAGCGAGGCGGCACTCTGAGTTACTCGAACGCGCCCGGCATGTTGAGGTGCCGCACCCAGACATCACGAACATCGTCGAGCAACGGTGCTGGTTTGTCCCCCACCGAAACCACCGTGAGGCTCACGGTGCACGCACCAGCATCTGGCACCAGTTCGAGCCGACACCAACATTCGCTTGGCTCATAGAGATGCACCTCAAGGAGATACGGCGGGTCGTCGACAAGCACCTCGCCGATCCATGAAGTGACCACGAGCAACGCCTCGAACGACTCGGCCGGAAGCGCTGAGATAACGAACGAAGGTGCGTCGTGCTGAGCGCGTTCCGTTGTCGTTGCAGACGTTGCGGTCGTTGTGGTCGTTGTGGCCGGTGCGGCCTGCTCTGCCGTTGGTGCCGTGGCGGCCGACCGAGTCGGCTCCGCCATGTGACCCGACAGGTGCGCCTCAACCGCGAGGTACGCGTCGTTGATAGCGCGCATTTCGTCGGCATCGCCACCTCGATCGGGATGAGCGTGAAAGGCCAAGCGACGGCGCGCCACACGCGCCTCATCGAGCGTTGCTGATCGGTCTACGCCGAGCAGAACGAACGGGTCTGACGCCGACGCGTTCACGCCATTCGCGCGGAGAGTTCGCGGTACCGAGCGCGCACTGCTTGGGCCGCATCGGCAGTGACCGATTCGGACCTCGGCGCCGAACGGGTGGCGCCAAGCCCCCAACGTCGAGCAACCTCTGAAGGGTCAATCTCTTGCAGCACAGCGGCGGCCTGCACTGCAGCGCCCGTGGCCACCGCTTGATCGGCATCGGCCAAGACAACGTCGAGATCGCACAGATCGGCAAACGCCTGCACAGCAGCCATCGAACGCGAACCGCCACCGACCAAAATGACCCGACTCAGATCGGGAACATGCGACCGCAACGCATCGAGACCATCGAGGAGTCCGCACACAACACCCTCAACCGCAGCGCGGGCGATCTGCTCGCGCGTGGCGTCAGAGCGGATGCCGGTGAACACACCGGTGGCTTTGGGGCGATTGGGCGTGCGCTCACCATCGAAGTAGGGCAACAGCGTGACGCCACCGGCGCCAAGCGGGGCCGCCATTGCCAACGCATCGAGACCTGCGTGATCTATACCGAGCAAACGCGCCACGGTGTCGGTGACCTTGGTGGCATTGAGCGTGCACACCAACGGCAGGTAGCGACCGGTGGCGTCGGCGAAGCCCGCGACCGCTCCGGTGGGGTCGGCCGTGGGCGTGTTTGACACCGAGTAGACCGTGCCCGATGTGCCGAGCGAGATCACCGCATCGCCAGGTTGCACAGCCAGGCCCAGCGCGGCTGCCATGTTGTCGCCGGTGCCCGGCGCAACTACTGCGTCGCCCCATGTGCCCGCCGCCTCGAGCGGGCCAAGCACGCGAGGGACCACGCCTGACCAGTCGAGGTCCTTATCAATGATTGACAGCAAATCCCAGCAGTATTCGCCGGTGGCCGCCGACCAGTATCCGGTGCCACTGGCATCGCCGCGATCGGTAACCATCGCACCGGTGAGCCGATAGGTCATCCAGTCGTGCGGCAACAGCACGTGAGCGAGGCGGGCCCAGTTGTCGGGCTCAGAGCGATGCAGCCACGAGAGTTTGGCGATCGTGAACGCCGCCACAGGCACGCTGCCGCACGCCGCAGCCCAGTCGGCAGCCCCGCCAGGCAACTGCTTGAGCAGCCAGCCAGCGTCGGGTGCCGTCTCGGTGTCGTTCCACAGCTTCGCATCGCGGATGACGGCGCCAGCGCTGTCGAGTGCGACCATGCCGTGCTGTTGGCCAGCCACGCTGATTGCCCCCACCGTGGGAGCGCCAACGTCTTGCCATGCCCCCTCGAACGCGGACCACCATGACTGCGGGTCTTGTTCGCTGCGAGGCGGAGTGGTAGCCGGATGCGGTCGAGACCCAGCGGCCACAACCTCACCGCTGTCGAGGTCACGAACTTCAACCTTGGTGGCCTGAGTAGACGAGTCGATACCGGCAATAAGAGTCATGGCTCAACGCACCCCAAGCAGAAGTTCAGTCACAAGTTGATCGAGACGTTCGTGCCCGTAACCGCGTTCGGCAAGTGCCTGCGGATCGAACGAGGACGAGATGATGTCATTGATGCCCGCTGCCGTGGCGCCCAACGGCGACGTTGGGATCTGCTGCTCGGCAAGGCCTGCCACCATGAGCGCCTCTTGGATGTCGGCGTCGAGTCGAAAGCGTTCGGCCTTGTCGGCCAAGATCTCATATGTGCGCATGCACCCGGTGACGAAGTCCCAAACCCCTTGTTCGTCCTCGGTGCGATACGGGTGCGCATCGAAATGGCGCATCCCCTGCCAGCCCGAGTCTTCGAGCAGTTTCACGACATAGAACGCGTCGCGAACGCCTTCGCTACCGAAGCGGAAGTCTTGGTCGTACTTGCCAACGCGCTGAGCGTTGAGGTCGATATGAAACAGCTTTGAGTGCCACAGCGTTTGTGCCACCGCATGCGTGAAGTTGAGGCCGCTCATCGTCTCGTGGGCGAACTCGGGGTTGAGGCCAACCATGTCGGGCCACTGCAACTCGTTGATGAACGCAAGTGCGTGACCAACGGTTGGCAAGAACATGTCGCCGCGAGGTTCGTTTGGTTTCGGCTCGAGCGCGAACACCATCTCGTAACCCCGCTCGCGAACATACGCGCAGCAGAGGTCTACCGCCTCTCGGTACCGGTCGAGGGCGACGCGCACATCTTTGGCAGCCTCACACTCGAGACCTTCTCGGCCTCCCCACATCACGTAGACGTTGGCTCCCAGTTCGGCGCCGAGATCGATGGCTTCGAAGGTCTTCTTCACGGCGAAGCGACGAACCTTCGGATCATTCGCGGTAAAGGCACCGTCTTTGAAGACGGGTTGGCTGAACAAGTTCGTGGTGGCCATCGGCACCCGCAGGCCGGTCTCGTCGAGCGCCGCACGGAAGCCCTTGACCACTGCATCACGCTCGGCAGCAGACGCACCGAACGGCACGAGATCGTCGTCGTGAAAGTTCACTCCGTAGGCGCCGAGTTCGGCCAAGGTATGCACGCTTCGAACCGGATCAAGCACCGGGCGCGTCTCGAACCCGAACGGGTCGCGACCGCGGTTGCCAACAGTCCACAGGCCAAATGTGAAGTGATGTTTCGGTTGCGGAGCGAAAGACGCTTGGGCAGTCGACATGCCGCCACCGTAGTTGGTATCGCTGTGACCAACTAAGGCCGACGAGGACCGGCTTGGGTGAACTCAGTGCCTTCAGGGTCAGTGGCCCACGGCGCCGTTTCGCCCCATCGGTCCTCGAACACCAACTCCCCGATTGGACGCCTGCGCACAGGACCGTGAGCGCCCTGGGGCTTACCCAACGTGATGCACGCCGAGAGAGCAACGTCGTCGGGAATTGCGAGCAGGGCGCGCAGTTCGGACTCGACCATGTGATGCCACATCGTGAGCGCGCCTCCGTAGCCCAACGCACGCGCTGCGAGCAGCAGGTTCTGGCACGCCGGATAGACCGAAGCACCTTCGTACGGGCTCGCATCGCGATGACGCTGGAGGCACACGAGCACCACAACTGGAGTCTGCTCAAAGTGGTCGACGTAGTGCTGCATCGTTGCGGCCATACGCGATTTCGGAGTGCCTTCGGCTGCACCGGATCCGGTGGTGTAGCCATCGTTGCGTTGCTTGTCGGCCCATCCCGAACGAAACGCTTGCCCCAGCAACTCCTTGGCCGCGACGGCCCGCTCGCCGTCGCGAAGCACAATGAATCGAAACGGTTGACGATTGCTGCCGCTAGGGGCGCGCGACGCGTGCCACACAATCGTGGACAGATCAGCATCGGGGATGGGTTCGTCGCGATACCGACGGATAGCGCGTGTGGTGCGAAGGCCCTCAAGCAAAGAAATCACCCCTGCATCATCGCTGACCAGCCGCATCATCTACTATGCGCGCATGGAAAATCATGCAGACCAAGCGCCGGTTGCCGAGCCTCAGATAGCGAGCGTGCTCACCGAAACCGCACTCAAGCCTCGTTGGCGCCGTATCGCCGAAGTGTCACTCGCCGTCGCCGCATTCGCCGTGGCCGTGCCTGTGGTTGTGAATGGTTTGGCAAGCGCCATCAACAAGGTCGGTGCCTCAGAGTCAATCACCGCCGGCACCACTGCTGGCTCCGCCCCAACTGAGACCGCCCCGCCGGCCAACATTGCTCAGCAGATTGTCGGCTCTGTCATCACTGAGCCGCCATCAAACGAGCCAGCCACTGCCACGCCCACCACCGTGGCCGAAGCTGCGGGCGGCAAGCACTCGCACGGCGCGGCAACACCCGAGCAGCCGCTGACGCACACCGAACGCACCGAGTTGGCCGACCAGCTCGTGGCCGCACGAACGGCCGCACTGACATACCCCACGGTGGCAGATGCACTTGCCGCTGGCTACACGATGGTCACCACGTACTTGCCGCTCATCGGAGCGCATTACATCAAGGGCGCCATCATGGACGGTACGTTCGACATCACCCAGCCCGAGATGCTGCTCTACGACGGCACCTCGCCAAAGAGCAACATCGTTGGCCTGTCGTACTACATGTTCAGCGACACCACACCCACTCCGTTTGCCGGACCGAATGATCACTGGCATCAGCACATTGGGTTGTGCATCAGAGATGGCGTCGTGGTTGGCGGCGAGCAGTTGTCGGCCGAGAAGTGTGCAGCTCGCGGCGGCGCCAAAGCTGGGCTCAACAATGGATGGATGATCCACGCTTGGGTTGTGCCGGGCTGGGATAGCCCAGAGGGCGTCTTCAGCCCAGAACACCAGGGCCTGGTCGCCAACCTCGACCCCCACTGACCCCACTCACCATCCGCTCACAGCCTTGCATGGGCGCGATTTGGGACAACTGCTGTCCCAAATCGCGCCCATGCGGGCTGTTTCCGGTTCGCGGCGGCGAGTCAGTGGCCGGTGAAGTTGGGTGTGCGCTTTTCCATGAACGCGGTCACGCCCTCTTGGAAGTCGTTGGTACGAAATAGCGGCAACAACTGCAAGAACACGTGATGCACGTTTTGCTCGAATGTCTCGGTTTCGGCAGCGCGCATCATCCGCTTAATCGCGCGCACTGCGAGCGGAGCGTTGCTGGCAATTTCGGCAGCCATCTCGCGGGCCGATGCCTGTAAGTCGGCGTCAGCGACCACTCGGTTCACGAGTCCGAGTTCGAGCGACTCGTCCGCCAACAAGGTGCGCGCGGTGAACGCAATCTCGGCCGCCTTTGCGTAGCCCACCATGCGCGGCAACAACCACGTGCCACCGCTTTCAGGAACGATGCCGCGCTTGGCGAAACCAGGGGCCAACTTTGCCGAGGTTGCAGCGATACGAACATCGCAACCAAGGGCAATGTCGAGTCCGTAGCCCGCGGCGCCGCCATTGAGGGCGCAGATCGTGGGCGTGTCGATGTTGTGCAGCACGATCGGCGGAGCATTGCGGATGTCGAACTCGCCGGGGCTTGAATCGAGCGTCCCCATGCCTCCGAGCGATCCCTTCGGTGCGCTCATCTGCGCGGTCAGATCGAGACCGGCACAGAACGCCCGGCCCGCGCCGGTGAGCACGATGCAACGCACGTCGCGGTCGCGATCGGCCTCGAGTAAGCGCTGAGAAAGTTGGTCAAGCATCGCCGAACTGATCGTGTTCAGGCGTTCTGGCGCATTGAGCGTGATGGTGGCGATGTGGTCGGCTACGTCGTACAGAACTTCAGTCATGTTGGCAACGGTAGTCGGGCGCGTCGGTCTCACTATGACCCGCACCCATCCGCCCGCAAAGCGTCAGCGCACGGCTACCGTGCGCTGACGCTTGCTGGAGCGGGTGGAGGCAACGGGTAACGCTGCAGTCGTTGTAGCGTCGGCGTGTATGAATACGCCTGCCGCTGTACCCCAGCCCACGTTGTCGACTGACACCACAAACAGTTGCGAGATCTTGCTGGTGCGCCACGGCCGGTCGGCCGACATCATCCCCGGATCTCCCGAATCGGCCGACCCGGCCTTGCATGTCGAGGGCGAGAAGCAAGCGGCGTTGCTGGCCAACCGTCTCGCCACCAAGAAACTCGATGCGGTGTATTCGTCGCATCTTGCCCGAGCGCGCCAGACAGCAGCACCACTGGCCGCGGCACGCGGCCTTGTCACCGGAATCTTCACTGATCTTGAGGAGGTCCGACTGGGTGACTGGAGCCACGGCGAGTTCCGACGCCGCGCCGCAACCGCCGATCCCGAGTTTGTTGCGTGGAGCCGAACCGGCAGATGGGACGGCATCCCAGGCGCCGAAGGCGACGACGTGTTCCGCACACGCGTTGCCGCAGTCATCAATGAATTGGCCGTACGTCATTGCGGCGAATCGATCGCTGTCGTTGCCCATGGAGGCACCATCGGGTGCTATCTGGCCAGCGTGTTAGGTATTCATCGCTCGCTGTGGATGACGGTGGAGAACACCAGCATCAGCGTGGTGCGCATCACTGACTCAATTCCGACGGTGGTCGCCGTGAACGACTGCCACCACTTGTACGACCCTGTGCTTGGTCAGTGACCGCCGAGGTACGCAGCTTGAACATCGGGATCGTTGAGTAGCTGATCGGCTGGAGCGCTCTTCACAACATGACCCGTCTCGAGCACGTAGGCACGATCAGCGCGTCGTAGCGCCTGCGTAGCGTTCTGCTCAACGAGCAAGACCGTGGTTCCCTGCTGGTTGATCTCGGTGATGATGTCGAAGATCTGAGCAATCAGCATTGGGGCTAGCCCCATCGAGGGCTCGTCGAGCAACAGCACTCGAGGCCGAGCCATGAGTGCGCGGCCAATGGCCAACATCTGCTGTTCGCCTCCCGACATCGAGCCACCGGCTTGTGTCTTTCGCTCGGCCAAACGCGGAAACAGTTCGAAGACACGCGCCAAGTCGGCACTGCGAGTGTTCGACTTGCGGTCCTTGCGGACGTAGCAACCCATCTCGAGGTTCTCCATCACCGACATACCGGGGAAGATTCCTCGACCCTCAGGTGCCTGAGAAATGCCAATCTCGGTGCGCTTGTGAGCGGGCATCTTGGTGATGTCTTTGCCCTCAAAAATGATTCGCCCTTGGGCCACGGGCCGCACGCCGGAGATGGTCTTCAGCGTGGTGCTTTTGCCAGCGCCATTGGCACCGATGAGGGTGACAATTTCGCCTTCATCGACCGTGAACGAGATGCCCTTGATCGCTTCGATACGACCGTAAAACACGTGGAGGTTCTCTACTTCAAGAAGCATCGGCCGGCTCTCCGAGGTAAGCGGCGATGACCGCAGGATTTGCACGAATTTCGGCGGGTGAGCCTTCGGCGATCTTCTTACCGAAGTCGAGCACCACGATGCGGTCGGTAACTCCCATGACCAAGCTCATGTCGTGCTCGATGAGTAACACGGTGTACCCCTGATCTCGAATGGAACGGATGAGGCCCATCAACTCGATCTTCTCGGCGGGGTTGAATCCGGCTGCTGGCTCATCGAGACACAGCAACTTGGGGTTCGTTGCCAAGGCCCGAGCGATCTCAAGTCGGCGCTGATAGCCGTACGGCAAGTTGCGCGCGGCATCGTCGCCGCGATCGGCGATACCCATGAACTCGAGTAACTCGAGTGCCCGCTTCAGCCCCTGCTTTTCTTCAGCCTTATGTTTGGGCAGATGCAACATCGCCGACAGAACACTGCTGGTGTGGTGCGCATCGGCACCAACCATCACATTCTCGATGGCGGTCATATCGGGAAAGAGGCGGATGTTCTGAAAGGTGCGCGCGATACCGAGCTTGGTGATCTTGTGCCGCTCGGTCTTGGCGAGGTTGCGGCCTTCGAAACGAACCTGCCCAGCAGTTGCTTGGTACACGCCGGTGACCACGTTGAACAGCGTGGTCTTGCCGGCGCCGTTTGGACCAATGAGTCCAAGGATCTCACCTTGCGCGATCGAGAAATCGACATCGCCAAGCGCAACGAGTCCGCCGAACTGCATGGTCACATGGTCGACCTCAAGCAGTGGCTGTTCCATGGGAGCCTCCTTCAAGATCTGGGTCGCCTTCGCTCACGTCGACGAACGCTGGCACATCAGAATCACGCGGCTTGATTCGCGCCCGAAGTTTGCGAGGGAGCAGACCTTGCGGCCGGAACACCATCATCACCATCAAGACCACACCGAACCAGAAGTAGCGGCTGGTGTTGAGGAACCGCAACCGCTCGGGCAAATAGCTCACGGCAACGGCGCCGAACATGACGCCCACCATGTTGCCAGGGCCACCAAGCACTACAGCAGCGAGGAACAGAATCGAGAGTTTCAACTGGAAGTTGTCGGGGTTGATAAAACGCACGTTTGAGGCATACAGCGTGCCCGACAACCCGCCGATGCCCGCACCAATGGCGAACGCCCACAACTTGAACTTGAACGTTGGCACACCCATGAGTTCGGCAGCATCTTCGTCTTCTCGAATAGCAGTCCAGCTTCGCCCAACCCGACTCGATTCGAGTCGACGCAAGAAAAAGAAGACCACGATCACAAACGTGACGGCGAGATAGTAAAACGCGATGTTGCGTTCTTGGATGGTGCCCGAGAATTTGATCGGCCCAATGTTGGGTGGCGATTTGATGTTGCCGATACCGCTCTGCTCGCCCATCCACGACGATGACTTGGCGAGCAGGCGAATAATCTCACCGAAGCCCAACGTGACGATGGCCAGGTAGTCGCCGCGCAAACGCAAGGTTGGTGCGCCGAGCAACAGACCCGCGAGCATCGAGATGCCAACCGAAAGCGGAATCGAGATGAGCCATGGAATCGTGGCGTGCTGCGATGTGAGAATGGCAAGCGAATAGGCGCCCACTGCATAGAAGCCGACATAGCCAAGGTCGAGTAGGCCAGCCATGCCGACCACCACGTTGAGCCCGAGCGCAACGAGCACATAGGGAATGATGATCATCGCGAGTAGCGCTGTGAAATCGGACGAGGTGGGGATGATCGGAAGATGCAGGCTTGGCAACAGATAGATGAACACCACCAACACCAACACCAGCAGGGCCCGAGCAGGCCGCGGAAGTGCCTTCCAGCGAGTTTCGATGGAGCGCCGGCGGCGCGCGGCTGCGATGAAACGTGAGCCAAACACCGACTTGGCTGCGGCGGTGGGCGGCGGTGTGGAGCTGATGTCTTGGCTCATGCCTTACTCCGACCCAGTGATTCGCCGAGCAGACCACTCGGACGGACCATCAACACCAACACCAAGGTGACGAAAGCAGCGACGTTGCCGATGTTCTGGTCAGAGCCGAACAGGCTGGAGCCCCAACTTTCGATCAAGCCAAGCAATAAACCACCAAGGAGCGCGCCACGCACGTTGCCAATGCCACCGAGCACAGCTGCCGTGAAGGCTTTGACGCCGATCGAGAAGCCCACGTCGTAACGGGCGAACGGTGTGTGGATTTCGTATAAGAACGCTGCACCGCCAGCCATGAGGCCACCGACGAGAAAGGTAATCAAGATGATGCGGTCGACGTTGACGCCCATCAACTTGGCGGTCTCGGCATCTTGCGCCACCGCACGAATGCCACGGCCAACGCGGCTCTTGCTCACGAACAGCACCAACGCCAACGCCATGACGGCGGCGCCGACCACAACGATGACATTCGAGTTGTAGACGTCGGCGCCGAAGATCTTGAACAGTTGTTCCTTCTTGAAGAACTTGGTCAACGCATATTCCTTGCGGCGCTGCGGACCCCATTCGCCGACGGCCTCAGAGATTGCGAAGCTTGCGCCGATGGCAGAAATAAGGAACACCAGTCGTGGTGCATTGCGCTGACGGAGCGGGCGATACGCAATCCGTTCGACGAGCACCGCAGAGAGGCCGCCGATGAGCACGGAGACCAAGAGACACAACGCAAGAACGCCAACGAGTTCCCATCCGGTCTTGACCGGATCTCCACCGCTGGCGAGGCGCTGGGGAATGTTGAGCACCTCGATGGTAAGAAACGAACCAAACGCCGAAAGCATGAACACTTCGGAGTTGGCAAAGTTGATGAGGCGCAACACGCCGTAGACCAACGTGTAGCCAAGGGCAACCAGCGCGTACACCGCGCCGAGCACAAGGCCCGTGATGGTTGACGGCCAAAATCTGGAAAGAAAACCAGCGAAAGTCAAAAAGCCCCCTACGGACAAGGTCACTGAACTGTATTGAACGAGCCTCACTTGAGCAAAAAAAGGGGTCGGGACCTTGCGATCCCGACCCCGAATTTCGTTAACTCAACAACTGATCAGGGAATCAAGCCCTTAGAGACCAGCTTGCCAGCTTCAACAACCGTGTAGAACACGGCCGAGCCGGCTGGCTCACCAGTGGCATCAAACTTGATTGGCTTGGTGATGCCAGGTGCGTCGTATGCGTCGATGAACGCAGCCATGTCGGCGCGGGTGACCTTGCCGGCAGCAATAGCGGCGAGGATGACCTGTGCGCAGTCGTATGACTCTGGCGAGTACAGACCTGGCACGGTGCCATAAGCGGTGTTGAACTTCGCAGCGAAGTCAGCGTTCACGTCTGGTGGTGCACCGGTGGCGGTGAGGTACGCGCCGTCGGCTGCTGCGCCGGCACCAGTGATGAATG
Source organism: Actinomycetota bacterium (assembly GCA_037140375.1). Taxonomy (GTDB): domain Bacteria; phylum Actinomycetota; class Acidimicrobiia; order Acidimicrobiales; family Ilumatobacteraceae; genus WLMZ01. Next base: position 18,926 of record JBAXER010000012.1, read on the forward strand.
CTGGGTCGAGCGAGCCGTCGCCGGACACGAACGTTGCGGTCACGCCAGCGTCACGAAGCTGGGTGAGCAACTTCGAGGCCTCTGCGTAGTAACCGGCGTAGAACACCGTGTCGACGCCAGCGTCCTTCATTGCGGTGACAGCGGCCGAGTAATCGGCAGCCTTCGGGTCGATGGTGGCATTAGCAATGTCGAGTTCTGCGAGACCGGTACGAACCGAGTCGCCCAAGCCCTTGCCGTAGTCGGAAGCATCGTCGATGACACCGACCTTGGTGGCCTTGATGGTGCCCTTGATGAGCTGAACGACGCCTGGGGCCTGCTTGTCGTCGTTGGCCAAAATGCGGTGGAACATCTTCCAACCGTTGGTGGTCAACTTCGCGTTGGTGGCCGATGGGCTGATCACTGGCAAGCCAGCGGTCTCGAATGTTGGCATGGTTGCCTTCGACTCGCCTGAGAAGCCAGGTCCGATCAGAGCAATGATGCTGGCGTTGTTAGCAAGCGTGGTTGCCAATGGTGTTGCCTGGGCTGGGTCGCCCTGTGAGTCTTGCTTGTCGAACGACACTTTGCAGTCAGGGTTGGCTGTGTTGAAGTCGTCGATGGCGATCTGGGCGCCGTTGACCATGTTCTGGCCGAGCGCACCGTTGTCGCCCGAGAGGGCACCGAGGTAGCCAATGGTGATGCCGTCGCACTTGACGCCAGCGGCTGCGCCAGTGGTCTCAGCGGTTGATGCACCGGTGGTGCCTTCGGTGGTTCCGGCTGGTGTCTTAGCGTCGCTGCCGCAAGATGCGATAACGAGTGCCATTCCGAGTGTGGCCGCTGCTAGGCGACCAAGCTTTGATTTCTGCATGTGCTGATTACTCCCCTTTTAAATACCGGCATGGCGAAAGTGCCATGCCTTACTTGGTAGTGCCTGAAACCCTAGCAGCATCGGTAGTAGCCCCGAATGGCATGCCTCGGCGGCACCACGTCACTGGTGCGATCCGGCTCGACTCTGCGCACTACGGTCGTCCGCATGACTACCGCTCCCGCCTCATCGGCCACCGGACGCCCAGCGCCACTCAAGACCCGAATCACTGAGATGCTCGGCATCGACTACCCCATTGTGCAGGCGCCCATGGGCTGGATCGCCCGGGCGCAGTTGGCCTCGGCCGTTTCGAATGCGGGCGGGCTCGGCATCATCGAGACCTCATCGGGCGAACTCGACACGGTGCGCAACGAGATCATCAAGATGCGCCAACTCACCGACAAGCCATTCGGCGTGAACATTGCCCAACTGTTTGTGCGTGACCCCTCGATCGTGCAGTTCGTCGTGGACCAAGGCGTCAAGTTCGTCACCACGTCGGCTGGCGACCCCACGAAATACACCGCACAACTGAAAGACGCCGGCCTCACCGTGTTCCACGTGGTTCCAACATTGGCCTCGGCGTTGAAGGCCGTGGCGGCGGGAGTCGACGGCCTCGTTGTCGAAGGCGGCGAAGGCGGCGGCTTCAAGAACCCTCGCGATGTCAGCACGATGGTGTTGGTCGCGCTCATTGCCTCGAAGGTCGACGTTCCTATCGTTGCCGCCGGCGGCATCTGTGACGGACGCTCGATGGCCGCAGGCTTCGCGCTCGGCGCACACGCAGTTCAGATGGGGACGCGCATGGTGTCAGCAGCCGAGTCGCCAGTGAACGACAACTGGAAGAACGCCATCATCGCCGCAGCCGAAACCGACACGGTGTTCCTCAACCGTTTCTCGCGACCAGGCCTGCGCGCCCTGCGTACAGAACGCACCAACCGACTCGAGCACGTGGACCACGTGGACATGAGTGAGTTCGGCACCGCGACCGACCTTTATTTCGGTGGCGACATGGAGTCGTCCATCGCACTCACGGGCCAAGTTGCTGGTCGCATCGAATCGGTTCGGCCCGTGGCCGAGATCTTGCACGAGACCATCCGCGAGTTCCGCGCCGTGGCAGGCGAGTTCGCTCAGTACGCATGATCCACCGATAGCGAGCATCGGTTCGGTACTGTTTGCGGACGCGGGTGGAGACCGTGCTTTTTGGCGTACGCGTCCGGAGGTCCCCGCATGAATTTCGAAACACTCAAGAAGATCCTCACCTACCTCTCGATCGCGTTCGTGGTCATCTCCGTGTGGACCGATCCATCGGGCAGCGTTGGCGCTGCTGAGAACTTCTTGAACTCGGTTGGCGGATTCTGCTCCACGGCCATCACAAAGGGCACCGTGTTTTTGAAGAACCTCGCTACCTAAGCAAGCGTTGCAGATGCCTGCCGGTCGTTGAGTTCGGGCATTGCCGTAGCCGACGACGTGCTGAGCCACAGTTGAACCGTTGCCAGCCACAGACCCGTTGCTAACGCCACGTGAATCGCAACCAGCACCACTGGCACTCCAGTGAAGTATTGGGTGTACCCAACCGCCGCCTGGGCAATGGCGAGCACCATCCATGAGGTAAGCGCGTTGTCGAGTACCGCGCGATCGGCATGAGCTGTTCGCAGCCGCCACAACAGCACGATGGCCGCAGCGATGGCACACAACACTGAAATGCTGTGCACGCGGGCCACCGTGCTAATTGCCACTTGGAAACGCTTGGCCGTTTCGTCGCCTGCGTGCGGGCCTGCTCCCGTCACGAAGGTGCCCGTGACCAGAGCGAGACCGGTAAGCACACCAACGACTCGCACGCCTGAGCGCGTGCGGTCGGTCACCGCAGTGCTGCGAGACGCATGATCGGGTTCTCCAGCGCGGCGAACCAACATGGCGCCGAGCGCCACCAACACCATCGACAACAAAAAGTGCTGTTGGTTGGCAAACGGGTTGAGGTGCGTCAGCACCACAATGGCACCCACTACGCCCTGCATGGGCACGCCCAACGCAATGAGCGCCGCCAACGTGGTGAGATCGCGACGCCGTGGCCGTCGTCTGAGCGCACCCAACACCGCAACAATGACCACAACCATCACAACGCCGGTGAACAAGCGATTGATCTGTTCGATCGCACCATGCACCGTAGAGACATCGACAAACTTCGAGGCGTTGCAGTTGGGCCAATCGGAGCAGCCGAGACCGGAGCCACTGAGCCGCACCGCAGCGCCTGTGACCACAATTGCGAACAACGCCGCCAGAACAACAACAGAGGTCTTGCGATACGTGCTCGGGTTCATCGCTGAGAATCGTAGACGGTGCGTCCCGTGTTCGGCTTGGCCGCCAATTGTGACTACGGTCAAATCGTGCTCAGTAGCTACGACGACTTCCCGATTCACCAAGCGTGCGTGCCCATCGCCCACTCGGCGACACCCGATCCCAACCACTACGACCGCTATTTCTTCAACGGCTATACAGCCGACGGAGCGGTCTATTTCGGGTTAGCGATGGGCTTGTATCCCAACCGCCATGTAATGGATGCGGCGTTCAGTGTGGTGCGCAACAGCGAACAGATCAGCGTGTTCGCCTCAGCTCGCGCAGCCAGCGATCGACGCGACGCAACCACCATCGGCCCCATCAAGGTCGACGTAGTTGAGCCACTCAACATTTTGCGACTGCATGTCGACGCGCCCGAGCAGGGCCTGCGCGCTGAACTCACGTTCACGTCGTCGTCGCAAGCCATCGAAGAACCCCACTTCTTTCTGCGTGCAGGCGTGCGCACGTTGTTCGACTACACCCGGCTCACTCAGTTCGGGTCATGGTCGGGCTGGCTCGAGGTCGATGGCGAACACATCGATCTCACCAACCTTGGCGTCACTGGTTCGCGAGATCGTTCGTGGGGCGTTCGTCCCGTGGGCGAGCCAGCGCCGATGGGCGCGCCTGTTGGGTGGCCACAGTTCTTCTGGCTGTGGGCCCCGGTGAACTTCCCCGAGTTCTCCACGCACTTCGATGTCAACGAACACGGCGACGGCAGGCGGTGGCATGAGGTCGGCGCACTCGCCCCAAACGGTGAGGCCCCTGAAGCGATGCGCACGGTCGATTACCGCGTCACGTGGCAACCCGGCACGCGTTGGGCGACAGCGTTCGAGTACGACCTTGTGTCGTGGTCGGGCACAGTGGCCACCGTCACCCTCGAGCCGATGTACCACTTCCATATGAGCGGTATCGGCTATGGCCACCCGAAGTACGGGCATGGCATTTGGCGCGGCGAGTTATCGGTAGAGGGCGAGCGCATTTCGTTGCCAGTGGGCACGCCGCTGTCTCGCGAGAACGTGCATGTGCAGACACTGTGCAAAGCCACCTATCGCGACGACAATGGCCGCTCCGCACAAGGCACCGGCATCCTCGAGCAACTTTGCGTGGGCATGCACCCCACGGGCCTCACCGGCATCCTCGACGGTTACCAGCCAGCGTAAGCAAACCGAGGCGCGGCTACGGCTGCATCAGGTATGACGGATGGTCATTCCGCCGTCGACCGGAATCACTGCGCCGTTCACAAAACTCGCCGAAGGCAAGCAGAGGTTGAGTGTCATGTGGGCAACCTCTTCAGGGTCGCCGTAGCGCCGCAAGGGAACACGGCGCTTGGCGTAGGTGGCCTTCGCTACCTCTTCGATACCCGAGGTCATCCCGGTATTGATGGGCCCTGGGCAGATGCAGTTCACGTTGATGCCGTGACGCCCGAGCTCTACGGCGAAGCTCTTGGTGAGCCCAACCACACCCGCCTTTGACGCGGCGTAGGCAGACAAACCTGCTGTCGTGACGATGGCTTCGGTAGACGCGATGTTGACCACGCGTCCGGCACCGCTGGCTTGAAGATGCGGCACACACAGTCGAATGATTCGCGCGTGAGCCGTGAGGTTGATGTCGAGGGTGGTGGCCCAATTCGATTCGAACGAGTCTTCGTCTTGGAACGCAGAGTTGATCATCGAGACACCAGCGTTGTTGATGACGATGTCGATGCCACCGAACGCCGCGACCACTGTTGCGACCATTGCTTTGAGGGCATCGTGATTGGCCACGTCGGTGACGACGCCAATTGCCGCGTCGGGTCCGTGGGCGTTGATGATCTCGTCGACAACGACCTTCACGCGCGCTTCGCCGATGTCGACGACCGCCACACGCGCGCCTTCGTCGGCGAACAGATGCGCTGTGGCGCGCCCCATGCCTGATGCGGCGCCCGTAACGATGACGCGTTTGCCCGCGACTGAGCGGGACAGCGAAGTTAGGCGCGCCATGTGCGCTGACCTTTCGCTCCGTCGAGGGTCATTTGCTCGCTCATTCGGGCATCGGGAAATGAATGCCAGGAATACCCGACTTCCACTGTTCGAACTCGTTGGGCAAGATGCCCTCATACGGCGTGCCGGCCTGTGGAAAGTCTTTGTTCCACGAGAAGTGACTCGGCGGAATCTGCCATGCGCCGCGGCTGGCTTCCCAGCCGCCGTCGACAAACAACGTGTGGCCGGTGACGTAGCTGGCTGCTTCGCTTGCGAGGAACAACAACGGACCGCGCAGATCGGATTCGGGATCGCCGAGTCGGCGCATTGGTGTGCGGCTCTCGATCCAAGGCGCCATGCCCAACATCTCGAACAATGGCCGAGTCATCTCGGTGACGAAGTACGCAGGAGCGATTGCGTTGACGCGCACGTTGCGATCGGCCCACTCGACGGCGAGGTGTTTTGTCATCTGCAACACGGCGCCCTTGGCAGCCACGTACCAAGGGTTCACGAACTCGCTGCCGCCGCTGCCAAGGATGGACGAAATGTTGATGATGGAACCACTGCCGCGCTGCAGCATGTGTGGGCCGCATTCGCGCATGAACGCCCACACACCGAACAGATCGACGTCGACGACGCGACGGAACGTCTCGTGATCGCTCCACTCGCTGGGCAGACCGCGCAAGTCGCTGATGCCGGCATTGTTGACCAAGATGTCGATTCGACCGTGCTGCTCGATGGTCTCGGCGACCACTCGGCGAACATCGTGTTCGTTGGTGACATCGCCCGCATGACACGTGACCGTTCGACCGTGACGTTCGCGCAAACCCTTGGCGTTCTCTTCGAGAAGCTCGGCGCTTCGCGCGGTGATTGCGATGTCGGCCCCGTGCTCGGCGAGTACATCGGTAAACGTGAGGCCGAGGCCCATCGAGCCGCCCGTAACCAAGGCAACTTTGCCCGTGAGATCGAACATTGACATGTCTGCTCCAATCGATGCGTCGTCTGCGGAGGCGACGCTAGAGCAATGGGCCAGGTCAATGTCGCAGCGAAGCGAGCACCTGCTTGTAGCGTTGGTGCTTAGTGAAGAAGCAGACGGTCGAAGAGCGGCGTAAAGAGATCCTTGAGACCACATGCGAAGTGGTGATCGAACGCGGATTCGCCGCTACCCGAATCGCCGACGTAGCCAAGCGGCTCTCGGTCTCGACCAGCCTCATCCACTACCACTACGACTCGAAAGAGCAATTGCTCGCCGAGGCCTTCAGCCACTACGCGCGCAAGGACCTCGCCAAGCTCGATGCCGAGATCGAACTCGCGCCCACAGCGCTCGCCAAACTTGACCGCGCTATTCAGGACTACGTTCCCGAGGGCAGCGGCGACATGGAGTGGATGCTCTGGATCGACGCGTGGGGCGAGGCGCTTCGAAACCCCTTGATGAAGCGAATCAGCCAAGAACTCGACGAACAGTCAGCGCGCCTGCTGCAGCGAGTGCTCAGCGCCGGCGTCGCCTCGGGCGAGTTTGAGTGCGCCGACCCAACCGCAAGCGCATTGCGCCTCACCGGGCTCATCGATGGTCTCGCCATTCAGTTCGCCGCTCACGATGGTCTGCTCACTCGCGATGCCTTCATCGATCACGTGCGTTGGCTTGCCGCCGCCGAAGTTGGTGTCGATATTGAGGAGTTCGACGCATCACAGTCGGCGGTGCGCACCGCGAACAGATCGCTCTCGCCTGCCACCGATCTCGAACTGCGTCAACTTGTCGCCCGGTATTGCGATGCAGTGCAGCGCCGCGACCCCAACGACTGGGGTGCCACGTGGGCCAACGACGCGTCGTGGGACCTTGGCAATGGCAAGCCCGTTGTGGGCCGCGCCAACATCGTGAAGTACTGGCTCAAAGCAATGAAGGGCTTCGACTGGGTCGTGCAAGTTTCGCCGCTTGTGGTGTTTGACATCGACGAAGACATCGGCGAGGGCACCGGCCGCGTCACCGTGCAAGAGCGCTTTCGTACGGCCGACGGTACGAGCGGCTCGCTACTCGGTCTCTACCACGACAACTTTGTGCACACCCCGCAGGGCTGGCTGTTTGCGAGCCGCCGCCTCGAGGTCATCGAACACGTGTAGCACACGTCACGCAGCGTTCATTTAAGCGCGCCGCACCTGCCGCCGATACTTCATGGAGCCTCTGAACGTGTCGCCTGGCCACGGTGATTCAGCTACGGCTTCACAAGGAGTCGAGCACCATGAACCGTTTCATCTCAAGGAACCCGCAACGCGGAGCGCGCTCACTGAGCAAGCGATCTGCACTGAAATTGGCAGTGTTCCCGTTGGCCGTTGTTGCACTCAGCGGATGCAACGCCGTGATGATCGGCGACAGCATCTTCAACATGTCGCGCACGGAGCTCGGCGGGTTCGTCGACGCATCAGACGGCCGCGGCGCCGACAACGCTGGCCTCAACGGAGACCCGCTCACTGGGCGGCAGGCGATCGAATCACTGACCCCAGCGTTGTCCCCGAAGGGTTGGCTCGTTATCGATCTCGGCACAAACGACGCTCGCTCACGAAAGACAGCTGACGCATTCCGCCGCTTTGTGCGCAACACCGTTGCCCGCCTGAAGAACGACCGATGTCTCGCTTGGGTCGTTCCCTACAACCCACAGTTCCCTGAGCGCTCAGCGCAGATCGAGTCGGCGTTGCGTGCCGAGATTGTCGCGCAGCCATGTCACGCGCTGATCGAGTGGGGACCGTGGGTGCACGCCAACCCTGGCTTGACTGTTGACGGCATCCACCCCACTGCCGAAGGCAAACAGGTGCTCGCAGCGATGATCGTCGCGGCCACCAACTAGCGACGCACTCCGCCTAAGGACGCACTTCGTAAAACGCGTTGACCGAGTGGTCGATGTCGAGTTTGCGGAACGAACTGAAGCCCGCTTTTGCTGCCATCTGGCGCGCCGTGTTCTCGCTGAATCCCAAGGTGCCGAGGCCTGCGCCATCGGGGCTCGACATTGCCGACGACATGCACGACAACACGCTGATGCCGTACATCAATGGAGCCATCGGGTTCTTGCGCGCGTTCTCCATAAACGTGTCGTGCGCCTTGATGTCTACGAGCAGCCATGTGCCGTCGGGCTTCATTGCAGCACGCAGTGACTCCATCATTTGCTGCGGGTGGGTCATGTCGTGAATGCAATCGAAAGTGCTGATGAAATCGACTGAATGATCGGCGGGCAACGGCGCGTTTCGCGGATCGTGGAAGCTGGCGTTACTCACGCCCGACTCAGCAAGCTTGGTAGCCGCACGGTCGAGTGCGTACTGCGAGATGTCGTAACCGGTGAACGTGCTCTTGGGGTAGGCCCCCGCCATCAGCAGCACTGCGCCGCCAGCGCCGCAGCCCACATCGGCCACAACAGCCCCGGCGGCGAGACGATCGGCCACACCATCGAGCGCGGGCAGAACCACCGGCAGCAAGAAGGTCTTGTTCCATGGTTCGAAACTGCGCTCAATGCCGATGGCGCCGGCGCAACCGTGACTGTCGTAGTTATGACCAACGCCCGTACGGAAGCTCTCGGGCATGTCGTCGAGCGTGGCCATGGTCTGCGGCAAACGATGGAACATCCCCATGCCGTAGGCCGGGTGCTCAGGCGAAGCAAGCACAGCTGCAGCCTCTGGCGACAACGAGAACTGCTCGTGCTCATCGCAGTCGATGATGCGCGCTGCCGCTTGGTTGTACGCCCACTCGCGAACCCAGCGCTCGTGAAGCTCTAACGACGAAGCGAGCTCGTGCGAGGTCAGCGGCCGATCTGCAGACTTCATTGCGGCGTACAGGCCGAGCTTGTCGCCGAGGTGGATCATTCCGGCGGTGACCGCACCCTCGAGTTTGGTGAACACCTGGTACGAAAACATCTTCAACTTGTCGGGATCGGGGCTCGACGAATTACCCATTGCGTTTGTCATGTCAGCAGCCGATCAGTTGGAGAGGTTGATGTAGATGTGCTTCGACTCGAGGTAAGCGTCGAGCGCATACGGGCCAAGCTCGCGGCCGATACCGCTTTGCTTGTAGCCACCCCACATCGTTTCGCTTGGGGCTGGCTGACTGTCGTTGATCCACACGACGCCGGCTCGAATGGCTTTTGCCGTGCGTAGGGCGCGGCTGATGTCGCGGGTCCACAGCGCAGCCGCAAGGCCGTACTCGGTGTCGTTGGCCAACGCGATTACCTGATCGATTGTGGTGAACGGAATAACTGTCATCACCGGCCCGAAGATCTCTTCACGAGCGATGCGCAACTGATTTGATGTGGCTTCGAAAATGGTTGGCGGCACGAAGTAGCCACCGCTCAACGCCGGGTCTGTAGGACGCTGACCCTCGAACGCAAGTCGCGCCTCGGTGCGACCGATGTCTACGTAGCCCTGCACGCGATCTCGTTGCACTGCTGACACCAGCGGACCCATCGTGGTGGCGGGGTCCAACCCGCTGCCAAGTTTGATCGCCGAGGCAAAGTCGGTCATCTGCTGCATCACGTCGTCGTAGATCGACGCCTCAACGAACACCCTGCTACCCGCCGAGCAGACCTCACCTTGGTTGCCGAACACACCGTTGCACGTTCCCGGAATTGCGGTAGCAAGGTCGGCATCGGCGAACACGATGTTGGGGCTCTTGCCGCCGAGTTCGAGCGTGACTCGCTTGAGCTGATCGGCACAGGTTCGCTGAATGTGTTGGCCCACCACTTTCGATCCGGTGAAGCTGATCTTGTCGACCATCGGATGTGTGAGCAACGCCTCGCCAGCGCGGTTACCCACGCCGGTCACCACGTTGACCACGCCAGCCGGAACGCCCGCAAGCTCGGCGATGCGCGCCAAGCGAAGTGCCGTCAACGGTGTCTGCTCAGCGGGCTTGAGGATCACGGTGCATCCGGCCGCTAGCGCGGGGGCCATCTTCTGCGCGGCCATCATCATTGGGTAATTCCACGGAACGATGAGGCCGCACACGCCAACCGGTTCTTTCACGATGAGGCTCATCGCATCGGGTCCCACCGGAGGGATGTCGCCGCTGATCTTCGTCGCCCATCCGGCGTAGTACTCGAACATAAACGCGACTTCGTCGACATCGCCGTAGGCATCACCGATTGGCTTGCCACAGTCGCGCACCTCGAGTTCAGCAAGCTCAACACGTTGCTCGCGGACGAGTTCGGCCATCCGAAACAGAATGCGACTGCGTTCACGCTCAGACACCGCACTGCCCCACGTGCCATCGTCGCTCGCCCGCCTCGCGGCGCGTACGGCGAGATCGATATCGGCGGGACCCGCGGCGGGCACCGTTGCGAGCACGAGACCAGTTGCGGGGTCGAGCGTGTCGAGGGTGGCGCCGTCTTGGGCATGCACCCATCGGCCATCAATGAACATCTTGAGCGTGTCAGCCATGGCTGCACGGTAGCAAGGGTCTACCGCGTGCGCTCGGTTGCTGGCAGATGCTCGACGTCGCCGAGCCGGGTGAGCGCAAACGTGTACCCGTCGCCTAACGCCAGCGCCTCAAGGCGAGTGATCGACGCATGACCAAGCACAAACCGATCCCACTCCCAAGGTGTCGGCTGCAGGCCAAGCAAGTAGCTAATGATGGCCGAATTGGTGCCAGCGTGGGCGACGAGGCAGAGACGCAGATTTGGATTGTCGATGCGCCACACAGGGAGCTCGCAATCGACTGGCTCGATGCCGCGCTCGGCAAGAAACAACCCGCATCCCTCGCGGATACGCGCAATGAAATCTCGGTTGGCTTCGCCGCCGAGATCGGACAATCCGTGCCACCGCTCGTGTGACAGCTTGCGGCGCTCCTCGGCAAACGCTGCGTCGGCCTTTTCGCGAGGCGTGCCTTGCCACACAGGGCTTCGAATCTCTCGCAGCCAAGCGTTAACCACTTCGTCGCGACCCAGCGCGCTGTACAGCGGCGCCGCCGTCTGACGCGCCCGCTCGAGCGGCGACACCAAGATCTCATCGAACGGTTCGACCGCAAGAACCTTGGCCATGCACTCCGCTTGGCGATGCCCGCGTTCGGTCAGCGGAGGAAAATCGATATTGAGACCATCGACCACCCACTCGGGTTCGCCGTGTCGTACAAGCACTATCTCCATCGCTGAACCAATTTCATTACGACTGATGGTAGGTGACAACGCCGCCACGCCGAGAACACGTGAAGCGATAAGGTCGCGACGTGGATCATGAACCTCTGCCGACGCCAGTGCTGTCGCAGACACCCCAACCAGCATCGCCGCGCTACGCCGCTGCTTGGTACCCCGATCCCACCCACCGTTTCGAGTTTCGCTACCACAATGGCCACGACTGGACCGGCGACGTCTCAACCGATGGCCATCGCTACGTCGACCCGATCTCTGCCCAAGCCGCAGGAGCCGCACCCCGCCGCGACGACCCAGCTACCAATGGTTCCAGCGGTTCCAACGGCAAAGCAGTTGGCGCGTTCGTTCTCTCGCTCGGCGCGCTGTTTCTCGGCTGGGTCCCATTCCTGTGCGCCTTCGCAGTCGTGTCTGGAATCCTTGCGGTGGTGTTCGGATTCCGTTCGCTCAGCGAAATTCGCCGATCCCAACGCCGCGCTGGCCGGGGTTTCGCAATTGCTGCGCTCATTATCGTGCCGTTCGGATTCGCGGCGAGCGGCATGGGCATTTGGTTCACGGCCGCCGCCATCCGTGACTTCGATCGTTTCGTGAACATTGGCGCGTACACAGTCACTACAGAGCGATGCGAAGTCACCAATGGCGTCGCCCATTTCGTTGGCTCCATCGCCAACGACTCCACCGAGCCGCACGCGTATCACGTGGAAGTCGAGTTCCTGAGAGCCGGCACCACCAACGTCGTTGGCTCGACAACCCTTGACCTACCGCTTACCGAGTCGGGCAGATCAGGGCAATGGTCGGTAGCCCAACCCGTAGCGGCCGAGCAGGTGGACTGCCGAGTCAGCGCAGTGACCGGACCACTGCCGTTCAACGGCCTCTAACGCACATATCGACACGGCCCCGTGCAGCCACCGTAAGCTCCGGACCAAATCGCAGAACTTACTGGGGGTATCCAATGGATCTCGGACTGTCGGGCAAGAAGGCAATCATCACGGGCGGCAAGCGCGGCCTCGGGTTCGCCACCGCAACGCTGCTCGCCCAAGAAGGCTGCGATGTCGCAATCTGCGCGCGCGGCGATGTCAGCGAAGCCGTGACATCGCTCGGCTCGCATGGCACCCGCGCATTCGGGGCTGGCATCGATGCCGCCGACGCCGATGCCTACAAGGCATGGCTCAAAGAAGCCATCGAGCAGCTCGGCGGCTGCGACATCTTCGTGCACAACGTGTCTGCGGCAAGCGGCCGCGGCGAGCAAGCATGGATCGACAACCTCAATCTCGACGTGCTCGGCTTGGTTCGCGCCCAGTCGGCAATCGTGCCTGCAATGGAAGCGGCCGGCGGCGGATCAATCGTGTGCATGTCAACCATCGCCGCTCAAGAAGAGTTCGCTGGCCCCGGCAGCTTCGGCCCGATGAAGGCCGCGATGACCGCCTATGCAGCAAACCTGTCGCAGGCCCTCGCGCCCAAGGGCATTCGCGTCAACGTGGTCTCGCCCGGCCCGGTGTTTTTCGAGGGCGGCAACTGGGACACCATCAAGACCCACATGGAGTCGTTCTACGACGCCACAATTGCCAAGATGCCCATCAAGCGGCTTGGCCAGCCCGCCGAGGTCGCCAATGCAATTGCGTTCTTGGCCTCGCCTGCGGCCAGCCTGATCACCGGCGCCAACCTTGTCATCGACGGCGGCTACACCAAGAGGATCAAGTTCTAGGTGGCACGAATCAACGCCTATCTCGTGACAGGCGGTTGGTGGCACGACTTCGATTTTGCTCGACTCGAGCTGTTGAAGTTGCTCGCCGAGGACGACCGCATTCGCGTGCAGGTCGCCCAGAACTACAACGACATTGCCGCCATCTCGGCGTGCGATCTACTCATCTCATACACGTGCAACGTGCGGCCGAATGACGATGTGCAGCATGCATTACGCGATTGGGTGCAAGCCGGTGGCCGATGGTTCGCTCTGCATGGCACCAACTCGGCCATCGACCCGCCAGCTGCTGGACTCGGCAAGGGTTCGTTCGCCACGCCACGTGCATTCAACGTCTTTGCCGACACGCTCGGCAGCCAATTTCTGTCGCATCCACCCATCGAGCCCTACGCCGTCACCATCTCGCCGGGCGCCGAAGCTGACCCACTCGTGGCAGGCATCGAACCATTCCATGCCGACGACGAGCTGTACCTCTGCGAGTACCACGGGCACATCGAGCCGCTGCTCGAGACCCGCTGGCACGGCAACTCTGGGGCGGGCTTCGTCGAAGCCGACTGGTCCATCGACGACCCCCGCCTCGTGATGTATCGCCGACCGCTCGGCGACGGCTGCGTGCTGTACTTCACGCTCGGACACTGCCGCAGCCATTACGACATGATCGCTCCCCCGTTCAACGGCATGTATTGGCCAACAATCGAGCGAGGCTCCTGGGAGCTGGCGCAGTACTACGAACTCCTTCGCCGCGGCATTGCATGGGCCACCCAGCCCGCAATCGATCGAGCCGACGTCGCTAGGCGCTCGAAGGACCCTCGCTGATGCTCGCCGGTTTGGTTACCGGAACCCGCCGGTTTGAACTCGTTGAGGTTCCCGAACCACTGCCGCGACCCGGAACCGCGGTGGTGCACATCACCCGTTGCGGAATCTGTGGCACCGACGTGCACGGGTTCTTGGCCAACGAGCCATACAACCCTGCGATTTGCGGACACGAGTGGGTCGGGGTTGTCACTGCCATGGGCGCCGACGTAACCAACACCACCGAAGGCGAGCGCGTTGTGGCCGGCGTCGCCCCCCCATGTGGGTCCTGCGCCGAATGCCGGGCCAACCGAAGCGCCTATTGCATCGCTGCGTTCTTAGGCATGGTCGGCCGCGATCCACTCGCCCCACCGCACGGCGGTTTCGCGCCGCGCATCTCACTCGACGCCAAACGACTCATCAGCGTTCCGAGCGCTCTCAGCGACGACGCCGCGGCCATGGTCGAACCAGCAGCCGTGGCTCTGCACGCCGTACTGCGCACTCCACCTCGCGCCGACGACACCGTTCTCGTTCAGGGCTGCGGACCAATCGGGCTGTTGGTGCTGCAATGCATTCGAGCATTAGGCGTGGGGCGCTTGATTGCGATCGAGCCCAACGAGCGGCGACGCGTTCTTGCACTCGCGTGCGGCGCCGACGAGGCAATCAGCCCTGACGATGCGGTGACACAATTCGCGCGGCGCGGCGCAGACATCGTGTTCGAATGTGCAGGCATCGCTCCCACGGTGCAGAGCGCGGTAGACCTCGTGCGGCGCGGCGGACACGTGAACCTGGTTGGTCTCGCCAGCGGCAACGCAACGGTGTCACCCGGATCGTGGCTCATCAAAGAGGTCAGCGTCATCGCCTCGCTCGGCTATGTGCATCACGAGTTTGGTGAGGTCATCAACCTGATGACCGATGGCTTGGTCAACGTGCTGAGGTTGCACGATCGCACCGTGTCATTGCACGAGTTGCCGATGGCCATCGCCGAACTCGCCGATGATCCGTCGAGCGCCACGAAGATCTTGGTCGATCCGCAGCGCTAGTTTCTCAACACTCACTACAGCACGCAGTGCCGCTTACGACGTAGGCGTTGGCGTTACGGGGAGCACACAGTCGGTGGTGGTGTAGGCCGCAATACGGTCGAGGGCTCCAGTCACGTCGGCGCTGTTGAGGTTCTTCAAGTCGGCTTGCAACTTTGGGTCCTCGCTGATGCCACTCGTGTCGTAGTCGTGTGCGGCCAGCAGAGCATCGAATTGGACCATGAACTTGTTGGCTGCGTCGAGGTCGGATTTGATGTCGGCGGGCGCCCGCTCGACCAACGTCTTCAGTTGTCCGATCAACAGCTTCATCGCGGCCTTTGACTGCTGGGCGTTGGTCGCCGCCAAGTCGTTACCAAGCGTTTCGTTGGCCTTTCTGAACGCAATGATCAGCGTGCAGAAATCTGCTTTAGAAGCGGCATTAGCCGAAACCGAACCACCACTACCAACGGTGCCGCTGCTTGAACATCCGGACAGCGCCAGAACCACGACTACAACAATTGACCCGAGTGCCTTCATACGCATGGGAGCACCCTAGCCATCGACCACAGTTGCCTCACAGCACCCGCTCGGATAGACCCGCCGGTCTACGAGGTCGACGACACCCATGCTGCGAAGACCCGCGAATAGTGGCCGCCTGCGGCCAGCAGCTGCTCGTGCGAGCCATCTTCGATGAGTCGGCCGTCTTCGAGTACCAGCACGCGATCGGAGCGCATTGCGGTTGAGAGTCGGTGGGCGATGGCGATGATGGTTCGCCCCTGGGCCAAGCGCTCGAGCGCCCTCGCCATGCGCACTTCGGTCAGCGCATCGACCGACGAAGTGGCCTCGTCGAGGATCAGCACATCGGGATCGGCAACCGACGCGCGGAGCAGCGCTACGAGTTGACGTTCGCCCGCCGAAAGTTGCGTTCCGCGCTCACCCACGCGAGTGAGCAAACCGTCGGGCATCGTGAGCAGCCAATCATCGAGGTCGAGCGCGGTAACAGCGCGTTCGAGATCGGCGAGTGAAGTTCCGGGTAGCGCGAACTCAAGGTTGGCCGCGATGGAATCGTCGAACAAAAATGGCTCCTGTGGCACCACAACCAAACGCTGGCGCAGTTGCTCGTTGGACACGTGAGTCAGCGGAACACCACCCAACCGGATCTGACCAGCGACCGGATCGGCGAGACGAGCAAGGAGGCGTCCGAGCGTGGTCTTTCCCGAACCGGTAGCGCCGACGAGGGCTATCTGCTGCCCTGCTGGAATATGTGCGCTGACGTTGAAGAGAACCGGTTGGTCATCGCCGACCTCGCCCCTGGTGCGGTAGCCAAACGTGACGTCGCTGATATCGATCGACAACGGACCATCGGGCAACGCAACAGGCTGCAGCGCCTGAGGCGGCCCGACCGGAAGGTCGAGCACCGCGAGTAACCGTCGCATGCCGGCCACTGCGGTTTGTGTCTGGTCGAGCACCTCAGTGAACTCAGCGATGGGTTCAAGGAACCGGTACGTGAGGAACACGAAGCCAACCAGCGCACCAGCCGTGAGGCCTCCGGCGGAACCCCGAGCAACACCAACGCCAACGACAGCGGAAACGGTGAACGCACTAAAGACCTCACCGGATGGAAACAAGAACGCGCCGATGAAGCCGGCTCGAATAAACGAATCGGCCCGTTGCTTGGCAACCAACTTGGTGCGCGAAGCAAGTACTGGTCCAGCACCGTACGCGCGCACTGTTTCGGCCCCGGTGACCAACTCGGTGACGCTGCCCAAGAAGTCGGCGTTCAGTCCTCGGGCTTTGCCATACGCATCAACGAGATGGCGCTGCACCGAACGCAATACCAGAGCAAGTGGGGCAGCAACGCCTAACGCGATGATGGCCAACAACCAGTCGTACGAGAGCATTACGGCAGCGACAATCACCATGAGTGCGCTGTCGAGAATCCATGCGAGTCCGCCCCAAGAAAAGAACTCGGCAAGGGTCTCGACATCGGAGGTGACTCGCGCAACCAGCGCCCCACGACGTTCGTCGTTGTGATCGGCAATGCTCAGCCGGTGGATGTGTCCGATCACACGAACCCTGAGCTCATACAGCGCCCCTTCGCTACGAAGGCCAAGCCGCTTCACCGCAGCCCGCTGAGCGAGCGACGTGACCACAATGGTCGCTGATGAGATCGCTGCCAGCACAGCGATGACCCGCATGTTCACGCTGTCACGCACAAAACCATGGTCGATGGCTTGCTGCACCACAATCGGAATCACTACTCGGCCAGCCGCGCCGATGATCGCCAGCAACATCGTGAACCCGAAGCCTTGACGAAGGAGCGGCGACTCACGAACGCCTCGACCCAGAATCTGCGCGGCACCCATGCGGCCGCCAAGTTCTTCATCCATCACGAGTCCTTTCGCTCAGGTGCTTCGAGCGATGCCGTGATGGCTTCACGATCTACCTCGAATGCTTCCATCAACGATCGGTAGGTCTCGTTGGTCTCAAGCAACTCGGCGTGAGTGCCAGTCGCCGCGATAGAGCACTCGTGCAAGAACACCACATGGTCGGCCAACGCAATGGTGCTTGGACGCGATGCAACCATGAGCACCGTGGTGTCGATCAGCTCTGAACGAAGGTTGGCAACGACCCGGGCCTCTGTGGATGGATCGAGCGCTGAGGTGGTGTCGTCGAGCAGCAACAGCGCTGGCTTGCGAACCAGCGCACGGGCGAGCGCAACGCGCTGACGCTGACCGCCGCTGAGGCTGACCCCACGTTCACCGACCTGCGTGTCGAGTCCCTTCGGCAGCTCGGCCACAAACTCACGACCCTCTGCACAGTCGAGCGCCGCCCAAATCTGCTCGTCGGAGAACACAGACCCAAACGCAATGTTCTCGCGCAAGGTATCGCCAAGCAGAAACGCCTCTTGCAACACAATCGAGCGGTCACCCGCAGCAACCGCCACCGAACCGGCTGAAGCACTGAGCAATCCAGCTGCGAGCCGAAGCATTGTGGTCTTGCCTCCACCGGTAGTTCCCACAACGGCAACCGTGCTGCCTCGGGCAACATCGAGCGAGACATCTGCAAGCACGGGTCGATCAGCTTCGAACGAATACGACACATGCCGAAACGACACCCCGAGATCGGCGGGCGCAACGGCCAGCGTGTCGGCAGGGTCGGGCATGAGATCTTCATCGAGCACTTCGCGCAGCCGCCCCCAACCTGCCAGCGAATGCGGCAACGCCGACAATGCAAAGCCGATGAGGCGAAGCGGGAACACGAGCAGCGTGAACATGTAAATCATGCTCGCCAGCTCGCCAACGGTGAGATCGCCCGAGCGGATGCGATAGGCGCCGAGCACGATGAGACCAATGTTGGCGAGTGCCGGAACAGCGTTGAGGGCCGAATCGAAACTGGCTCGCACCAGCACGGCCGACGTGCGCGCACCACGCAGGTCGGCTGCTATCGATGCAAGCCGTTGGGTCTCGCGTGTCTCGGCACCAAAGGCCTTCACCACGTGTACACCCTCGAAACTCTCGTGCACAGCCGCAGACAACTGACCAAGATGATCTTGAGCCGCGGTGAAGTGGCGATCGACTCGATGTTGATACGAAAGGTTGAGTGCGATCAATATCGGAAACACCGCGATCGAGAACAACCCCAATGGCAGGTCGATGTAGATCAGCCACGCAGCCGAAACGACGATGAGCAACACAACGCTGCTGGCGTAGGGCAACGGGGAGATCACGTCGACAGCGGCATCGACATCGACACCTGCACGCGCAGCAAGTTCGCCTGAGGCTCGTTGCTGATGCCATGACACAGGCTGAGCAACGAGTCGATCGATGATGTCGCCGCTGAGTGTTTCGGCGACGCGCCATCGAGTGACACCGGCCATGCCGCGGCGAACAACCACGGCTACCGCTCGCACCATGCCCGTGCCGACAACAAAACCCAAGCCCACCCACACAGTGCTGGCGGCCACATGACCCTCTCGAAAGCGCGGATCGATGACGTGATCAATGATCCAACGCAGAACCACCGATGAAGCAACGGTGCATAACGCAAACACCCCTGCAGCAGATACGGCGATGATGAACGGCTTGGGGTGAACGCGAACAAGGCTGCGAACAAGTTGGCCTGCCGTGCGCCATCGCTCGACCCGCGAACGCGGCAAAGCGGTGTCAGCGGCTGTCATGCCCTCTTTCTAGCTGCTGAGGTCACGGCTTGGCCATCAAATCGCCATCAACGCGACTCAGGCCGTAACGTACGGGTCGTGAACAACCTCAATGTCGCGCTCTTATTCACTCGCGTGTACTTCGGTCTCGCTTTTGCCTATCACGGCTACAACAAGTGCTTCGGACCAAGCGGGCTCAAAGGAACTACGGGCTGGTTCGCCAGCCTTGGCCTGAAGTGGCCACACTGGCAGGCTCGAATCGCAGCCACCACCGAAATGAGTTGCGGCATCATGCTTGCGGTTGGTCTCGCTACGCCCTTTGCTGCGAGCGGCATGATCGCAACCATGATCGTGGCCATTGTGCTCACCCACTGGAAGGTCGGCTTCTTCATCTTTAAAAAGGGTGAGGGCTGGGAGTACTGCGCGTCGATCGCGGTCACCGCGTTGGCCATCGCCACCATTGGCTCAGGCAAGTACTCGATCGACCATTTGCTGCACAAAGACGTACAGAACTGGACCGGAATGGCGATCGCACTGGTGCTCGGCATCGGCGGCGCCGTGCTGCAGCTCGCCGTGAGCCGTGAGAAGTCCTGAGCAATGACTGAAGACGTGCAAGTACCAAGCGCCAAGCAGAAGCTGCGCACGTCGCAGATCGTGACGCGCACCGCAGTCATCGTGTCGGTGCTGTTCATTATCGGCATGTGGGTCTACGCGTATGGCTTCGCCACTCGTCAGGCTGGAGCCAAGATCAGCGATGTCGAGTGGACCAAGCGCGCTGAGCAGATCTGTATTCAGCGCAACGGCCTACTCGAGAAAAATGCCGATGCCGTACGCAAGATCACCGATGGCAGCCCACAGGCCGTAGGGAGAGGCGTGGCCGCAGCCACAGACATCATCGAGGTCGCCCAGAACAAGATCATGGAAGAGTTGCCAACGGTTGCGCTCGACCTCGAGTTGGTCAACAAGTTCGATGAGTTGTACCGCGTGTACATCTCCGATCGTCGAGCTACAGAGATCAAGCTTGCGAGCGGCGAAGAAGCTGAGCTCAACGAGACCATGCTCAGCGGCTCGCCGGTTTCTGCAACCATCGCCGACTTCACTAGGCCCAACCTGATGAACAGTTGCTCAGTACAAACCCAGTACTAAGTACTGAGTACTCAGTCCACTGCGTGCCAGCCACGCTCTTCGGTCCACCGTTTCACCACGCGAGCCGGGCTGCCTACAACCACGCTGTAGTCGGGAATCTCGCCGGCAGGCACCACTGAGTTTGCGCCCACAACAACGTGTTTGCCGATACGAGCACCAGGCAACACGACCACGCCGTAGCCAAGCCACGAACCGTCTCCGATGGTGACCGACCGCTCGGGCATCGACTGCTGCGAAATGGGCCGGGTGATGTCGCGGTAGTCGTGGTTCTGATCGGTGATGTAGACGTGGTGGCCCGTCCACACATCGTTTCCGATGACGATCTCGAAGTGGCCCACGATGCCGCTGCCCTTGCCGATGAGACAACGGTCGCCGATCTTCACCACCGGATCACTAATGCACGCCTGCCCCGGAACCATGCCAGCAGACAACGTGACCTGCGGCCCGATCATCGTGCCGCTGCCGATGTGAATGAACTGCTCGTTGAAGATGGTGTTGGTCGGAAAGCAGATCACGCTGCTGAGCCCGAATGCGCCGAATCGCTTCCCGCGCTTACTGTGCGGCCCGATGGCGGCCGATTCGATGGCTGTTTCCCACGCCCAATGCACGGCTTCGCCGGTGGCTCGTTTGACGATGCCTCCGAGGCGGTTCGAAAGGGTGGGCGACTGTGGCGGACGGTCAAGCACTGCGTGCACGCTACTCGCCGAAGCGGCGCGAGCGATTACCCTCGCAACCCATGGGGCACATCAAGTACGACGTGGATAATGGCATTGCAACGATCACGATCGATCGCGCCGAGAAGAAGAACGCGATGACCTACGCGATGCTCAGCGAGTTCATCGAGACCGTCTCTCACGCTGCGTCAGACACCACCGCTCGGGTCATCGTGCTCACTGGCCGCCCCGGAGCATTCTGCGCAGGTACCGATCTCGCCGATCTTGCCACCATCCCGGGCACTGAGCGCGGGTTGCGCGGCAGCGCCGACGACCACGACAAATGGTGGCCCCTGCTGCAGTGTCCGCAACCCACCATCTGCGCCATCGACGGGCCGGCCGTAGGCATGGGCGCCGAGTTCACCTCACAGTGCGATATTCGCATCGCCACACCCAACGCGCGTTTCGCGTGGAACTTTGTGCACCGCGGACTTGTGCCCGACACCGGCGCCGGCACGTGGCTACTGCCCCGACTCATTGGTCTGCAGAACGCCTTGCGCTTGCTCTATACCGGCGAGTTCGTCAGCGTCGAGCAGGCCCTCGAGCTTGGCTACGTGTCGCAGGTTGTCAGCAGCGAGTCGTTGCTCGACACGGCGTACAACCTTGCAGCAACCATCGCCACCGGATCGCCACACAGCCAACGGCTCATCAAGTCGCTCGTCTACGAAGGCATCACCAGCAGCGTCGACGATCACATGCAACGCCACACATCGGCGATGAGCGCATCGTTCAAAAGCGACGATCACCGCGAAGGCGTCGCCTCGTTCCTCGAACGTCGCCCCGCAGCATTCACTGGCCGCTAACCAACCGCCCCACACCCAACCCACCGATCACCTGAGGTAACACGATGACGCTTGTTCAGACCCCCTTTGGCCCCATCCGCGGCCTCGACCGCGATGCGACGCACGTTTTTAAAGGCATCCGGTTCGCTACCAGCCAACGTTTCGCCGAGCCACAACTGGTCACCGGTTGGAATGGCGAATACGACGCAACCTCGTATCAGGCTCAGTGTCATCAGACCCCCGGAATGATGGAGCAAATGCTCGGCGAAGGTTCGCTGGCAATGTCCGAAGACTGCCTCTTTCTCAACGTGTACACCCCGGCTTGCGACAGCAAGCGTCGACCTGTGCTGGTGTGGATTCACGGCGGTGCCTTTGTAAACGGCAGCGGATCCACTCCGTGGTACGACGGTTCAGCATTAGCGCAACGCAGCGACGTTGTAGTCGTCACCATCAACTACCGGCTTGGCGCGTTCGGCTACCTCGGCGATCTCAACCTGGGCACGCATGACCAGATCGTCGCTTTGCAGTGGGTGCAGCAGGCCATCGCCAGCTTTGGCGGCGACGCCGACAATGTGACCATCTTCGGCGAATCGGCGGGCGGCTCTGCGGTCGTGGCCCTCCTGGCCGCGCCATCGGCTGACGGACTCTTTCATCGCGCTTGGGCGATGAGTCCATCGATCGCGCAGTTGCGTAACGCTCAGCGCGGCGCCGAGGCCGAAGCGCAGTTTCTCGCAGCCGCTGGCGTGTCCTCGCGAACTGAAGCCGCAGCGTTGTCGCCCGAAGCAATGCTCACCGCCCAACAAGAGTTGCTCAAAGACGTGGGCGCCGGGTTCTCTGGCTTCTCGCCGACATCGGGCACCGATCTCATCCCTACCTCGATCCGCTCGGCGGCATCGGCCAACCCCACGCCGCTCGTTCTCGGCACCACCCGCGACGAAATGCAGATGTTCACCACGTTCAACCCCGAACACGCGAAACTCGATGAGGCTGGTCTAGAAACCATGTTTGCTCACCGCTTCGGCGACGAAACGCCGTCAGCATTAGATGCCTACCGAGAGCTTCGGCCGAAGGCCTCGAATCCCTTACTCGCTTCAGCAATGCTCACCGACGAAGTCTTTCGAGTGCCTGCATGGCGTCTGGCCGAAGCCCGCAACGCCACCGGTACAGCCACGTGGATGTACTGGTTCACGTGGGCATCCACCGCCTTCGGCGGAGCGCTTGGCTCGTGCCACGCGCTCGACATCCCGTTTGCCTTTCACAACTTGCACCGCAAGGGTGTCAACGCATTCACCGGCGAGAGCGACGAACGCACCGCTCTTGCCGATTCATACTCCGATGCCATCACCGCATTTGCGCGCGAGGGCTCGGCGTCTTGGCCTGCTTACACGCTCGACAATCGCGCCACCTTGAGATTCGACGCCACGTCGACAGTTGTGCACGACCCAGAGCAGGGAGTCCGCTCGTTGTGGGCGGCCCGCTCAGCAGGCATGTAGCGCGCCCATCGCAACCGACTCGGCGGCCTCAGAGGTAGCATTCTCCAGCGGATCGAGCAATTTTTGCGGCGCCGCTCCCCGGAAAGCGTTTCAGACAATATGTCATCTCAACCCCAGTCGGACGACGCCACAACTGGCGACTCCGTCCCCTCGATTTTCGGCACCAGCAAACAAGACGTGCGCCGAGGTTGGATCGTTCACTGCGCCACGGCACTCGGCGCCGTATGCGGCATGCTTGGAATCATCTCGGTGCTCGACAATGCGCCCAAGGCGGCCCTGCTCTGGCTCATCGCCGCTCAAGTCCTCGATGGCCTCGATGGCCCCGTTGCCCGAGCGTGGAATGTGCAGACCTCGGTGCCGCGCATCGATGGATACATCCTCGACCTCGTCATCGACTACGTCACCTGCGCAGTCGTGCCGGTGCTGTTCATGTACAAGTTCCACATGGTGCCATCGCACGCATCGCTAGCAGTTGGTGCGTTCTTGTTGTTCTCGTCGGCGCTGTGGTTTAGCCGCACCGACATGATGACCGATGATCACTGGTTCAACGGGTTCCCCTCGGTCTGGAACCTGGCCATCCCCACGATGTATCTCGTGCAGGGCACGAACGGCACATCTCTCAATCGCTGGATCAACTTTGCGGTGCTACTCATCTTGGCGCTTTCGCAACTGACCAACCTCAAGTTCGTGCACCCTGTGCAGGTTCGCAAATTCAGGGTGATGACATTGGCCTTCTTCGTGGCATGGCTTGTGGCCATGTTCTGGGTCACGCTCTTACTCCCAGGCGACGTGAGCTTGTTCGCTCGTGTTGCGCTGATCCTGCCGGGCTTCTATCAACTGGGCCTGATGATCTGGCGCACGTTCTTCGCCGCGCAAACCGATGGGCCGTCAGCCAAACGAGTTCTTGTCGGCTCCTGATTCAATGGCGCCACCCTCGCTTCGCATCGATCCAAACGGGTCACTCACCGACGTTGACGGATTGTCTGTCGGGCACTATCAACGCATCGGCCGTGGCTGGCGCACCGGCACCACCGTGGTGCTCGCACCGGCGGGCGCAACCGCTGGCGTCGATGTTCGCGGAGGTGGCCCTGGCACCCGCGAAACCGACCTCCTTCGCCCAGAGAACGTGGTGCAGCAAGTGCACGGCATTTGTCTTACGGGCGGCAGCGCCTACGGCCTCGCTGCTGCAACCGGCGTCATGCAATGGCTCGAGGCGCGATCCATCGGATTCTCCGTAGGGCCTGCGGTGCACCAAGTTGTTCCCATCGTGCCGGCCGCGGTCATCTTCGACCTCGGCCGCGGAGGAAACTTCGCTCATCGCCCCGACGCCGAGTTCGGCTTTCGCGCAGCCAACAAAGCACGCCGCTCCGCCGAGGCAAACGGTTCCGTCGGTGGAGGCACCGGCGCTGTCGCTGGCGGGTTGCAAGGTGGCGTCGGGTCAGCCAGCGCGCGGCTTAACGACGGCGTTGTGGTGTCGGCGCTGGCCGTCGTGAACGCCGCTGGTTCGCTGGTCAACCCCTCGACGGGGTTGCCGTGGGAGTCCGAGGCGCATCAGCTTCGTAAACCCACCCGAGATCAACACCGCGCGTTGCTTGCGGCCATCACTCCCGAGCCCGGCGCCGCGCCAAGATCGCTGAACACCACCATCGGAGTCGTCGCCACCAACGCTCGTCTCACCAAGGCCGAATGCACCAAGGTGGCATCGGTGAGCCACGACGGCATGGCCCGCGCCATTCGCCCCGTGCACTCGATGTTCGATGGTGATTCGGTATTCACCCTCGCCACCGGAATCCACGAGCTACCGGGCTCAGACGTCGTCGGATTTCGCGACGAACGCAGTCGGGCCGCCGCACTGAACCGCATCCTCGACGCAGCAGCGCAGTGTTTTGCCGCGGCATGCACGCAGGCGTTGCTCAGCGCCACCTTTGTCGGCGGCGCACCCGCCTACCGAGACCTGTGTCCGCAGGCAATCGCCACGTCCTCACGGCACCCCGATCGGTGACCAACGCAACAGCGGCATTCAGGTCGTGCCGCGCTCGCGAATGATGCATTTGTTGATTCGTTCGCTAGCTTGACGATGCGTTCGGGGCTAGTGGACCCCGCACGAAGGAGGTCCTCGCCGAATGACTACATCTTCTACGCCTACCTCCGAGGCCGACCTCGCAATCGCGACGCGCAAAAAGGTCACCGTCCCCGAGGTCGCTGCGATGCGTGCCGAGGGTCGTCGTATTTCGATGATCACCGCCTACGACGCAACGTTTGCCCACCTCGTAGACCTCGCCGGTGTCGACATGATTCTCGTCGGCGACTCGGTTGGCACCGTGATGCAGGGCCAGCCAAACACCATCCCGGTTGAGCTCAGCGAGATGGAATACCACGTGCGTCTCGTCGCTCGGGCCAAGCCTCGCGCAATGGTCATTGGCGACCTGCCGTTTGGCTCGTATCAGGTGAGTCCACAACAAGCGGTCGAGAGTTCGGTTCGACTGCTCAAAGCAGGCGCCGAAGTGGTCAAGCTCGAAGGTGGCGTGGGCATGGCCGAAACCATCGCAGCGATCACCCGCGTCGACATTCCTGTGATGGCTCACATTGGGCTCACGCCGCAGAGTTATCACCGCATGGGCGGCAACCGGGTGCAGGGTCGCAAGAGCGGCTTCGAGGCCGGCAGCCGCGAGCGACTCATCGAAGACGCCCACGCCGTAGAGCAGGCGGGCGCCTTCGCCGTGGTACTCGAGGGCATTCCGCTCGAGCTCGCCAGCGAGATCACCCACAAACTCAGCATCCCAACCATTGG
The DNA here is from genome assembly GCA_037140375.1 of Actinomycetota bacterium. Taxonomy (GTDB): domain Bacteria; phylum Actinomycetota; class Acidimicrobiia; order Acidimicrobiales; family Ilumatobacteraceae; genus WLMZ01. The sequence goes on from JBAXER010000012.1 coordinate 44,769, forward strand.
CATCGGCGCAGGCGTCGATTGCGATGGCCAGGTGCTGGTGCTGCACGATCTGCTGGGTCTCAGCGACTGCAACTACAAGTTCGCCAAAAAGTTCGCCGACCTTCGCGGCACCGTCATTTCAGCCGCCCGCGAATACATCGCCGAAGTACGCGAGGGCGTCTGGCCCGACGAAGCCCACAGCTTCCACTGAGCCACCACATTCCGATGCTTATCTTTGAGTCGCCTTCGGCGATGGCTGCTTGGAGCAGCGCGCAACGCAGCGACCACAAGACCATTGGGTTCGTGCCCACCATGGGCGCGCTGCACGACGGCCACCTCATGCTCATCCACGAAGCGCAGCAGGTAAGCGACGTTGTGGTGGTCAGCATCTTCGTGAACCCATTGCAGTTCAATCGCCGCGACGACTTCGAGCATTATCCACGCCCGGCCGCACAAGACCTCGAGCGTTGCCGCGAGCGCGGCGTCACCGCTGTCTACGCCCCAACTGCCGATGCCATGTACCCCGCCGGTTTCGATACCCATCTCGAAGTTGGTCAGCTGGCCCAGCCGCTCGAAGGCGCTGGCCGGCCCGGACATTTCCGCGGCGTCGCCACTGTGGTCACCAAGCTCTTCAACGCAGTGCAGCCACACGTCGCGTTCTTCGGCGAGAAAGACTTCCAACAGCTCACCGTCATCAAGCGCATGGTCATTGATCTCGACATGCCCATCAATATTGTGGGTTGCACCACAACCCGCGAACCCGATGGCCTCGCCCTCTCGAGTCGTAATGCTCGGCTCAGTCCCACACAGCGCGATGCTGCGATCGTTGTACCCGAAGCTCTGGCCGCCATCTCCGCCGCCCACGAGCGCGGTATTACGTCGTCACGCGAGTTACGAGATATCGCCACGCACGTTGTTCGCCAACAGCCGCTCGCACGCCTTGAGTACATCGACATCGTCGACCCGCACACGTTGCATCAGATAGACACGGTCGATGCTGAGGTTCGCGTGGTCATTGCGGTGTGGGTCGGCGATGTTCGCCTCATCGACAACATCGCGCTCAGCAAGTAGGGCTGAGCAAATAGCGTTCAACGCCCGCGCTGCGAGTTCACGCTTTTCGACTCGGCGGCCGCCCGCAACACACCGCACTGCTCAATGCTCGGGGCAATCCACGCAACCGCACGAGCCGCGCCTTGCGCCGTGAAGTGGTAGCCATCTTGGTACCACGGATAGTTGGGCTCCGAGCGCACCAGCGGACGTAAGTCGGCTGAGCACTTGCGATCGAGCAACATCGCCGCCAACGTATCGATGGTTTGTGGAAAGGTCCAACGAGCCGGGTCTACATCGGGCATCTTGGGTGCGTAGGTGGCCCACACCACAGAAGTGCCGTGCGACGCGGCCATTGCCTCGAAGTCGTGCATGTGCTTGAGCATCACAGCGTCGAAATCTGGCTCACCGATGTACGAGATGGTCTTGTCGGGCATGAGGTATTCCCACATCGAGGTGACCCCCCACGAGACCACGAGGACATCAAGGTGCATCCGGGCCAGCGCTGGCTCCATCCAGATGTGCCAGTCACACGTGGGCAGCGGCGTGGGCGAATGCAACTTGTCGGATGGCGTGAAGCGCATCGTGTCGACCGCACGAATCTCAAGGTCGTACACCAGCGGGCAGCCCTGCCGGTCGAGACCGCCTTGGGGGCCGTCGTAGGCAAGCGACAGCGGCACCGTGGGCGCCACGTCGCGAATCCACGAGTCGGCACCAGACGTCCACACAGCAATCTCGGGATCGGGCAACACCCAGGTGAGGTCGTCGGGGTTTGCCGCGGCATAGGCCTGCCATGCAGCGTCCATAAACATCTGTGTTGAGTCGCCGGCGCCCGAGATTCGCAACGGGCGCTTGACCACCGGAACGGCTACGGGCTTCTCGCCTGAACCGCTTACAGGATCAGCGGGTGCTGCCTGCACTACTGGAGCGGCGGGAATGAACGTCGGCGCAAGACGCCCAAACGGCAGCGCAATCACGACCAAGCCAGCAACGCTCATCGCAACCATCACGCGGCGAGCGCGTGGCACAGACATTGCGAAACGAACCGGTGCTTCAACAAAGTGCAGGCAAGCTGCGGCCAACACCACAGCGAGCAGCACGCGTGTCTGCCAGGTGGTGGCGATGACTGCGGCAAGCGGGTGCCACAGGTACAGGCCGTAGCTGTATTGGCCAATGAGCACCAACGGCGCCCACGCGAGCACCCGCGGCAAGCCCGCTATCACCACACAGGTGACGGCGGCGGTGATCACGGGCAACGGCCGAACCGCACCAGAAAGGATGACCACGAGCATCGCCAGCGCAGCGATACCCCAGTAGCGATGCAGCCGCACGGCGCTGAGCGCAAGCAACACACCAACCAGCAACTCGCACACACGCGCCAGCGGATGGAAATACATCAACGGATCAGCGCTGCCAGCGAGCGCGAACCACACCGAGACGGCCGCTGCGGCGCCAATGACCAGCGCGAACTTGGTGCGACCAAAACGCAACAGCAGCAAGCACGCCACCGGAAGCACCACATAGAACTGTTCTTCTATGGCCAACGACCAGAAGTGCTCGAGCGGCGCATAGCCCGATTGGCCATACGAGTAGGTGCTGGTGAAACGTTCGATGTCGGCCCAGTAGGTAAGCGCTGCCAAGCTCTCGCGAACAATGGGCGGCTTGCTCAATATCCACCCAGTAATCACGGTGGCGATCACCACCAATGTCGATGCTGGCAGCAGCCTGCGAAAGCGGCGCGTGTAGAAATCGCCAAGACGGATCGATCCGCTCTGTTCGTGCTCACGCAACAGCACGGTGGTCACGATGAAGCCCGAGAGGGCGAAGAACACGGTGACGCCAGCCGATCCGTTCACGTTGGCTCCGAAATGGAACGCGATCACCGGGAGCACAGCCAACGCGCGAAGTCCGTCGAGTTCGGCGATGTGGTTGTGCGCTGGTTTTTGCCGGAGCATCAACGATCCTCTAGTGCCTGAGTGCATCGAATTGTCATCATCCGCTACTCGCAAGAAACTAGCCGACCGGCGATTGCCACCAAAAAGCGAGGAGCACCCTCACGTTCTCTGCGCCGAATCGCAGCGGTCGGCCCAGCAATGAACGAATTGCTCGGTTACACGGTTGTGAACGCCCACCACGTGCCGGCGTTAGCCGACGTGGTTCCCCCGGTGTTCGCAGCCTGCACCAGCCAGTAGTACTTGACCTTGCTGGTGAGGCCCGACACCCTCGCTGTTCGAGCCGTACCGGTTGACACCCAGGTTCCGCCGCACAGGTTGTCGTTCACTGTGTCAACGCAGTACTGGTACGAAGTGGCGCCAACGCTGGCCTGCCACGACAATCCGGGCGAGGTGCTGAGCCCTGTGGCGTTGTTCGCTGGCGCTGTCAGTGAAAATGCTGCGGGGACGGCAGCGCCACCCGACGTTGTGAAGGTCCAGGCGACGCCAGCGTTCGCAACCGTGGTGCCCACTGGGCTGACCGAACGAACCTGCCACTCGTACCTCGTGTTGGCGAGCAATGTTGCTGTCTTGATCGTGGTCAGCGTTCCGGTGCTGATCCATGTTGCATCGCAGAGGTTGTTGATCACCGTGTCGATGCAGTAGTCGTATGACGAAGCACCCGAGCTCGTCTGCCACGCAAGACCCGGCGCGGTAGCCAGACCGGTAGCAGCATTCGCTGGCGCTGATTTACCGAACGCCAGCGGCTTCACGGGTGCCACGGTGGTGAAGCTCCAGGCCGCCCCGGCGTTGGCCGTGTTGGCAGTGGTTTTCACTTGCCACTCGTAGGTGGTTGCCCCAACGAGCGCGCTCGGCACGACCGATGTGGCAACACCTGTGCTGATCCATGTGGCGTCGCAGGTGTTGTTCACGATCGTGTCGATGCAGTACTGGTAAGCCGTTGCCCCAGTGCTTGCCTGCCATGACAGCACCAGTGCTGTGGCAAGCCCCGTAGCGCCGTTCGATGGGGCCAACTTTCCGAATGCTCCAACGGGGACGGCCGTGCTGAACGAGAAGCGCATCGACACGTTTGCTTCAGCACTCACCGTTCCGGCGACGGCACGAACCTGCCACGAGTAGATGGTGCCAGTTGCCAAGCCGGTGGCAGCAACGCTTGTGGCCACGCCTGTGGAGATCCACGTGGTGCATGGCGTCGTGAGGCCAGCCACGAGGCAGTACTCGTAACTCGTGGCGCCCGCGCTTGGCGCCCACTGCAATGTGAGCGCTGTTGCGGTGCCAGTAGCGCCGGCGCCTGGGGCGGTCTTCGAGAAGGCTCCGAGCGTGCGAGGGCCGTTTGCAGCGGCAGCAGTAACTGCGCTCGCAGCATTCAGAATTCCCGACCCACACAG
>JBAXER010000013.1:0-47056 GCA_037140375.1 Actinomycetota bacterium
AGCCCGTCGGGGCCGGGCTGCTGCTTGCCACGGGTGAGCACCATGAAGCGGCTGCTTGGTGGCACGTAGTTGGCGTCGCCAGGCTTTGGATCGTCGGAGGTGCCGGCGATGCCGTCGACGCCCACGATGAGCGGATCGTCGGCGTGCAATGGCACAAACACCGTGCCGCTGCTACCGGTGGTGACCTTGTCGAGACCGTGATCGAAGAACTGTCCGAAGATAGTGAAGAGCGAGTTGTACGGTGGCGAAAGGCCGACGTCGGTGGTCACGTTCGGGATGAACAACGTCTGGCCGGCAGGCACACAATCGACTGGGGTGCTTGGAGCGGTGCAAGGCACGACGCCTGCGTTGCCCTGCGTGCGAACCGGAAAGCCTGCAGCGGCAACAGCCGCTGGGTTTGCTGAGGTCTGGTCGGCGATCAGGTTGCTGATCACGCGGGGCTGCGAATCGAACACCAGGCCCTTGTTCTGGGCGTACGAGGTGGGCTTGGGAGGTCCGAAGCCAGCTGGAGTTGGCTCAGCCGACTTGAACACGGGGGTGGTCAGACGAGGGAAGGTCTGATCAGCGGAGCCAAAGGTCTCTTGGCCGGCTTGCAAGTTGTTGCACGAGCCGTCGACAGTGCGCAGACCCATGCCGATGAGTGGGCTAGGGATCTGGTCGGGCCCGGTGCCGACGAGTCCGGCGCAGGGGTCGGCCACGGTGGCGCTGACGGCGTGATTCTCGGCCACCTTGATCTGGCGCAAGATGTACGCCAGGTCTGATGCGGTGACGGTGAAGCCCTGCCCAACCGGGGCGGCGTTGGCGCCCAAGTTGCTGGCGCCGGCCACGATGCCCGTTGCAAACATGGTCACTGCCACCGCCGATGCGATGAAACGACGCCGCTTGGCCGCCTGCGACTGGCTCGAGGCCACGCCCGAGCGCTCGAGCACTGCTGTGCATCGGGCCTTCAGGTTTGCTTGGTATGTGTTGCTTGCAGACATCTTCGTCTCCCTCGAATCAGTTCTGTGTTCACCTTTCGGTGGACATAGCAAGAGTGCCGGGATGGGGTCTTTAAGGTCAACGGGTCATTCGAACCATGTCTAATGGTCGTAGTTCTGTGCCCTTCTATGCCCTTGAGTCGTACGACCTCTTGGCAAGGGGTTGAGGTATGAAACCCTTATTGCATAAGGGTTTCGTTGGTTGTGCTGGTTCGCTGGGATGCTCGAGCAGCTCGGATCCGCAGCATTTCGCATGTGTACTGGGTGTACAGAGGTCGCACGACCTTCGTGCACAGAGGGGTGCTGGGGCGCGCCAATGAGCCGTTTGTCAAGAAGATGTCCGGAGCCCAGCACGCGTGAGCGCACGTTGAACGTGCGCTGGTGCTTTTTGGGGACGCGGGCAGGGCGCGGCGGGAAGGCTCAGGAACTGGTGGTGAGGTTACGGGTGGCCCACACAGCGGCCTGGGTGCGATCGCTGACGCCGATGTGGGTGAAGATACGCGTGAGGTGCGCCTTCACGGTGCGCTCAGTGATGCCGAGTTTGTCGGCGATGATGCGGTTTGGCATGCCTTCGCGTACGAACCCGAGTACTTCGAGCTGGCGCGACGACAGGTCGTCGGCAACGGTGTGCAAACGACGCGCATTGAGCATCACGCTGGCAGCCTTGGGGTCAAGCGGTGACTCGCCGATGTGGATCGAGCGGATTGCTGCCACGATCTGGTCGGGCTCGGTGTGCTTGAGCAGGTAGCCGTTGGCGCCAGCAGCGAACGCCTCGGTGATACGACGCTGGTCGCTGAACGAGGTGAGCACCAGCACCTTGCACTCTGGCAGACGCGCTGTGATGCGTGCCGTTGCTTCGACGCCGTCGAGGTTTGGCATGGAAAGATCCATGAGCACCACGTCGGGCTTCTCGCGCAGCACCACTTCGAGGCCTTCGAGGCCATCGGTGGCGATACCCACGAGTTCGATATCGGGGACGGTGCTCAGCAGCTGGCTGAGACCAGCGCGGACCATCATGTGGTCGTCGACAACAACTATGCGAATCACTTGCGGTCCTCTTTACGGCGATGAATAGCGTTGGGGATCTCCACGAGAACTCGTGTTCCAACCCCGACTTGGGAGCGAACGATAATACGTCCGCCGGCGTCCGTGATGAGATCGGACAAAGCTCGCAGACCAAAGTGGTCGTTCGAGGCTTTGGCAGCTCTGTCCTCATCAGAGAATCCACGGCCATTGTCTTCAACCTTGAGGATCGCCGTGTCGCCCTGTAGGTCGACATCGACGGTCACTTGTGAGGCATCGGCATGGCTGGCCACGTTACGCAGTGCCTCTTGAGCGCTGCGGTAGATCAGGCCAGCAGTGGCGGTCGCCAGATGTTCTGCATCGACGTGAACCGTGAGTTGCGCATCGACACCACGGGTTTCGAGGCGGCGCAGCAGGTCGTCGAGAGCTGACTGGATTCCCTCCTCGGCCAGGTTCGGCGGATAGATATCAACGAGCAAGGTGCGCAGGGCCATCACGCTGTTGCGGATACTGGCCGAGCTCGCGTCGAGTTGTGGATGAGCATCGGCGCTGCCTCGTGCGGCTGCAGCCAAGCTGAGCGACACGCCGGTGAGCTCTTGCACAACGCCGTCGTGAAGGTCACCAGCGATGCGCCGGCGTTCGGCGTTCGACGACTCGATGGCGTGAGATAAGAGGCGCTCACGGTGCATCTGGCCGTTGCGCAGCCGACGGGCGAGGCGCCAAGCGAGCGGGATCTGCACGAGCTCAATAAAGAGCAAGGCGCCGATGGCGATCGGTGCGAACTGGCGCAGCAATGTGGCGGTCACCGCTGTGACACTTGTATATCGGTAGTACGCCTCGACGAGCACGGGAGTGCCTTCGACTGTTTTGCCGATCGTGTAAGCGTCGAGCAGCTTTGACTGTGTCTCGTACTTATTCTCGGGCTTGGTGAGATCGGCCACTTCAACTTCGGGCTCTCCGCCATTGAAGATGGCGGCTTCGCCACCGCTGAGGCCTAATTTCTGACCGATGAGGCGGGCTTCGTCTGAATAGCGGATGACTCCATCCCGTGTCCAGATCTTCACACGGACGAGTTCTTCGTCGAGCACCTTTTCGCGAACGACGTTGTCGAGTGCAGCGAGCGCCGTTGTGTCTCCTGCGAGCAGCGCATCGGTCAGCATCGGCTCGATGAGATCGCGGGAGCGTCTTGCGGTGGTCGTGGCAACGTCGTCGAGTGCCATCTTCACGGCGACGGCGCGGCTTGCGTAGAACGTGAAGCCCGCCGCTACACCGAGCGCCAGAATGCCTGCGAGAAGAAAATGGATGACCGGGCGGCGAACTGATACCGGATCCATATCCAGATTGTCAGCAGCGCGGCTCTGGCCCAGATATCGAGTCTTCGAATCTGAGCGACGGTTGTTACGGCGACCGTCGTAGGACTTCGGCGAGGGTGCAGCGATCTTGAGCGAAGCTGCCAGAACGGGCGCTTCGACAGACTCTCTGAGATCCAATTTCATGGAGCCATAGTGGCGGACTTATGGGCTAATAGAAATGCGCCAATGGTCCTACAACTGGGGACCCAGCGCGACCTCAGTTGGCTCTCGCAATCGGCCGACGCGGGCCGACGAGGATTACTGACTATCGCTCTCGTTTGGAGCGATGCGCATCACCCAGACGGCTGCCTGAGTGCGATCGCGAACACCGAGTCGCTGGAAGATGCGGCCACAGTGGGCCTTCACGGTTTTGTCGCTGATGCCAAGAGCGCGGCCGATCTGCTTGTTCGGGTTGCCGGCGGCGATCAGCAGAAGAATCTCTTGCTCGCGAGGTGTGAGCGAGTCGTAGATGGCGCGTGGGCCGCGTCCGGCCTTGAACAGGTTGGCTGCGATTGATGGGCTGAGCGCAAGGCCGCCCACTGCGACGGCGCGAATGTTGGCCACGAGTACTTCGGGCTCGACATCTTTGAGCATGTAGCCCATCGCTCCAGCGTCGAGCGCGGCGTTGACCTGCTGCGGATCGCCGGTTGTGGTGAGCGCAATGATCGAAACCTGTGGCGCTTTTGTGGCCAGTTCGGACATCGCAGTAATGCCGTCCATGACTGGCATCGACAAGTCCATGAGCACAATGTCGGGCAGCAGTTCGCAGGCCAGGTCGACGGCTTCGCGGCCGTTGGATGCGAGGCCTACGACCTCGAGATCTTCGATAGACGAGAGCCATTGGTCGAGACCGTTGCGAACGAGCGCATGGTCGTCGGCGATGAGAATACGAATCATGCGGTTCCTTTCGGCGTCGAGATGTGCTGCCCTTTTCATGGCACAAACTCCGCTCACACTACCAGTACGGTTGGCTTCCACGTGTTGTATGTAACCCGAGGGGGTGATGCCTGCGCCCTGACAGCGGCCGAGGCGCTGTTGGATCGAGCCATAGAGTGTCACCATGAGTTTTGGACAGACTTCGGGCCCCCCCGCCTCGGCCAAACAGATTGCGTTGCTGCTGTCGTTGTTGAACAACGACGGCTTTGACTTCGCGACGGCTCGTCACCGTTACGGACTCAACCAGCGTCAGGCTCGGGGAAAGTTCACCGGTCCCGAAGCGTCTGAGCTCATCGAGCGTTTGACTCGCGAGGCAGAAGACGCCGAAGCAGGGTCCGAGGGCGTAGCGCCACGTTTCGACGATCCAGCGGCGATCAAAGCGCAGCAACGAATCGATACTCAGCGCGACTCGTTGCTCCGCGGCATTCCTGCTGAGGTGTTAGCCAACGAGCTCGAGCGTCGCGGATGGGCCATCATCCCCCCATCGTGACGATGGGCGACCGCGGCCTTTAGTTGGTGCGGGCTCTGGCGATCTCGTAACACGCCAAGGCTGCCGCTGCTGACACGTTGAGCGAGCTGAGTCGGCCGCGCATGGGGATGCTCACGATGAGGTCGCAGCGTTCGCGCACAAGCCGCGAGAGGCCAGCGCCTTCGGCCCCAAGCACAAGACATACGCCTTCTTTGGCGAGGTCGCCGATTTCGAACAGGCCGCGGTCTGATGCGTCGTCGAGACCCACGATCCAGATGCCGGCATCCTTCATGCGGATGAGTGCCTGCGGCAGCCCACCCACCACGGCCATCGGAACATGCTCGATGGCGCCCGCCGCTGACTTCGCTGCGGTTGGGGTGATGTGCACTGCGCGGTGGCGGGGCAGCACCACTCCATCGACCCCGGCGCCGTCGCAGCAACGCAACAGTGCGCCGAGGTTGCCCGGATCGGTGACGCCGTCGACAGCTACCAAGAATGGCGCGCGCCCGGCACGGCGCTTGATGAGTTCGGCGAACTCGGTTTCGGGAAGTGGCGCAGCGAAGGCAATGACACCCTGGGGCGCCTCGCTACGCGCGACGGCTTCGAGCTTGCGGCGGTTGACCTCGAGCAGTTGCACTCGCTCGTTGCGGGCGAGTTGCATGATGTCGCCGATTACTTCGTTTTCGTCGAGGTCGGATGCAACCCAGATCTCGCGCACTTTGCGTCGGCCGGCGATGAGCAATTCGCGTACGGCTTGACGACCCTCGACCTGCTCGCCGCCAAGGGTCTTTTCGGGTTTACGAACTGGGGCTTCGCCGGGTCGGGTGACGCCGCCGGTGCGGCCTGCGCCGCGAGAACTGAACTGGCGAGATCCGGTGGGGCGCCCGCCGCCACTGCTCGAACGTGATGAGCCGCCTGCGGAACGTGAGCCGCCTGGGGCGCCAGCACTGCTGCCGCGTGAGCCGCCGGTGCCACGTGAGCCGCCGGTTGACTTTGGCGCGGCCGAGCGCCCTGCTCCGCCCGATGTAGTGCGGCTTCCTGGTCGGCCCTTGCCTGATGATGGTGATGCACCTCGAGGCGCCATGTCATTTCCTTACTGATTACGCCGCGTCATCGCGGCTGTGTTACTTCTCGCAGAATGACTGCGACGGCCCAACAAGCAATACCTTCGCTGCGACCGAGAGCACCGAGGCCCTCGGCGCGTCGACCCTTTACGGTGACGTCAGCACCTGCCGCAGTGCTCAGGCGCTGTTGCATTTCGTCTCGCCGAGGCGCCAACTTCGGTTGCTCGCAAACAACCGAGCAGTCGATGTTGCCGATCATCCAACCAGCCTGAGTGACTAAACCGGCAGCGTGAGCCAGCAGCAATAGGGAATCGGCGCCCTTCCACTGTGGGTCGGTGTCGGGAAAATGCTGGCCGATATCGCCTAAACCAGCCGCACCGAGCAACGCATCGGTGACTGCGTGGGCCACGGCGTCGGCGTCGCTGTGGCCGTGTAAGCCGCGTTCCCCGGGAAAGGTGACCCCGCCGAGCACCAGCACCCGCGATGGGTCGTCGCTGAATCGATGGATATCGAATCCTTGGCCAACTCTGATCTGAGGAAGTGTCATAGCTGACCCACCTTTGCTCGAGCCCATTCAAGATCGGCAAGCACGGTGATCTTGCGATTGTCGGCGTGGCCGACGACGACAACCACGCGCTGGCCCATCGACTCGACGAGCATTGCATCGTCGGTGCTTTCGCCCTGCGCCGCGTGAGCTTCGCGAAGTATGTGCGCACGAAATGCTTGCGGGGTCTGCACGGCTCGCAACGAGGCGCGATCGGGAGTGGACACAACGGTGCCGGCCGAGTCGACGACCTTGATGGTGTCGATCACCTCAATGCCGGGCACGGCACACGCAGCGCCTTGAGCGACTGCGTTGATGACCTGTGCGTAGAGCTCGGCCGAGGCGAAAGGTCGAGCGGCGTCGTGCACACAGATGATCGTTGCATCTGCGGGGACCGCGGCGAGACCATTTCGCACCGATTCGCTGCGAGTGCGGCCGCCAGCAACGCCGTCCTCGATGATGACGTCGGCTTCGGGAACGACAAGCACCACGCCATCGGAGGCATCGCGGGCCGTGCTCATCGACCAATCGAGGATGCGCTCGGCACCCAATTGTTCGTATTGCTTCGGTCTGCCAAAGCGCTGCGAAGAGCCTCCGGCGACGACGATTGTCCATACTTTCTCGTCGCTATTTCTCAGCATGGCCTAGACGGTAGTACCGTCTCGTTGTCATGGCATATGAAGAGGTGCTCTCCCAGAACGAATTCTTCGCCGACGCGAGTCGTGAAGACCTCGAAATCATCGCCCTTACGGTGCGCGAGCGGTCGCTCGTTCGGGGCGACGTCTTGTTTCATGAAGGCGAAGAAAGCCAAGCGTTGTACATCGTTCTCAGCGGGCGCGTTGCGCTGGCGATGTCGAATCCCATCGACAATCGCGAGACCATGGTGGGCCTCATGACACCTGGCGATCTCTTCGGTGAGATGCCAATGCTCGATCAAGGCGTGCGTTCGGCCGATGCCCGTGCTCTTGAGCCGTCGTCAGTGTTGGCCATTCCGTACGCCGGCATTGTCGATCTGTTCAACAACAAGCCGGCGTTGCTCTGGGGCGTTGCCCGGATGCTTGCCAGTCGCCTGCGCGAGACCAACGAGGCACTCGCCGATTCGGTGTTTCTCGATGTCACCGGCCGTACAGCCAAGCGCTTGCTCGAACTCGCCGATGGTCGCGATTCGTTTCAGTTGCCGGTGACTCAAGAAGAACTCGCTGGCATTGTCGGCGCCTCACGTGAGCGAGTGAACAAGGCAATCGCCAGCTTCATTCGACTCGGTTGGCTCGATCAGCACGATCGTCAGTACACCATCAAGATGCGTGACCGACTCGAGCAGCGTTCTCGCTAAGCGTCGCGGCGTTCGTTGATCACGATGCCCACACCAATGATCACGATCACCACAATCGCTAGTGGGATTCCGGTGGTAAGTCCGCCGGATTCGCCACCATCGAAATCGGGCGTACTGATCATGCGCATCGCCGACTGATACGGCAGCCACGTGGTGGGGTTCTTCACTTTCGCTACAGCAAGCACAATTCGCGCGAGGTTCTCGAGCAGTAACGGCCAGAGCACCAGCAGCGTGACTGACGCAGCCGAGTTGCGGATGATGAGACCCAGGCCGTAGCCGAGCAGGCACAGCATTCCCGACAGCAGTATCAAGCCCACCAACGCGGTGTTGGTATGGCTGTCGAACGACAGGCTGGCGTCTCGGTTGCTGAGGATCGTCGAGCCGGCAGCGAAGGCAACCAGCATCACGATTGTGGTGATGGCCATCGAGAACACCAATGCGACGACGCCCTTCGCGATGAGCACCTTGCGTCTGTTTGGCGTGGCGGCGAAGGAGATGCGGATGGTTCCGTTGCCGTATTCGTTGGTGATGCTCAGTGTGCTCACCACGCCCAGCAGTAAGGCGCTGAGCACCATCGATTGGGTAATCATCGTCACCAAATCTGAGCCGGAGAAGTCATCGACATTGCCGACAAGCGCCGCGACGAGGACCACGATCAACAGCGGAAACACCGCAGCAATAATGGTGAGAACATAGGTGACGCGAATTGTGCGGAGTTTGATCCATTCGCTTCGAAGAAGATCCATCACGAAACCTGCGGGGGAGCGAAGGGGCTGTGGGTGCGGTATTCCTGGCTGTTTGCGGTGACCTCGAGGAACGCATCTTCGAGCGATCCTTGCTGCGGCGCCAACTCGTGCAAGACGACTCCGTGTCGCGCAGCGAGTTCGCCGATGGTTGCGGCGCCTACGCCCATGATCTCGACCGTGGTGTCATCAACGACCGTGATCGCGGCGCCGAACTCGATGAGCGGTTGTCGCAACGAATCGACGTTGGGACTTTGCACTCTGACCCACTGACGAGCGTGCTTGGCGACGAAGGTCTCTACTGACGACGTTTCGACCAAACGGCCCCGACCGATGAGCACTAGGTCATCGGCCATCAGCGCCATTTCGCTGAGCAGGTGGCTGCTCACGAGCACGGTCTTGCCTTGGCTGGCGAGATGCACGAGCACATCTCGCATCCACCGAATGCCCTCAGGGTCGAGGCCGTTTGCTGGCTCATCGAGAATCACAGTGTGCGGATCGCCAAGCAGAACCGATGCAAGTCCGAGGCGCTGGCGCATGCCGAGCGAGAAGCCACCGACGCGCCGCTTGGCGACTTCGGTGAGGCCAACCAACTCGAGCACTTCGTTGATTCGTTTGAGCCCGATGCCGTTTGACGAGGCGATGGTGCGCAGGTGGTTGCGCGCCGTGCGACCCGGATGCACGTAGCCAGCATCGAGCAGTGCGCCAACTTCGAACAGCGGTCGCTTGATCGTTTGGTACGGGCGTCCATCGAACAATGCCGCGCCTGCGTCGGGACGATCGAGGGCGAGCATGCAACGCATCGTTGTGCTCTTTCCGGATCCGTTGGGTCCAAGAAATCCCGTGACTCGGCCAGGGGTGACCTGAAAACTCAACTGATCGACCGCGACGGTTTTCCCAAAACGCTTGGTGAGTCCTTGGATCTCAATCACAAGTTGGAACCATAGTTACGCAGAGGGCTTACGGAGTCGATACTCCAACCGACCGGAGCCAGTTTTCGGCAACAATCGTTGGGCGTCCCTTGCTCACGATGATCGCGTGCATCATCGCGCGAATGTCGGCGGTACCCAGCGCGCTACTGATTGCGTCGAGTCGCTGGGTGATATCTGGTGTTGACGCCGCGCTCGAGATGAGTGGCAGGACAGCTTGATCGGTGGCGAGGCCGAGGTTGTCCTCGAGTTGCGACATATCGCTGGTGATGTTGTGGTCGGTGCTGCGCATGACGCCGCAGCCGACGTCGCCCTTTGCGATGGCGTCAGCCACCTTGGTCTCATCGAGTTGAACAACATTGCTGAACATGGCGCCGTACAACTTGGTGAAGCCGGCGAGACCAAACGAGGTACTCGCGGCGAAGTCGGCGGTGCTCCCCAAGGTGACGAGGTTGGCCGCAGCGGCGAGGTCGGACATGGTGGCCAACGAGTTTGCGGTGGCAACCGAGTTTGAGCAAACAATGCTGGGCTTGTCCTGCGCCAGCGATGGCGCTCCGAACAACATTGTGCTGGGCAGGATTTCGCCGATGGCGTTGATCTGAGCGGTGACTCGATCGGCAGTTGATTGCCCCGAACTCACGGGCGGACCAACGGTGGTCGTGGTCGCGCCGGCAACAGTGACCACTGGAGCGGCGGGTTCGGGTGGAGCAGTAGTAGTAGTAGTGGTGGCAGCGGCGACGGTGCTAGTGGACGCGATGGTTGTCACGCTCGACGCAGGTGCCGCGGTAGTTGTGGCCGCCGCAGCGGCTGGCTCGGCGGCGATGACCTGGGCGAGTAGGTCGCCGGTGTAGGTGATGAGAATGTCGGCCTGACCGCTGTTGATCGCGGCGTAGCCTTCGGCCAGATCGGCCACGGGGTCTTTGCGGCCAACTCGGATGCCGGCCTTTTCGAGAGCCTGGGCGTAGACCTCGGTGAGCACCCGGCTCTGATCGTTGTCGAACCCAACCACAACGACGGTCTCAACAGTGGCATCGGTTGTTGGCGCCGAGCCAGAACTGCCACAAGCGCTGATACCCAGCGAGCCGAGAATCAATAGGGCGGCGCTGATGCGCCGACCCAAGTGAGTTGTGATCATGCGAGACTCCCCAAACGTGCGACCGGAGAGGTCAGATTCCCCCCGCAAACGTGTCGATCATCAATCGCACATCGTCGGCCAAAGGATACAGAATCGGCGTTGTGCAACCGGTTGCGATGTATTCGCTGACCTTGGCACGCACTTCGTCGGGCTCACCGCTAGCGGTGATCATCTGCACGATGTCGTCGGGCACCATCTTGCTGGCGGCCACAACTTCGTCGTGTGTGGCCGGCCACGTGAGCACCGCACCAATTTCGTCGAGCAGCTCTTGCGGTACGCCCGACGCCTTCATGATGTGCGGCTGCTGGCCGAGGTACTGCGTGACCAACAAGCGAGCATTGTCGAGCGCGTGCTTGCGGTTGCGATCAACAGAACACACCACCAACTGCGGGCGGTCGATGTCGTCGAGGGTGCGTCCGGCTTTGGCAGCGCCGCGAGCTAACGCCTCGAGCGCGCCCACGTTGTAGCTCGGCGACACGAGATAGTTCAGCACTGCGCCGTCGGCGATCTCGCCAGTGAGCTCCATCATTTGCATGCCGGTGGCGCCGATGTAGATGGGCACATCTTTGGGTCGACGTTCTTGGTAGACGTAGTCGAGCTCAACGCCGTCGAGATGCACATAGTGACCATCGAACGTGACGGTTTCGTTATTCAACAGGGCGCGCACAACGGTGACGATCTCGCGCATGACGGTGAGCGGCCGGAGCCGCTCGATGCCAACTTTGGCTGCGAGTGGATCCCACCACGCGCCAAGTCCGCAGATGTAGCGGCCTGGCGCGAGGTCGTCGAGTGTGCTGAATGTGCTCGCAAGCCTCGCCGGATTGCGGGTCCAACAATCGATAACGCCCGAACCGATCTTGATGCGGTTGGTGGTTGCGCCAAACGCAGCCATGGGCACAACGGCGTCGCGCACGAGTCGACTATCGGCCTGCCAAACGGCATCGAACCCTTTGTCCTCGGCATAGCGGACCAGTTCGATTCCCTCGGAAATGGTGTGGGCGTCTTGCAGATATAGCGCGACAGGAGTAGTCATGAGTACCGATCGTGACCGAGTGGTTTACAAACTGTCAAGACAAAGGTTGCCGCGCTCGCGTCATTGCATGCCGAGATCGCAGCTGAGGCGGTGGCCGCTGGGTCCTACCTGAGCCAACTACCGTGACAGAGATGAAAGGTACGCAGGAGGCGAAATCCAGTACCGGCCGCCTTGTGACGTTCTGTGTTGTCGCCGCGCTGATGCTGACAGCGGTTGTTGTCTATGGCTTCACGCATACCGGTCGATGGAAGCGATCGGGGCCACCGATCACCGTCTCGAGCTGGGCGCCGTACTGGCAAGCCGACTCGGCGCTGGCGTCGTTCAACGCCAATGCCGCTGTGTTCGGCGACGTCTCGATGTTCGGATATTTCACCGATGCGGCCGGCTCAGTGAAGCCATACGCAACGATGGATCCCAACGCTCCGCTTGTTCTCAAGCGAGATGCGAGAGCTGCTGGCGTCGAGTTCGTGGCCTCGATTATCGACGCCACCAAGCCACGCGAAATGGCTGCGATCCTCGCCGACCCTGCCACCCGCGCCGTGCATGTCGACGCGCTGACTCAGTTTGCAATTGCTGGTGATGTTGATGGTGTCGATCTCGATTACGAGAACTTTGCCTTTAACGATGGCAAAGCCACATGGGCTGCAACGCGTCCGAACTGGATTGCGTTTCTCACTGAGTTGTCGAAATCGTTACATGCTTCGAACAAAACCCTCACCGTCAGCGTGCCACCCGTGTACGACAGCAAACGCACCGATGACAGTGGCTACTGGGTCTATGACTATGCGGCGATGGGCAAGATCGTCGATCACATTCGTGTGATGGCGTATGACTTCAGTACCTCGGCGCCAGGCCCGATAGCTCCACTCGACTGGGTCACCAAGGTTGTTTCCGCGACGCGCTCGATGGTGCCACGCGAGCGCATCATCCTCGGCGTTCCTGTGTACGGGTACGACTGGGTTGTGAACACCGTTGGCGTATGCCCGGTCGACAACAAGCCGCGTCGCAAGAACCTGTCGACGAAGTCGGCTGCCGAACTTGCCGCGAGCAAAGGCATTGCGCCGACATGGGATGTCGCCAAAGCCGAGCGCACGTTTGCCTACGCCGAAACGGTGACCGGAGTAGACGCCGCAGGGGCGGCCACGTCGTGCACTGCGAACCGGGTGGTTTGGTACGCCGACGCACAGGCAGTGCATCAACGCGCGTGGTTGGCCGAGCGGCAAGATCTTGCGGGCATCGCGCTGTGGTCGTTGGGTAACGACGATGCGCCGGTGTGGCAGGGCATCGCGGCCGCTCGCGCTGACCTTGCGCAGTGGCCGTAGTGGCGAGGTCGACTGCAGCGCGATGCGATGGCTATAGCCGGCTGAACAATCGCACGGCTTGCTCGGCTGCTTTGGCGCGTACTTCGGTGATGTCCACTCGCGTGCAGACGCCGTTGTCGAGCAACAGGTCGCCATCGCCGTTGCGCACGTCGAGCGCTCTGATGCCGGGCGTGAACGCCACGTGCCACGGCGAATCGACGTGATCGTAATTCCAGGTGA
Source organism: Actinomycetota bacterium (assembly GCA_037140375.1). Taxonomy (GTDB): domain Bacteria; phylum Actinomycetota; class Acidimicrobiia; order Acidimicrobiales; family Ilumatobacteraceae; genus WLMZ01. Next base: position 13,080 of record JBAXER010000013.1, read on the forward strand.
CCTCGTCTGAGAGCGCCTCGGGAACGAGCTGCCAGCCGTTTGCGAGCCACTGCCACGCAGCCTCGGGCGACGCGGTGACGTCGTTGGCGCGATGGGCCACATAGGCCAAGCGAAACTCTTCGAGCATGTCGGCGCCAATGCCATCGGTGCCCAGCACAACCATGTTTGGCCGTTGTGCCGGAAACGCATATCCGACCGCGTTGTTCATGTTGCTGCGCGGGTTATGAGCTAACGCTCCGCTGAGGTAACGGTTGAGATGAACGCCGTGCACGAGTAGCCAGTTACTTGCGGTGAGATGGTCGAGTCGAGCAGCCGCGCTGGAGTCGATCTCGCCTTCTCCAACATGAACATGAACGCCTACGTCGAGCGCGTTGGCGAGATCGGCCGCCGCTTGAAGGGTCTCATCGCTACACGTGAAGGCCGCATGAATGCCCACCATGCCGCGTCCGCCGCCCCGAATGAATCGTTCGCACTCGGCGAGTCCGCGCGTGGCGGCCGAGGTCATTGATGTCGGCGGAAGTGCTGAGTCCCAGAGAGCCCCGTTGTCCTGCCAGCGATCGGTGACGCCGTAGGCGCACACCACGCGCACACCCACTTGGGCGCACGCGTCGGCGATGACCTGAAGGCTGCCTTCGATCGCGTTTGGTCCTTCGTGGTGGTCGATAATCGCAGTGGTGCCGCTTTGTAACGCCTCGACTGCTCCGAGCATCGCGCTCCACTTGAGCATCTCAAGATCGAGCGCAGCGTCGAGTCGCCACCACACCTGCTGCAGGATCGACAAGAAGTTGTTGGGGCGCTGTGGGGGAGCCGGCATTCCGCGCGCAAGCGACGAATACAGATGGTGATGAGCGCACACCAGACCAGGCGTGGTGGCCGACATCAGTGGTGTTCGCCGCGCCAGATCGGTGAGCGCGGAGGTTCGAACATTGCCGCCATCGGCTGGCCATCAATAGCGGCAAACGCCATCGGCCCCCACCAGGAAGCGCCGGCCGCTCCAGCGGGCAGCGAGTCGCGCGAGAACCAGCCAACGTCGGCGGTCTCGAGTGGATGCGGCTTGAGTTCGCCGCCGGTGGCCCGACAGTGGAACAGCAGCATGTACATCGCAAAGCGGGTGAAACCCATGCGTTGACCATCGAGCACAGCAATGATCTGCACCGGTTCGCACTCGATGCCGGTCTCTTCGAGCACTTCTTTGACGACGACTTCGGCAGGTGAGTAGCCGGCGTCGGCCCAGCCGGTTGGGTACAACCAGATGAAGCTGTCAGAGCGCTGAACGAGCAGAATTTCGCCGTCGTCGTTGCCAACAATGGCGCCGATTGCGACCTTTGGGGTCACGTATCCGGGCACGCCTTCGCCGACGCTTTCCATCCATTCCTGAATGAAGTGATCTTGCTCGCGGCGTACCTCGAGGGCATCGTCGGCGGCCGCTTTGATGTCGCCTGCGACGTGAAGCACTTCTTCGAAACGCTCGCGCTCGTACAAGCTCTGGGTGAAGCCCAGACCTGTGCGCGCAATGCCAGCGAGCGCTTCGCTCCAGCGAACCAAATCTCGGGTGAAGTCCTGTGGGTTTGGGTCACTCACGGGGGCGACCCTACCGCAGGGGTCATCACGCAGGTCCTATCGCAGCGACCCAAATGACGGAGTTACTCGCCTTGATCCTGAGGCGTGTCTCGTTGGTTGCGACGGTTGAGAACGGTCTTGGCTTTCCACGCACCCCAGATGAGGCCAGGTTCTTGTAGCGACTCATCGACATCGGCCCACGCCGCTGGACTGAGGTCGTAGATGTCGTCCGGGAACGACCGCAACGAGAAGTCGCCGCGTTGGGGCGGCGTGACCCCAGCAGCGCGTAGCACCGAGGTCGGGTAGCGCACAGCACTGCGCAAGACACTGAGCGGATTGCTGCGCTGCGCATCAACATCTGTCGCCAACAATTCGTTCATCTCGCGCTGTACGACCGGTGCAGCAGACTGAGCCATGTGGCGCGCATCGGCCAGCAGCTGATCAGAATGTGGATACCCAGCTCGACGAGCAGTGTTCATCACGCAGCCCACGAGCCACTTGGCCAAAACGGCTTCGACTGCCTCGGCAAGCAGTTGCGGATATTCGTTCACCCCCTCATCCTCGCACGGTGGTACCGAATCCCTCAATGAGGACTCACCTACACTTGCCGCTCATGAGCATGCGTCGATCGGCCAACTCGCTGAGGCACGTGCCGTTGTTCTCAATCGCTGTGCTGGGTGCTGTGTTGGTCGCTTGCAGCGCAGCTCCAGTTTCAACAACGCCTTCAGCCCCGCCCGAGTCGTCAGTGCCCGACGATGCAAACGTGAGGGCCGACGACGGCATTTTGCGCATCGGTATCTTGCTGCCAGCGAGTGGCGAAGGAGCAGCCATCGGGCAGTCGGCGCGTGCTGCGGTTCGTGTTGCCGTTGCCCAAGCCAATGCCAACGGTGGAGTTCACAATCGACCTGTCGAAATCGTGATCCGCGACGAAGGCTCCGATGCGGCGTCGGCGGCAGCGAGCCTCCAAGAGTTGGTCGACTCGCAGGTCGATGTGATTGTCGGACCCGCGTCGTCGAACGTAGCGATATCGCTCGCGTCGACCATCGCAAGTTCAGGTATTGCTGCGTGCTCGCCCAGTGCATCGACCATTGCGCTCGACAACATTCCTTCACGCAGCATGCTGTTCCGAACGATTGCCTCTGACAGTTTGCAGGCCGAGGCAATGGCCGAAGCCATCGAGCAGACAGGCTCCAAATCGGCTGCCATCACCTTTGTCGATGATGGCTACGGACGACCCTTTGCGCAGGCGTTGCAGTTGGCGCTCGGGCGGCGGAGCATCAAGGTCAGCGACTTCGCTGGGTTTGCCGTCGACGATGACGAGTTTGGCCCTGAGGCCAAAGCGCTGGTGGCATCGCAGCCCGGCGCGATCGCCCTCATTGGCGATGCCGATGCGGGTTCGCGCATGCTGGTGGCGCTTGCTCAGGCCACTGATGGAAAGCCTCGAGACATCGTTGTGAACGATGCGCTGCGACGCCCCATGTCGATTGGAGTTCTTGGCGCTATCGCCCCTGCAGTACTCGCCAAGCTCGTCGGCGTGTCGCAGAACGTGGTGACCGCCAACGATGCGGGAGCAAGCGGCAAACTCGTCGCAGATATTGCCGAACTCACAAACGAGTCGGCCACTGGGCTCTTCGCGACTCAGGCGTACGACTGCGCGAATTTGTTCATGCTCGCAGCAATTCAAAGTGACTCAACCCGAGCAGACCTCATCGCCGACGAAGTTGGCGCGGTCAGCGTTGGAGGGCAGTTATGTCTGAGCTTTATTGCGTGCGCAAACTTGCTTGCCGACGGCCGCAACATTGACTACGACGGCCCCAGTGGACAGCTGCAACTCGGAGTCAATGGCGATCCATCGACCGCAGTCTTTGAGGAGTTCACCTTCGACTCTGGTGGTCGAGATATCAAAAGGATGCCGATCACTGTTGTTGCCGGCGGGGGCTGAGCCCGCCGTTACTTGTAGTCGACGAAGAGTTGTTCGGGCGGCGTGACCATGCCCACGTAGAACTGGCCAAAGTCGGCATAGATGGCCGAGGCCCGATCGAAGCGCATTGTGTAGACCACGTCTTTGAGATCGTCGACATGGTTGCCAAACAGCGTGACGCCCCACTCGAACTCGTCGAGGCCCGACGATGCGGTGATGAGTTGCACGATGCGGCCAGCAAAGGTGCGGCCACTCTTGCCGTGGTCCTGCATCAACTCGACTCGCTCTTCGTACGGCAATGTGAACCAGTTGGCGCCCTGCTCGCGTCGCTTCGACATTGGGTAGAAACAGAACGCATGCTTGCCCTCGGGAGGAAGCACCGGATATAAACGAGGCTGCAGCATCTCGGCAGGCATGTTCTTTGCGTATTCGCTGACCTCGGTGATCGAGACGTAGCTGTCGCTCACGGTGAGGCCCGCAACTTGCACCCGGGCCTGCAGGCGGCGCAGCACGCGCATATCGGCGTGTAGCGCCATGATGGCGACGTCGCACTTGTGGCCGAGCATTGCGGCCGTGATGACTTGAGCGCCTTCGGCTTGGGCTGCTTTGACGCCAGCAGTGAACACGTCGTTATCAAGGTGTTCGGAGTTGTGGCAGAACAGGTGCAGGACCGTAAGGCCCGTGCTTGGAACGACGGGCTGGGACTGGGACGACATGGCATGCACGTTACCGGCCGGTGCGTGCGAGCACTATTCGCCGACCCGGTCAGTCGAGTCGTTCGGGCGAATAGATGTTGAGCCGATCGGAGCGCACGAACCCGGCAAGCACCAGGTTGGCGCGCCGCGCGGTCTGCACCGCCAGCGACGTGGGGGCGCTTACGCTGACGAGCACGCTGAAGCCGCCGGCCCATGCCTTTTGCACCATCTCGAAGCTTGATCGCCCACTCACAAACAGTCCGAGCCCGGTGGCAGGCAACTGATGATCCAGCAACATTCGCCCGATCACCTTGTCGACAGCGTTGTGGCGGCCGACGTCTTCGCGGGTCAGCGAGATGTTGCCCTGCGCGTCGAACACCGCCGCGCCGTGAACAGCGCCCGTGCTGCTGAACAACGCTTGGCTGGCGAGGACCCGCGCGCAAATGTCGGGGAATGTGTCGAAGTCAAAACCGACTGCGTTGGCTGGGTCGAGCGGAGCCAGGGTGCTGCAGAGTTGGTCGATGCTGTCGTTACCGCACAACCCGCAACTGCTCGACGTGGTGCCGAGCCGCGGGGTTGGCGTCGGCGCGCGCCCGCCAGTCTCGACAGTGACCACGTTGAACTCACTGGTCACGGCTGAACCATTCGCACAGTATCGAACGCTGGTGACAGGCATGCCGCCGAGCGCTCCCTCGGTGTGGCAAAAGCCAACGGCGAGTTCGTAGTCGTTACCCGGGGTGCGCATCGTGGTGCTGATCTGCACGCCATCGAGCTGAATCGACATTGGCTCTTCGACGATGAGGTCGTCGGGTTCGCGACGCCGCGGCCCACCCGAGGTAACCCGGGTGACGAGCAGTTTGTCGGTGCGGCTACGGGGCATCACTTATTGAGAGTAGCGAACATGTCTAACGTTTTTGTGCTGCCGGGCGACGGCAACGGCGCGGTCATCTCGGCCGCACAAACGGGAGGTATATCAGTGAAAATCAATCCTCGAATTTTGGGGGCCGAGGCTCTTGGCACCGCGGTGCTCATGCTCGGCGGACCCGGTACGGCCATCTTGATGGCTCCAAGTGAATCCAAGCTGCTGGCCGTATCGCTGGCGTTTGGCTTTTCTTTGCTCATCATGGCCTATGTCATTGGGCCAATTAGCGGTTGCCATATCAACCCTGCGGTGTCGTTTGGTTTGTGGGTGTCACGCAAGATCAGTGGCGCGCATGCGCTCGCAGCGGTCATTGGCCAACTTATTGGCGCATGGCTCGGTGGGCTCATCATCTGGGGCATCGTGAAGGCCTCGAACTCCGACTTCGGCGGCGAGGGGTTTGCCTCGAACGGTTATGGAGTTCATTCTCCTGCCGGTTACAAACTCGGCTCGGCCGCTATTGCCGAGATTGTCTTTACAGCGTTGCTCGTCATCGTGGTGTTGTTCACCACCACTAAGAAGTTCAGCGTTGGCATGGGCGGTCTCGTTGCCGGTATCACCTTGGCATTGATCCACCTCATTTCGATCCCGATCGACAACACCTCGGTCAACCCGGCACGCAGTTTTGGCGCGGCGATCTTCGCGGCACCAAGCAACGAAGCACTGAAGCAACTCTGGGCCTTTGTGGTGTTCCCACTAGTTGGCGCAGCAGTCGGTGCCGCCGTGTTCATGATGCTCAATTCAGCAAAGGCAGAAGCGGCAGAAGCCTAAACAGCAACGCCCTAGGTCTGGGCGGAGGCATGGCGCCGCGTTAAGGTGGCGCCATGCCTACCGCTTTTCCTCCCTTTGACGGCTCCGCGCCTGTCAGCCAAAAGTTCAGCTCAGCCCCAGAGATGGGCATCGATGCTTCGAAGCGCTACACCGCAACGATGGACACCTCGATGGGCACCATGGTGATTGCGCTCGATGCGATCAACGCTCCGCTCACGGTGAACAACTTCGTGTTCTTGGCGCTGAACCACTACTACGAAGGCGTCATCTTCCACCGCATCATCAACGGCTTCATGTGCCAAGGCGGAGACCCAACCGGCACCGGCACTGGTGGCCCCGGCTACCGTTTCAACGACGAGCCCGTCAAGCAGCGCTACCAGCTTGGTTCCGTCGCGATGGCGAACGCCGGACCAAACACCAACGGCAGCCAGTTCTTCCTCATCAGTGGCGCCAGCGGCGTTGGCTTGCCGCCGCAGTACAACCACTTCGGTCAGATCGTGAAGGGCCTCGAGGTCCTCGACGCAATGCAAGCAGTGCAAACCGCTCGCGGCGATCGCCCGCTCACCGACGTTGTCATCAACAAAGTCACCATCACCGTCGCCGATTGAGCCGCACGCTCGGGCCCGCTGAGGCACGTCGAATAGCGCTCGCCGCGCAGGGCTTCGCCGATCCGCGACCCACGGGCCGCGTCGATCGTCGTCATCTCCGCAAGGTGCTCGATCAGATTGGCCTCATCCAGATCGATGCGGTCAACGTGTTGGTCCGCAGCCAAGAACTCCCTTTGTTTTCGCGCCTCGGTGCGCATCCGCGGTCACTGATCGCAGAGGCCACCGAGGCTGGCGAACTGTTTGAGTATTGGGTGCACGAAGCGAGCCATGTGCCCACCGAGCACTACCACTTACACAGGTGGCGAATGGTGGGCGAGCACGGTTGGGGCACGTTCAAGCGACTCAACGAACGTCGTCCAGATTTCGTTCACGAGGTGCTTGAACGAGTTCGCGAAACCGGTCCGGTGGTGGCAGGCGATTTCAATTCGCGTGTCGGCCCCAAAGGCACATGGTGGGATTGGGACGATGCCAAAATCGCGCTCGAGCACTTGTTCTACATCGGCAAGGTCGCGGGGCGTCGCCGTCCAAAAGATTTCGCGCGTCTCTACGATCTCGTCGATCGATGGATACCAAGCGAGGCACTCGAACGCGAGGTGCCCGGTGAGTCCGATGCACGCAAGCAACTGTTATTGCTCGCCGCCAAGCATCACGGGGTCGCAACGCTGAACGACCTCACCGACTACCACCGTCAGAAGAATGCGCCCTGCAAACCCTTGGTCAACGAGCTGGTCGAATCCGGCGAACTGGTTGCAGTGACTGTCGATGGTTGGAAGCAGCAGGCGTACATGCATCCCAAGGCGCGTGTGCCGCGCTGCGTGAATGGTCGAGCGTTGCTGAGCCCATTCGACTCGTTGGTCTTTAACCGCGAGCGAACCGAACGCCTTTTTGGTTTTCATTACCGCATCGAGATTTACACGCCGCAGCCCAAGCGAGTCTTCGGGTATTACGTGCTTCCGTTTTTACTGGGCGACGAACTCGTTGGTCGGGTCGATCTCAAGGCCGATCGTCAGAACTCAACGCTGCTGGTGCAGGGGTCGTATGCCGAGCCGGGTGTTCCCGATGCGGTCATCGTGCCCGAACTGGCCGATGAACTCCGGCTGATGGCGCGTTGGCTTGAGCTCGATTCGGTGCAGGTTCAGCCACGCGGCGATCTTGCTCGCTCCTTGTCGAAAGCCTTCTAGCTCGTCGCTGAAGCGCAATGCCCACATGCCGCGTCGGTGAGGTCATTACGATTCGATTGATGTCCTCTGAAGCCGAGCGCGACAACTCCGAGACGAGCAACACCAAGGCTGCGTTGCCGTTGTGGGTAACGGTGATGCCCCGGTGGGTGTGGCGAGCGGTCGCAATCTTTTGGGTCGGCTATCTGGTCACGCTGTCCACCAGGTTCATGTTCGACCGGCTCACCGGGCTATTACTGCTGTTGTTGGTTTCGCTCTTTCTCGCGTTGGCGATTGAGCCCGGGGTGAACCGTCTTGCGGCCCGTGGCTGGCGCCGGGGTTCGGCCACGGCGATCATTTTGCTTGCGGTGTTCTTGTTCACCGTCATCTTTGTTGTCGCCATCGCTTCGTTGGTGGGTGGCCAGATCGCCGACATTTTGAACGACACACCAAAGACCATCACCAAGGTGGTCGGGTTCATCAACCGACATTTCAATACCGACATCAATCCGCAAAAGGTGATCGACAGCACTCAAGACCCCGATGGCGCATTTCAGCGGTTCATTAGGTCGCAACAGGCGAAAGCATTCGATGTTTCTGTGGCCGCACTTGGGGTCTTGCTGCAGCTGTTCTCGGTTCTGTTGTTCACGTTCTACCTTGTGGCCGATGGCCCCCGGATGCGACGCAGCATTTGCAGCCGGATGCGCCCCGAGCGTCAGCAACGGGTGCTCTACGTGTGGGAATTGGCCATCACCAAGACCGGCGGCTACCTCTATTCACGAGCACTCCTCGCATCGTTCTCAGCCTTCTTCCATTGGGTCTTGTTCCAGTCGTTGGGCACGCGCGCGCCAATCGCGATGGCGTTGTGGGTGGGCCTCATTAGTCAGTTCTTGCCCGTCGTCGGCACGTATCTCGCTGGTGCGTTACCGATTCTGTTGGCCTTGGTCGACTCGCCTGGCAAAGCACTGGTGATGCTTGTGTTCGTGGTGCTGTATCAGCAGCTCGAGAACTATTTGTTCTTGCCGCGCATTACTGCGCGCACGATGGAGCTGCACCCAGCGTGGGCGTTTGGCGCGGCGCTCGCTGGTGGCGCCGTACTCGGGCCGGTTGGAGCGATTCTGGCGTTGCCAGCGGCCGCAATGGCTCAGGCTGTCCTGAGCGAGAGCGGTGTTCGCCATGAAGTTATCGATGTGCCGCTGACCCGGGTCGGCAGCGACACGTTCAGCATCAAGAAACGTCGGCGCAAGAAGGGCGACCAGGCCTCAGCCGATGAGTCGTCAGCAGATGAGCCAGCGTGATCTCGTCGGACTGGCTGCGTTAATCCGTGGCTGAGATTCCTTTTGTCGAGCCGCTCAATGGCGTGCGCTACGGCGCCGTCGAGCAGGTCTCACCGCTGATTCGGCGCATCATCGCCAACAACCCCAGCAAGTACAGCTACCGCGGCACCGGCACATACATCGTGGGGCACGGTGACGTTGCGATCATCGACCCCGGTCCTGCGCTTGATGAGCACCGCGATGCATTGACGGCTGCACTCGAAGGTGAACGTGTGCGGGCCATCTTGATTACGCATTGTCATAGCGATCATTCGCCGCTGGCAGCGTGGCTGCGTGAATCCACCGGAGCTCCCACGATTGCCTTCGGGCCGCACGGCGTAGTCGCTCTCGACGATGACGACGAGACCGATGATGACGAGACCGAGTCTGAGCCCGACATCAAGATGAAGGAGTCCATCGACGTCGCCTTTGTCCCCGATGTTTGCGCCGTCGACGGCAGCATCGTGGCGAGCGCTCGTGACTGGACCATGCGCGCCGTGTTCACCCCTGGCCACACGTCGAATCACATGTGCTTTGCCCTCGACGAGGAAGGCGCGCTGTTCACCGGCGATCACGTGATGGGTTGGAGCACCACGGTTGTGTCGCCGCCCGATGGCGACATGCGCGCCTACATGAACTCGTTGCGCAAGGTGATCGATCGCAACGATCGCATCTTGTGGCCAACGCACGGCAACCCGGTCACCGACCCGCAGCCGTTCTTGGCGGCGTATCTCGCGCATCGCCTCGAGCGCGAGGCGCAAGTGCTTGCTCAGGTGCGCAACGATGTTCGTACCATCAGCGCAATCGTGAAGGTGTTGTACTCAAACGTTCACAAGGGACTGCACAAGCCGGCGGGACGCAGCGTGTTGTCGCATCTCGTCAAACTTGTTGCTGACGGAGTTGTCGCGGTTGATGGCGGCGGCGCGCCATCGCTGAAGTCCACCTTCGTCGTGCCGCGCGCGTAGTTGCGCTCGGTGCTCGAACGCTGAAGACTCTTGTATCCACTCATCGGAGGCACCATGACCACAGGCTCAGCAAGCGTCATCATCAATCGCACACCCGCCGAAGTGTTCGCGGCTGTCTCCGATATCACCCGCACCGGTGAGTGGAGTCCCGAGTGCATCTCGGGCCGTTGGGTCGGTGGAGCAACCGGTCCAGCAGTCGGCGCGAAGTTCGAAGGCGACAACAAGGTCGTCGTGGCCGGCATCCCGATGAAGAAGTGGACCACCACCTCTGAAGTCACGGCATGCACGCCGGGCGAAGTGTTCGAGTTTGTTGCCGAGGGATACACCACTTGGCGCTACGAGCTCGCGCCAACAGACACGGGTACCGGCACCAAGCTGACCGAGTCGTTTCGTTTCGATGCATCAGCTGGTGTTCAGGGATTTATCTACGAGAAGCTTCTGCGCCGGTCGCGTTCGATGGAAAAGGGCATTCAGGCAACCTTGACGAAGATCAAGGCCGCGCTCGAGTCGTAACGCGTGACCGAACGAACGCGTGGTCGAGGTCTATGCTCGTTCACAAGCCGTGTCGGGAAAGCGCCCGACCCGCTCGAAGGAGTGGCCGTGCCAAAGACGAAATTGTTCGTGCTGGGTGCTACCTCGTTAGTGCTCGCTCTGTTCGTAACCGCCTGTAGTTCGGGTGGCGATTCCACTCCAGAAACGACAACAACAACCACAGTGTTCGTGCTGCCAACCACAACGGTTGCGCCTACAACCACGCTGCCGCCAGAGAGCACCACAACCACAACCACCATCTCGGCCACAGCTACCGACTGGGAAGTTGTCGTCGGCATTTTCACCACCGAGGCCAAGGCCCAAGCTCAGATCGACAAGCTCACCGCTGCCAAGTTTGTGCCCTTCTCGATCAAGCCAGTCGATGGCAAGTTCGCCGTGGTTTTGCCAGGACTCGTACATCAGGCCGCCAGTGCGATGGCGTTCAAGATCAATCAAGCAAAAGTTGGATCAGCCCGGTTGTTCCATCTCACCGGCGATTCGGCGACCAACTTCGAAGTTGTGGCTGGCATCTACACAACGTCGGCGAAAGCCCAAGCTCAAATCGACAAGCTCACGGCAGCCAACTTTGTCGGCTTCAGCATTAAGCCGGTTACTGGCAAGTTCGCCGTGGTGCTGCCTGGCCTCACCAACCCTGTTGCCTCGGCGATGGTCACCAAAATCGATGCGGCGGGCCTTGGCCCCTCGCGCGTGAAGCAACTGCTCTAGCTCACGGCACCCAGGGTGCCGGCCGCTTCTCGAGGTATGCGGTCATGCCCTCTCGGGCAGCGTCGCTTGCGAACAAACGAGCCGACAATTCGGCGGTCCACTCGAACGCTTGCTGCTCGTCCATTGTGGGCACGGTGGCGATGAGTTGCTTTGAGGCCGCAATTGCACCCGGCTCGCCTGCGAGCAGGTCGTTCACGATTGCATCGATCTCGGCGTCGAGCGCTTCGGCTGTTACGGCTGCATTGATGAGGCCCATCCGCGCAGCTTCAGCCGCAGAGAACCGGTGGCCGCGCAGGAACGCTGCTTGCGCATCGACCATGCGCAGCTTGGGTAGGCACACCACCGAGATCATTGCCGGAGCAACGCCGATGCGTACCTCAGTGAAGCCGAACTTGGCCGAATCGACGGCAACCGAAATGTCCATTGCGGCTGCGAGTCCCATACCGCCGGCCACACAGTGCCCGGCGATGCGTCCCACGTATGGCTTTGGAGAGTGACGGAACCGGCCGAAAAAGGTTTGCGGAACGAACGAACTTGTATTCGCGCCGTCGGATGAGCGCTCGGACAAGTTCGCGCCAGCGCAGAACACTGAGCCTGAGTTGGTCAGCACGACGACGCGTACTGATGCATCGTTGTCGGCGAAATCGAGTGCGGCAACGAGTTCGGTGGTGAGCTCGGCACTGAGCGAGTTGCGTCGCTTGTCGTCGTTAAGCGTGATGGTGAACACGCCATTGTTGAGAACCGTTTCAACAACCGACATCACGACCCCCGAGGTGCTGGAACGTTTGTTGCGCCACCCGCAAATGCCTGCGCGCGTTGCAACCAATGCATTGCAAGGTCGCCAGCTTGCAGGTCGGTGTCGGCCACATTGCGGCGCTGGGTGACAACGAGGCAGAAGTCTTCGAGCGAACCCGTGACGGTGTCGTCGGCGGTGTCGGGCCCCCACGTAAATGTGCTGCCCGTTGCGCCGGTGAGGACCAACCTCACGGTGCCTTCGGGAGCTGTTTCGCCGCGCACGGTGTATGACCATCCGCGTGTGATGAAGCCCAACTGGGCGATGTGGCGGATGCGATCGGTAGCGGGTCGGCGAACTGCAACGGCGTCGGCGATGTCGGTGCCGTGCGCCCACACTTCCATCAGGCGAGCAGTGAGAAACGACTTGGCCCCCATCGATGGGCCATACCACGCGACACGCGTGGTCTCCTCGAGCGTTGCGGCGGCGTCGGCAAGAAGTTGGCGGTTCGTTCGCCATGCTGCGAGCTTCTCGGTGGGGCCCAACGCGCGAAACGCGCCGAGGGTGAAATCATCGCCGCCGTCGTTTGAGCTGCCCGCTTGAGTCAGTAAGGCATCAACGCTTGCGCGGAACTCGGCGGGGTTGGTGACTGCAAGCGCTGCGGCGCCATCGAAATAGGTGAGGTGTCCGAGTTGGTCGGTCACGTTCCAGCCGGGGCTCGGCGTGATGGCAGACCACTGCTCGGGCGTAAGCGCTGCCACCAATGTGTCGAGCGCCTGCTGCTCGTCGAGCAGGTCGCGTTGTACTTCGGCGAGATCAGTCATGTGGTGCCTCGTTCGTTGGTTGAGCGCGCATACCGCGCAGGAAGATTTCGAGCATTGCCTCGGATGCGTGGCGCGGCGATGTCTGCAGTGTTGGCGTGACCTCGGGGCGCGAAAGATCGCGACCAATGTTGGCTAACACTCGCGCAGCCGCGCCAGTGTCGACCGGGTGAATGTCGCCGCGCTCGAGCGCAAGGTCGAGCAGGCAGTGCGTCACGGCGATGAGATAGTCGGCGTGCACGTCGCCGAGTCGCAGTGCCGCAGGCATGGTGGCGAGGTCGCGTGCGAACGGCTCGCTGAGACCATTGACCGCTTCATTCGCGGCCTTGAGATACGACTGCAGCGCGTCGAGCGGGTTCATGTCGGGCGCAAGCGCTGCCATCGCACTGCGACCCACCCGCCAGAGGTTGCGGTCGACAACCACGAGCACAAGTTCGTCACGGCTTGGGGCAAGGCCGTACAGAGTGCGCAGCGAACATGTTGTGTGCGCCGCAATCTCGGCCATCGTGAGGTGAGCGAAGCCGTGGTCGAACAGATGACCAAGTTGATCGAGCACTTCGCGTTGGCGATCGGTAAGGCGCCGTTCGCGGTCGCGGTCGAGTACGGCGCGCGGCGGTTTCACAGCGCGCACGCGACGATGTAACTCGGTTGTCGCGTCGAGCGCGATGGTTGCGCTGTGTGCGCTCATATGAGCAGCGCTGTGGGAATGTCGACGATGCGACTGCGCAGCCACTCGCCCAGGCTCTTGGCCTGCGAGTCCTGGCGGGTTGAGGCAGCGACGCCTTCTTGCAGCAGATCGTGGATCACGAAGTTGAGCGAACGAATCGACGGCAAGCGATAGCGGTCGACTGAAAGCGCGGCTGTTTCGGGAAGTAGCTCGCACAGCTTTTCGGTGGTGAGGAACGAATCGAGCCACGCCCACCCTTCGTCGCTGCGAGCGAACACGCCGAGGTTGGCGTTGCCACCCTTGTCTCCCGAACGTGCGCCGAAGAGACGGCCGAGAGGCATGCGTTCGGTGGGGCCGCCGGGAGCAGCAGCCGATGGGCCTGCGTGGCCAACAACATGAACGGTTGCTTGCGGAGCGACTGAATCGATCACGGTCTGTTCTCCACCGAGAATGACCACGTGCTGGGGAACGAGCTCGGCGGGCACCAAGGCTGGCCTGTAGACGCCGTATGCCGAGCCGCCCGAAGGGCCGCCACTGACGCCGAACAGACCAGGGATAGTTGCCAGTGCAATTTCAGTCACGGCGTTGGCGACGGCACGGCCCACCTTGCGCTCGTCGGGGTCTTTCAGCGTGATGCGCCACAGTGCGATGGCTTCTTCGTTGCTGGCGGGATCGACCTTGTCGGTGCGAACTACTCGAGTCGTGACGCTTGCGAAATCATCAGCGTTGTACGGACACGCTTCCCAGAACGCAGCTTCGACGAGTTCGGCTTTTGCTTCGATATCGAGACCGGTGAGCGCAATGGCCATGTCGTTGCGGAACCCGCCTACCTCGTTCATTGCCACCTTGAGGGTGCTCGGTGGTGGCTCACCTTTGGTGCCGCTGATACGCACGCGGTCGCGGGCGATCTGCTCGAGCTGAATGGTGTCGAAGCGAGCCGACACATCGGGACCCAGATACGACGGGCCACCAATTTCGTAGAGCAGCTGCGACGTGACGGTGCCGATAGAGACCTCGCCGCCGGTGCCGTCGTGTTTGCCGATCACGCATGAACCATCGGCCGCGACCTCGACCCACGGGAACCCGACACGAGTCATGCCGGGTACTTCGGTGAAGAACGAGTAGTTGCCGCCGGTTGCTTGGGCGCCGCACTCGACCACGTGCCCGGCTACAACAGCGCCGGCGAGCGCGTCCCAGTTGTCGCGGGTCCATTGGTGATGCCATGCGGCGGGACCGCATACAACTGCGGCGTCGGTGACGCGACCTGTGATGACAATGTCGGCACCGCGGTTGAGTGCATCGACGATGCCCCAACAACCGAGATAGGCGTTAGCGGTGATGAACCGCGATGTGTCGCCCACGGGCTCGCCGGTTTCGAAGTGAGCGAGGTCGACACCGGCGGCAACGAGTTCGTCGAGTCGTGGCAACAGGTTGTCGCCGTTGACATAAGCAATGGTTGGATTGAGTCCGAACTTTGCGGCCACCTCGGCAACGGCGTCGGCGCAGCCGGCCGGGTCGAGGCCGCCCGCATTCGTGACCACCTTGATGCCTCGATCGAGGCAGGTGCCCATCACCTGTTCCATCTGCTGCACGAAGCTGCGGGCGTAGCCGCCGCCGGGTCGCTTGGCCTGTGTGCGCGCCAAGATCAGCATCGTGAGTTCGGCCAGCCAATCGCCGGTGAGAACGTCGATGGGTCCGTCGGTGACCATCTCTTTGGCGGCAGACAAACGGTCGCCGTAGAAACCCGAACAGTTGGCGATGCGCACTGGCTGCTTCATGATGCACCTTCGGTGGCAGGGTCGGTATCGGGCTCGATCATCAACAATGCGTCGCCGTTGCCAACCTGTTGACCGATGCGCACAAACACTTCGGTGACGGTGCCATCGGCCGGAGCGCTGATGTGATGCTCCATCTTCATCGCTTCCATCACGACCAGGGTGCTGCCGGCAGCCACATGGTCGCCGACGACTACTCGAACGTCGATCACGGTGCCTGGCATCGGTGCGTTGAGCCCGCCCGTGGTGAGTTCGGCCCCAGGAATTTCGAAGCGCGGCACGATAGTGAAGTCGATGGTGCCGCCGGGGGTCTGCACGTAGATTCGGTCGCCAGCGCGGGTGATGCGTGCTGTTGAGCGGCGGCCGTTGACCTCGATGTCGATGTCGATTGCCGAGTGGCGGTGCACGCGAGCGCTGCCCTGATTGCCGTGATCGCCGAGGTCGAACGAGCCGTTGCGTCGCGACTGGTAGATGACCTCAACGTGCCGGTCGCCATGCTGAACACTGAGCCGCTGGGCAGGTAGGCGAGCGTTGCGCCAACCCGTGGGCAGGTGGGCGAGCACGCCAGCCTCGGCACGGTTCTGGCCTTGGATCCAGAGCACCGCAGCGGTAGCCGCACGATGCAGGTCGGTGTCGTTCAGGGTGAGCTTGCGTGATGGCCGAACACGCTCGATGAAGTCGGTGGTTGTGTCGCCTTCGATGAAGCTGGGGTGGCGAAGCGTGGCCGCAAGGAAATCGCGGTTGGTGGTGACGCCACCGATGTGAAGCCGTTCGAGTGCAAGCGCCAGCACCGCAGCCGCTTCGGTACGAGTAGGTGCATATGCAACTACTTTGGCGAGCATTGGGTCGAAGCTGACGCTGACAACGGAGCCCTGCTCGACGCCTGACTCCCAACGAACCACCGGAGCGTCGGCCGGGGCAAACGCAGCCAGCGTGCCCGTGGCTGGCAGGAAGCCAGCGTCGGCATCTTCGGCACAGAGGCGAGCCTCGATGGCGTGCCCAGTGAATGTGATGTCGTCTTGTTCGTAGCCAAGCACCTCGCCGCGAGCAACGCGAATCTGTTCACGCACAAGGTCGATGCCAGTGACTTCTTCGGTCACTGGATGCTCTACCTGCAGACGCGTATTCACTTCGAGGAAGTAGAACTCGCGGGTTGCGTCGTCGACCAAGAACTCGACAGTGCCGGTTGATTGGTAGCCAATCGAGCGGCCCAGTTGCAGGGCGGCTTGGCCCATTGCGGCGCGCATTGCATCGTCGACAATCGGTGACGGCGATTCTTCGATGAGCTTTTGGTGACGGCGCTGAATGCTGCATTCGCGCTCGCCGAGATGAACCAGGTTGCCGTGGCTGTCGCCAAGAATCTGAATCTCAACGTGACGTGACGCGGCCACATAACGCTCGAGAAACACGCGGTCGTCGCCGAATCCGCTCAGTGCTTCGCGACGGGCTGAGGCAACGGCTTCGTCGAGCTCGGCAGCGCTGCCTACCACTCGCATCCCTTTGCCGCCGCCGCCCGCGGCAGCTTTCACGAGTAGCGGGTAGCCCACTTCGCTGGCGCGGTCGGGTGTGTCTACTGAGATCAGCGTTGGCACCCCTGCGGCCACGGCCATGCGCTTGGCCGCCAGCTTGTCGCCCATGCCGCTGATGACATCGGGGGAGGGACCGATCCAGACGAGGCCTGCGTTGATGACGTCGGCTGCGAAGCCAGCGTTCTCAGACAAGAAGCCATAGCCGGGATGGATTGCCTGGGCGCCGGTGGCGTGAGCGGCATCGATGATGGCCGCTCCGTCGAGGTATCCGGTTGCGAGGCGCACCGACTGATCGGCGTCAGCGACAAACGGAGCATCGGCATCGGCGTCGACAAACACGGCGACAACTTGGATGCCCATGTCGTGCGCGGTGCGGATGATGCGGCGAGCAATTTCGCCGCGGTTGGCGATGAGGATCGTTGAGAAGTTCACAGCCGGAACACTCCGTATCCCTCGGCACCGGCGATAGGTCGGTTACGTACAACCGACAAACACATGCCGAGCACGGTGCGGGTATCGCGCGGGTCGATGATGCCGTCGTCGCTGATGGCGCCAGTTGCGGCCAATGCGAGCGAACCTCGCTCTTGCACGTCTTCGACCATCTCGACGATCTTGCGGTCTTCTTCTTCGTCGAAGGGAAGGCCTTGGCGGGCGGCTTGCCCGCGGCGCACCATCGACATGACACCCGCAATCTGTTTGGGTCCCATCACGGCGATCTTGGCGGTGGGCCACAGGAAGGTGAAGCGGTTGCCGAACGCTCGACCCGACATGCCGTAGGTGCCAGCGCCATACGACGAACCAATGGTGACCGTGATGTGCGGCACGGTTGAGTTCGTGACTGCGTTGAGCATCTGCGAACCCTTTTTGATGATGCCGTCGGCCTCGAAGTCACGGCCCACCATGTAGCCCGTGATGTTCTGCATGAACACCAACGGAATATCGATCTGGTTGCAGAGCTGAATGAAGTGCGTGGCCTTCTCGGCCGAGCGTGGGTAGATGACTCCGTTGTTGCCGATGACGCCTACTGGGTAGCCGTGCACGCTGGCCCAGCCGCACACGATGCTGTTGCCGTACCGGGGCTTGAACTCTTCGAATCGCGAACCGTCGACCACTCGCGCAATGACATCGCGCACGTCGACTGGCTGGCGCAGATCGCGGCTGACCAATCCCAACAGCTCTTCGGGATCGTGCGTTGGTTCGTCGGGGCTCATGCTTGGCTCGGGTCCGGGCTTGCGCCAATTGAGATGCGAGACCACTTCGCGACACAACCGGATTGCGTCCATTTCGTCTTCGGCGAAGTAGTCGCCAAGGCCAGACACTTCGGCGTGCATCTGTGCGCCGCCCAAGGTTTCGTCGTCGCTCTCTTCGCCGGTGGCCATCTTCACGAGTGGCGGGCCGGCGAGGAAGATCTTCGACTGCTCTTTGACCACGATGTTGTAGTCGCTGAGACCGGGTTGGTACGCGCCGCCCGCTGTGGATGATCCGAACACCACGCACACCGTTGGGATGCGCATCTTCGAGAGTTCGATGAGTTCGTAGAAGAAGCGGCCGCTCTCGGCGAAGTGGTCGGTCTGCACCTTGCGGCCACCGCCGCCATCGGCCTGCACTCGAAGGTCGGCGCCAGCTGACTCGACGAAGCTGACATACGGCATGCGGTTGTCGCGAGCGATCTCGAGTGCGCGCATCCATTTCTTTGAGGCGTACGGGGTGAGCGCGCCACCGAGCACTGATGGGTCATTCGCCAAGATCACGCATTCGGTGCCGGCGATGATGCCGATGCCCACCACCATTCCGCCGCCGAGCGCGTAGTCGCTGTCGTATCCAGCGAGCGCGCTGATCTCGAAGAAGGGGCTGTCGGGATCGAGCACGTTGGCGATGCGTTCGCGCACAGGCAACTTGCCGCGTGCGCGCATGCGCTCCATTGCCTTGGCGCCGCCGCCGGCTTCGGCGTCATCGAGCAGGCCGTCGATTACTTCGAGCTGTTCGAGCATGTCGGCCCGGTTCTGCTGAAATTGCTCAGACGCTGTGTCGAGTTTCGAACGCAGTGGCGGTGCCAACAAGGTGCGGTGCATGTTGCCGATAATACGTGCGGTAATTTGTGACCGTCAATGTTGCCCTGACAACATCAGCAATTGCGGCGCCCGGCCGCACAGGAGGCTTGAGCGATGAAGACACCGATTACCGAGATGCTTGGCATCGACGTTCCGATCCTGGCGTTCACACATTGTCGAGATGTTGTCGCCGCGGTCACCAGAGCCGGCGGCATGGGCGTGCTTGGCGCAGTCGCGCACTCGCCCGAGCAACTTGAAATCGACCTCGCGTGGATCGAGGCCGAGGTGGGCGATCTGCCGTATGGCGTCGACCTCATCGTGCCGGCCAAGTACGCAGGCTCCGACGGCGGCGGCTACACACTCGACGACATCCGCAGCCTCATCCCGGCCGCACATATCGAGTTCGTCAACGACATCCTGCGCCGCTACGACGTGCCCACGCTGAACGCAGGCGAGGGCGGCGGCATTCTCAGCGGGCGCAGTGGCGGCGATGGTGCCGTGCCATTCTCTGCCAACCAAGCCGGGCCGTTGCTCGAGATCGCGCTGGCGCATCGACCATCGTTGGTTGTCAACGCACTCGGTCCGCCGCCGTCGCACATGATCGAGCGAGTCAAAGAAGAAGGCCGTCTCATCGGCGCGTTGGCTGGCAAAGCGCAGCACGCTCAGCGCCACGTCAACGTTGGCGTCGACATCATCATCGCCCAGGGTGCCGAAGCCGGTGGCCACACCGGTGAGGTCGGCTCGATGGTGCTCATTCCCGAAATCGTCGATGCAGTTGCCCCGGTGCCAGTGCTTGGTGCAGGTGGCATCGGTCGCGGACGCCAGATGGCCGCAGCAATGGCGCTCGGCGCAGCAGGCGTGTGGTGTGGTTCGGTGTGGCTCACCACCGAAGAGGCCGAGACGCATCCAACCGTGAAGCGCAAGTTTCTCGAGGCCACGTCGTCCGACACTGTTCGTTCGCGCTCGCGCACCGGCAAGCCAGCGCGGCAGTTGCGCACGGCATGGACCGACGAATGGGACGACCCCACGCACCCTCAGCCATTGGGTATGCCGATGCAGCCCATCTTGGTTGGCGAGGCGTTGCAGCGCATCGATCGCGCTGCTCTTCGCCCAGGTTCTGGCGCCGAGCAACTCACCAACTATTTCGTTGGTCAGATCGTCGGCACGATGAACACCACCAAGACCGCCGCACAAGTGGTCTACGACATGATCGACGAGTTCATCGAGGCCGTGCAGTCCCTCGGTCACCAACTCGAGTCATAACCCGCGTCACCCGCCACCCCGCCACCACTTCGCCACCACTTCGCTTCAACAAACGGTTTGTTGAAGACATTTGGTCGACCCTTAACCAATCGTCTTCAACAAACTCGGTGGGTCACACTAAATCGTGGGGTCTCGGCTCGGCGGCGGGCGCAGGCGGCGTAGTAAGAACTAGTCGATGGTCGCTCGTAGCGGCCCAACACATCGAGGTATTCGAATGTCGACAACTCACTCTGACGACCAGGCTGCTGCTGCGTCTTTCGACGCCGACGCGCTGCGCGACAAGTACCGCGTCGAGCGCGACAAGCGTTTGCGTGCCGATGGCAACGAGCAATATCTCGAAGTAGCTGGCGACTTCGCGCGCTATCTCGTCGATCCATATGTCGATCCGCTCACACGCGCACCGCTTACCGATGAGACCGATGTGGTCATTATCGGCGGCGGTTTTGGTGGACTCCTTGCCGGCGCTCGCCTGCGTGAGGCCGGAGTCAAAGACATTCGGGTCATCGAAAAGGGCGGCGACTTCGGTGGCACTTGGTACTGGAACCGTTACCCCGGCGCCATGTGCGATGTTGAGTCGTACATCTACCTTCCCTTGCTCGAAGAGATCGGTTACATCCCTCGCGAGAAGTACACACGTGCTCCTGAGATCTTGGCGCACTGTCACTCGATCGGTAAGCACTTCGACCTTTACGACAATGCGTGCTTTCAGACCGAAGTAACCGCGATGTCGTGGGACAACGACAGCGAGCGTTGGATCATCTCCACCAATCGTGGCGACCGTATGCGTGCTCGTTTTGTGTGCATGGCCAACGGCCCGCTGCATCGCCCCAAGCTGCCAGCGATTGCTGGCATCGAGAGTTTCAAGGGTCACACGTTCCACACCAGTCGCTGGGACTACGCCTACACCGGGGGCGACTCCGATGGTGGTCTTGTCGGATTGCAGGGCAAGCGCGTGGGCATCATCGGCACCGGCGCTACAGCGGTGCAGTGCATACCTCACCTGGCCGAGGGCAGTGAGCATCTGTTCGTGTTTCAGCGCACCCCATCGTCGATCGATGTGCGCAACAACCGAGCCACCGACCCTGAGTGGGTCGACACTCTCGAGCCCGGTTGGCAGAAGCGCCGCATGGAGAACTTCAACACGCTCGTGTCGGGTGGCTTCGAGCCCGAAGACATGGTGAACGACGGCTGGACCGACATCATCGGCAAGCTGTTGGTCATGGTTCGCCGTGGTGCCGCCGACCTGAGTCCCGAAGGCATTTCGAACACACTCGAGTTGGCCGACTTCGAAAAGATGGAGCAGATCCGCTCACGCGTTGACACCATCGTGAACGACCCCACAACCGCCGAAGCGCTCAAGCCGTATTACCGCCAGTTCTGCAAGCGCCCCTGTTTCCACGACGATTACTTGCCTGCGTTCAACCGCAGCAACGTCACGCTTGTCGATACGCACGGTCGAGGCGTTGAGCGCATCACCGAACGCGGCGTTGTGGTCGATGGTGTCGAGTACGAACTTGACTGCATCGTGTACGCCACTGGCTTCGAGGTTGGCACCGACTATGTGCGCCGCTCGGGTTACGAACTCATTGGCCGCGACGGCATCACGCTCACCGAGAAGTGGGCCGACGGCGCCTCCACGTTGCACGGTATGCACAGCCGCGGTTTCCCGAACTGCTTCATCTTCAGCAACACTCAGTCGGGCTTCACGGTCAACTTCCCACACATGATCGATGAGCAGAGCAAGCACCTCGCGTACATCGTGACCCACGCTCTCGACAACGACATCACGGTCATTGAGGCCAACGCCGAAGCCGAAGACGCTTGGGTGCAGACCATCATCGATCTGTCGCAGAACAATCAGAAGTTCCTCGAGGCGTGCACCCCTGGCTACTACAACAACGAAGGCAAACCCGGCGATCGAAGCACTCGCAATGCCAGCTACGGCGGGGGAGCCATTGCCTTCATCAAGGTGCTTGAGGCATGGCGCGCCGAAGGCAATCTGGCTGGACTCGAACTGTCGAAGGCTTAGTAGCTGGGTGCTGCCGAGCGGCGTGCGCTTGGCGAAGCAGCACCGACAATCGATTCGGCCAACGGCGACAGCGGGGTCACCTGATAGCGTCATGGCCTGAGTTACGGACTGAGACCTGAGAGCGTTGCTTCTCGTTTCTTGGCCAGCCAAGCGCCTCTAGCTCAATGGTAGAGCAGTGGACTTTTAATCCATTGGTTCTGGGTTCGAGCCCCAGGGGGCGCACCAGTTCAGAGGCCATTCGAGCCTGTGAATGACTCGACGGGTACGAGCCATGCTGATTTGGGCAGGCGCGATGAATATAGACGATCCGTGATATCGTCCCGGCATGGATTTCGACAGCTCCGGAGCGATTATTCGCGATGCGCGCCGCCGCTCTCGTCTCTCGCAGACCGAACTTGCTCGACGCGCCGGCGTTGCCCAGTCGGTGATCAGCGCCTACGAATCCGACCAACGTGAACCCGGTTTCCAGATGCTCAGAAAGCTGGTTGAAGCCACCGGCAGTCACCTGCGCTTAGAACTCGTCCCGGCTATCAACCGAACTCTCGGGCTCCCAGATACCCCTCTCGGGCGACGGCTCCGCCGACATCGTCGTGCCGTCATCTCCACCTGCGAACGGCGCGGCGCTGGCAACGTCCGTGTCTTTGGCAGCGTTGCGCGTGGCGAGGATCACGACACCAGTGATATCGATCTCCTCGTCGATCTCGATCCTGCAGTTGGTTTGGTCGGTCTCGCCGGGCTCACACGAGAACTCAAAGACCTGCTCGGCGTCGACGTCGATGTCGTACCTGCCAGCTCACTCAAGCCGGCCGTCCGCGAGGCCACTCTCACTGAGGCCATCGCCCTATGACCCGGCGCGACGACCAATGGCTCAACGACATCGTTAGCGCGATCGACGCAATTCGCGGTCACCTTGCCCGCGGCGGACTCGACGACGGCCTCGTGTTCGACGCTGTGAGGGTTCGGCTCATCGAGATCGGCGAGGCCGTCAAAGCCATCGGCGCCGACGTGCTGGCGCAGGAGCCCGACATTGCGTGGAGTGACATCGCCGCGATGCGCAATTACCTCGCTCACCGCTACTTCGACACCGATCATGGCATCATCCAAGCCACCATCGACCACGACCTGCCGCCCCTCGCCGCAGCGGTAGGTCGCCTGCTTCGACTGCCCAGCTGATTACACCTCGTTAGGACTCCCGAAGTCATTGGTTCTGGAACCAGTTGCACGTGCCCTAACGTCTCATGGGCATGAACTCTGGTCGCCTTCTCACGCTTCTCGTCTCATGCGCTCTCGTCGGTTGCGGCAGCAGCCAGATCACGGGCGGTACAACGGCGTCGACATCGCCGAGTTCTTCGCCCGAGGCTGGGCGCACCTATCTCTCTACTGAGGTGACCGGGCACGAGTTAGTTGCAAATACAACAATCTCGCTCTCGTTCGACGCACGCGGCCATTTGGCTGTGCAGGCCGGATGCAATTCGATCGGCGGAAGCTATTCGGTGGCGAACGGAAAGCTGCGCGTCGACGCGCTTTCGCAAACAGAGATGGGCTGCGCGCCTGAACTGATGAGCCAAGACGAGTGGCTCATTTCGTTGTTGGCCACCGATCCAACCTTCACAGTGGATGCCGACACGCTTGTGATTTCGGGCCCCACAGGGAGCATCACCATGCTGGATAAAAAGACCGCTCAACCAGACGCGTCACTTGTTGGGAACCGATGGTTAGCCGACACGATCATCCAAGGAGAGGTTGCATCAACGCCACCGCAGGGCGCAGCTGGGTCGATTCTGTTCGGTAGCGACGGAGCGCTCGCGGCGAGCCTTGGCTGCAATACCGGCTCTGCTCAATTCACGGTTTCTGGCGACACCATCACGATCGGCGCGATGGCGACAACTCGCATGGCCTGTTTAGGTGAGGCCGCAGAACTCGAAAAGCACATGCTTGCCGTGCTCACAGGCACCGTGCATTTTGAAATCAATGGCGATGTGCTCACGCTGACTGCCGACAGCGGTGCGGGCTTGGGTCTGAGGCTTGAACAGCATCCGTAACGTCAGGGTGAACGAGGCACTTGCAGAATCTGCGAGACTTTCGCCGTGGTCTACGAACAGCTTCTTGTCAGTATCGATGGGTCTATTGCCACCATCACGCTGAACCGACCTGAGAAGCGCAATGCACTCTCAATGTCGATGATGCTTGAACTCACTCATGCGCTGCGCGAGGTCTCATCCAGCGAAGCAGATGGCGTGATTTTGGCTGCCAACGGGCCCGTGTTTAGCGCCGGCCACAACTTTGGCGATATGGCCGGTGCCACAGTTGCCGAGACCACTCACCTGTTCGAGGTGTGCACCGAGATGATGGACGCAGTGCAGGCCATGCCCCAGCCCGTGGTGGCCAAGGTGCACGCGTTGGCCACAGCAGCCGGCTGCCAGTTGGTGGCCACCTGCGACTTGGCGGTTGCGGCCGACACCGCTGGCTTCGCGATTCCAGGAGGCAAGGGCGGACTCTTCTGCCACACGCCGCTCGTTGCTGTTGCCCGCAACATTGGTCGTAAGCGGGCACTCGAGATGGCCCTCACCGGCGATCTTGTCGATGCGGCAACTGCTGCCGACTGGGGCTTGATCAATCGGGTGGTTCCCGCCGCCGATCTCGACGCAGCCACGCTCGACCTCATCACCCGTGCCACGCGCGGCAGCGTGCTCTCGAAGGCGATGGGCAAGCAGGGTTTCTACGAGCAAATCGGCCTGCCGCAAGATCGGGCATATGAGTTCGCTGTCGATCTGATGGCGTCGGCGGCTGTGACCGCCGATGCGCAAGAGGGCATTGCGTCGTTTCTCGAGAAGCGTCACGCCCACTTCACGCAGCGCCGCTAGCCGGCGGTCAGTCGTTTGCAGGTGGTACCCCCTAGGGGTATACTGCTCACGTGGATGCAGTGACGCCCGGCTATCACGACGACAAGACTCAAGTGCTGGCGAGACTGCGCCGGGTCGAGGGCCAGGTGCGCGGCCTGCAGCGACTCATCGAGGACGACACGTACTGCATCGATGTACTCACTCAAGTGGCGGCGGCAAGTAAGGCGCTGCAGGGCGTGGGCTTGTTGTTGCTCGATGAACACCTTCGCCATTGCGTGGTCGGTGCCGCTGCGTCGGGCGATTCAACACGTACCGAAGAACTCGTAACCGAGGCCACCAAGGCCGTCGAGCGCATGTTGCGCGCCTAGGGCAAGCGAAAGGACCATCTCATGAACACTCTTTCATTCACAGTTCCAGGAATGACTTGTGGTCACTGCGAAGCAGCAGTGAAAGGCGAGATTTCAAAACTCGGCGGGGTCACCGACGTGACTGTTGATCTCGGCACAAAAGTTGTTGTGGTATCCGGCGCCGATCTCGATCAGGCCTCGATTTTCGCAGCCGTCGATGAAGCCGGATTCGAACCGGTCGGCTGAGGCCACCGTGAATACCTCAGCTACTGGCACCGAGGTGCTTGACCACGAAACTGTCGATCTCGACGTCACCGGCATGACCTGTGCGGCATGTGCGGCGCGTATTGAAAAGAAGCTCAATCGGCTCGATGGAGTGACCGCAACGGTGAACTATGCGACCGAGCGAGCGGCTGTCTCGTATGCCGATGGTGTTGCCGACTCGGCGGCATTGATCGAAGTAGTCAAGGCGTTGGGCTACGGCGCCTCGGTGCATGCGCCGCCAGCGTCGACGCCGGCCGAAACTGATGATCTCTCGCCGCTCGAGCGGGCTGCCGAGAATCGAGCCAACGATATTCGTCGGCGACTCATCGTGAGCGCGGTGCTCGCTGTGCCGGTAGTGGTGCTCTCGATGGTGCCCGCATTTCAGTTTCGTAATTGGCAGTGGCTGTCGTTTGCGATGGCGGCTCCCGTGGCCATCTGGGGTGCGTGGCCGTTTCATTTGTCGGCGTGGCGCAACGCGATGCAGCGCAGCTCAACGATGGACACGCTGGTGTCATTGGGTGTCATCGCAGCGTTTGGCTGGAGTGTCTGGTCGCTGTTTGTGGGCGATGCAGGCACACCCGGGATGAAGATGCGGCTCACGTTGCTTCCAGCGCGCACGACCGCCGCAATGGACCACACCGGTGCCCACGCAGTGGTGACGCACAGCGAGTTGTATCTCGAGGTGGCGGCGTCGGTAGTGGTGTTCATGCTCGCCGGACGATATTTCGAGACCCGCGCCAAGCGCAGATCTGGCGCTGCACTGCGCGCGCTGCTCGATGTTGGGGCCAAGGAAGCATCGGTGCTTCGTGGCTCGGTTGAGGTGCTTGTGCCTGTTGCTGAGCTGCGAGTTGGCGACTCGTTTGTCGTTCGGCCCGGCGAGAAGATTGCCGCCGATGGTGTTGTCACCGATGGCACGTCGGCAGTGGATGCATCGATGCTCACCGGTGAAAGCGTGCCGGTCGATGTGAGCCGCGACTCCACCGTTACCGGTGGCACGATCAATGTGGGTGGACGATTGGTGGTGCGCGCCACTCGCGTGGGCAGCGACACAACCCTGGCTCACATCGCCCGACTCGTAGAGAACGCGCAGTCGGGCAAGGCGCCTGTGCAGCGACTGGCCGACCGGGTGAGCGCGGTCTTCGTGCCGGTGGTAGTGCTGGGTGCGATTGCCACGCTCGTTACGTGGCTGGCGGTTACTGGCGATGCCAATCGCTCGTTCACTGCCGCTGTGGCAGTACTGATCATTGCGTGTCCGTGCGCCCTCGGTTTGGCGACGCCCACTGCGTTGCTGGTGGGCACTGGGCGCGGCGCGCAGCTTGGGTTGATTATCAAAGGCCCCGAAATTCTTGAGAGCACCCGTCAGGTGAACACGGTGGTGCTCGATAAGACCGGCACGGTCACCACCGGTCGGATGGAGGTAGTCGATGTGGTTGTTGGCGCCGGCCAAGATCGCGACCAAGCCTTGCATCGAGTTGCTTCGCTTGAGTCGGCCAGCGAGCACCCCGTTGCTCGCGCCATCGTGCGCTCTGCTGAGACGGGCGAGACGGCCGAGACCGCCGAGAGCGCCGAGGCTCTTCAGCCTCTGCAACCGCCTCATGATTTCGCGAATCAGCCTGGGCGCGGTGTGGTTGGCGTGGTCGATGGCGTTCGCACCGCTGCTGGCCGTCCCGACTTTGTGGCGGCCGAGTTTGGCGAACTGTCGCCATCGCTGGCCGAGGCCGTGCAACGTAATCAGGTACTGGGCCGCACGGTGATCGCAGCCGGATGGAACGGCGAGGTGCGCATCGTGATCGCAGTTGCCGACACCCCAAAGCCAACGAGCCGAGAAGCCATCGCCAGCCTGCGCGCTCTGGGCTTGCGACCCATCTTGCTCACCGGCGACAACTGTGCCACCGCGTTGGCCGTCGCAACCGAAGTTGGCATCGGCGAAGGTGACGTGATCTCTGAAGTGCTGCCTGCCGACAAGGTCGACGTGGTGAGGCGTCTGCAGGCCGAAGGCGCCATCGTGGCGATGGTGGGCGATGGTGTCAACGACGCCGCAGCCTTGGCTCAGGCCGATATTGGCATTGCGATGGGAACCGGCACTGACGCAGCGATTGAGGCCAGCGACCTCACCATCGTGAGTGGCGATCTGCGCGGCGCCGCCGATGCATTGCGTTTGAGCCGCCGAACCCTGAGCACCATCAAGGGCAACTTGTTCTGGGCGTTCGCCTACAACGTGGCCGCGCTTCCGCTGGCGGCTGCGGGCTTTCTGAATCCGGTCATCGCTGGGTTGGCAATGGCGAGTTCGAGCGTGTTTGTGCTGACCAACAGTCTTCGCCTGCGTCGCTTTCACTGACCCACCTCACGCCGCTTCGGCAACAACGTTGCGCAGTCGGTGAACGATTGCGTTGCGGTGGTTGCGCACAGTACGTGGAGTCACATTGAGCAACAGCGCCACATCCTCGGGCCGACCCATGCTGACGATCTGACAGATGAGATCGATATCTGCTTGGTCGACGCCTTGGCTCCGAGCTTCGTTGAGGATTCCCACAAGTTCGTCGAGGGCTTCGACCGGCTGCTCGCCTGCGCTCTCGGTCATGCGGTCGTGCGAGGTGGGAATCTCGCCCGACGACTTCCGTCGGATCGGACGGACGAACGTCTCGAACGAGGTGTCGCGAACCAGATTGGCCACGATGAAACGAGGCCGCCGCTCCACTGGGTACTTCAAGATGATCGGCCACGCATTGGCCACGATGTCATCGAGCACGGCGTGGCGTTGGGTGCGGTTCATTGAGTGGCGGCCTGCCACGGCGCTGAGGCCCGGCAAGATCCGCTGCAACACCACCCGAGCCGCAAGAGTGCTGGTGCGGGCGAGCTCGACCACGCTGAGTAGGTAGGACTCGTTGTCGTCGGCAACGTGTGATTGCGCAGTCTCACCGGGCAGGGGTGCGGCTCGGAAGCCGCAGCGGCCCAGCACTTCATCAAGAGACTGCACGGGGCGACCGGGCAAGCCCCAACTATTTGCCGTGCGCAACTCGCTGGCACCGATACTGATATGGCGCCATTCGTCCTGCAGTTGACGCAGCAGTGGTGCCTGTTGGGTGCGGGTGGGGGTCGATGACCGAGGGTGGGACTGGCGGGGAAGCTGTGGATAGTTCATGACGGCCACCATGCGATTTCGGCCTCATCGCTGGCCTCACCGGTGGGCTCACAGAAACGGCGATGTTTGTTAAGAAACCGGCAAGGCATCGCCAGTGAGCGTGCTTGCTTTCCGCGGCGGTTCAGATGCGGCCACTCATTGCACTGTGACGCTCAACGATTGCACCAGCCTTTCCCGAACCGGCCAAGGCTCCTTCGACCTTGTGGCCCCCGATGGCCGACGGTTGGTTGTGGCCGCCGTGAGCGAGGCCACCACGGTTGCCGACCTTCAGACGGCGCTTGCTCAGGAAGGCCAACAGAATCTGAGCGGCGAGATGTATGTAGATGGCGCAACGATCGACCCTCAACAGCGAGTCCGCAACAGCGGTATTCATCACGGATCGTTGTTGGCCTTCGCCGCACCGTTGCCAATGGCGGCAGGCCCACCAATGATTGAGGCTGTTTGGGTGGCGGGACCCGATGCTGGTGCCAGCATTCGACTCGCTGTCGGGTCGCATCTCATTGGTCGAGCGCCACTGGCGAGCGTGCGCTGCGACGACCCCGAGCTTGAGCTCCATCACGCCAGCCTTGAGGTGCGGGACCACGGCACGATGAGTCTCACGCAACTCGCCGGACGCTTGTGCATCGGTGTGGACGGGCGACCCCTGGAGGGTGCGGTGCACGTTGGTGCGGGGCAATGCATCGAGATTGGATCCAGCTTGCTGGAGTTGCGAGCGGTAAGCCACGCCGTTGGTGCCGGCAGGATGCGACAGGGTGCTGCGCCTCAGATATCGGCGACCAACCCGTGGCGCACGCCGTTTGTTCGCTCGCCGCGCCAGATTCGCACCTTTGAACCACCGACCGTGCAGGCACCGCAGCGAGAACGATCGGGCTCGACGGTGGCCACGAGCGCACTCATCCCCGCCGCCCTCGGCGTGGCTGGTGCGGTGGCGATGGCTTTGGTGCTCGGGCAGTCGACGTTCTTGTTGTTCGGTCTCATGGGGGCGTTCGTGGCGATGGGCACGTGGGCCACGCAGCGATACTCAGGTGCGCGGGCCCAGGCAAAGGCTGGTCGCCGATACGAGCAAGCCCGGATGGCGTTCGACGCGGGATTAGCTGAGCAGCACACCGCTGCGCATTCCTTTCATCGAGCGACCACGTCGACACTCGATGCGGCGCTTGCAGCGATGAACGCTCGGCATGCTTCGCTGTGGTCGGTGCGTCGGGGCGATCGCGATGCATTCACGATTTCGATTGGCCGGGGAGACACCACTGTGGAACCGCGAGTGGGCGGACTCAGCGACGATGCGTCACCGGATGTAGTGGCCGCGATTCGCGAAGCCAGCAGGATCGAGAACGTTGCATACCCGGTGACTCTGGAAGCGGGATCAGTCACTGCTTTTGTCGGCGCGCACAGCGTGACTGCTGGAGTTGTTCGTAGCTTCGTCGTGCAGCTCGCGGCTGCCAGCGGCCCCGCCGACTGGCAACTCGCAGTAGTGGTCGACAACCCAACTGAGTGGGAATGCTTGGGGTGGTTGCCGCACTCGGCCGATGCAGTCGGCGCGCCGATGATTATGAGCGCTCACGAGGTCGGTCAGTTCGTTGGCGATCTCGATCTCGATGATGCTCGGCCGCTTGTTGTTGTCGTGGACCGCCCCAGTTTGTTCTCGACGCGAACGAGTGCGCTGCGCCGTCTGCTTGGCTCGCGGCGTGATCTGGTGGTGCTGTTGTTGTGTGCCGCATCCGAAGATGTTCCTGCGATTGCGACGCGATCGCTCGTTGTTCATGAACACGCGCGGGGGTTGTGGACCGCCGACCTGCGCTCGTCGGCCGAGCCAAGAGCAGTACACGTGGCGGCTGCGTCGGTGGTTCACACGTTGCGGGCCTCAGCAGCTCTCGCCGGTCTCATCGATCCCGAAGCGGCCGACGAAACCTCGGCGATTCCGCGAAGCGTGGGGCTCATCGAATTGCTCGGACTCAATGCCCACGATCACGATTCGTTGACCGAAGCAGTGGGCTTGCAGTGGACATCGAACGGAATCGACCCAGCGCCGTGCGCTCCGCTTGGTGTTGCTGCCGACGGAGTCGTCGAGATCGATCTGGCGGGCGACGGACCGCACGCCTTGATCGCAGGAACCACCGGGGCTGGCAAGAGTGAGTTGCTGCGCAGCCTTGTGGTGGGCCTGTGCGCACGATTGAGCCCCGACGAAATCACGTTTGTGCTTGTCGATTACAAAGGCGGCGCAACGTTTGATGCGTGTGTCGATCTGCCCCATGTTGTGGGCGTGGTGACCGACCTCGACGAACGCCTTGGCGAGCGAGCCTTGCGCAGCCTTGAAGCCGAACTGCGTCGCCGCGAACAACTGCTACGCGATGCCGGTGCTACTGACCTGTCGTCGTATCGATCCATACGTGCGGCTGAGCCCATACTGACGTGCCTCGCTCGACTTGTTGTCGTGATCGACGAGTTCGCCACGCTCGCGGTGCAACAGCCCTCGTTCATCGGAGCCTTGCTTGGTGTTGCACAGCGCGGGCGCAGTCTTGGTGTGCATCTGGTGCTGGCAACGCAACGTCCGAACGGGGTCATCGGCGACGACATTCGTGCCAACACCAACCTGCGCATTGCCCTGCGCGTGCAGGATCCGGCTGACTCGAACGACGTGATCGGTGAACCAAGTGCTGCTGCATTGCCGCGCGCGATTGCGGGCCGGGCGATCATGCGTCTGGGTAGCGACGAGCACGTGATGTTCCAGACCGCACGCTCAACGGGTCCTGTTGTCGCTGCTGCTGGCCATCTGACGGTGCACGAGTTCGGCGCCGTCGGCGCCGTGGCGGCCGGTCACCTATCGAACTCGGCCGACTGCGAACAGCCCACTGAGCTCAGCACGTTGGTTCGAGCGATCAGCGCGGCTGCAACTCATTGTGGCTTCGAAGCGCCGCACCGTCCGTGGCTGGCTCCGCTACCAACGTTGCTTGCCGCCAGTGCCATCGCCCCGGGTGCGCTCGGCATCATCGATGACCCCGATCGGCAGCAGCAACCGGTGTTGCAATGGAGTCCCCGCGATGGGAACCTGCTGATCGCTGCCGCAAGCGGGATGGGCTCAACCTCGGCGCTTCTCGCGCTCGTTGCGCATTTGTTGCAGCGTCAACCGTCCGCCGAGCTCTTTGTGATCGACGCAATGGGTGATCCGCGGCTGAAGGGTCTTGAGGTGGTGAGTGGCTGTGCGACGGTTGTGGAGTTGCGCGATCGTGAGCGGCTCACGCGGCTGTTAGCAGTGCTCGACTGCGATCGTGCACGTCGAAAATCGCAACCGGCAAGTTCATCCGCCGATTCGATCGTGTTGATGATCGACGGCATCGGCGCGCTGCGCTCCGAGCTTGAGTCGAACGATCTCTTCGAGCAACTCGCTCAGCTCGATGCGCTCATCGCTGAGGGCCAGTCGGTTGGTATCGCTGTTGTGCTCACCACTACGCAGCCGGGTGCGGTGCCTTCGGGCATGCTCAGTCAGATGGCGCAGCGTTGGTTGTTTCATCTTGCCGATCCCGGCGATGCGTCAGCGCTCGGTCTGCGTGCGCTGACGCTTCCTGAAGCTGTGCCGGGGCGCTTTGTGGATGTGCGCACGCGCTGTGAGGCGCAGCTCGTAGCCGTAGACGAGTCGATCCTCGAGGGTCTTGCGCCGAGGCCAATGCGTCATACCTACCGAGCGCTGGGCTCGCTGCCAACTCATCTTGATCTTGCGGAACTTCCGGCCACGGTGAAGTCGGGTTGCGACCTCGAGCTGCTCATCGGCATGTCGTATAGCTCGCTGCAACCCAGCGTCATGGCCGTGCCGAGCGGAGAGCATCTGCTTGTTGTGGGACCGTATCGAAGTGGGCGTAGCGCAACGTTGCACACGGTGAGTTCGGCGTGGCAACAGGCGCACCCCGGGGGATGGGTGGCGTCGCTGCCGCCGCGTCGCAGCAGCGCGCGTGAGGGTTATGTGTTTCAGACGGTTGACGCGATGCTCGCCGCGCTGCCAGCAGGTGGTGATGCGTTGTTAGTGATCGATGATGCCGAGTTGGTGAACGACGAACACGGCGACTTGGCCGAACTGGTGTCGAGCCGACGAGAGGGTGTCACGGTTGCCGTCGCTGCACGCCCCGATGCGTTGCGTTCGGCGTACGGGCACTGGACAAACGCAGTGCGTCGGTCGCGGCTTGGCTTGGTGATGGCCGCTTGCTCTGATCTCGATGGCGATCTGTTGAACGCAGTGTTGCCGCGCCGGTTGCCCATTGCAGCACGGCCAGGCTTGGCGTGGATGGTCGCCGATGGTGATCAACAACTGGTGCAGATCGCGCGGGCTGCAGCCCCTGCGGCATGACGATCCGCCGGTCATTACTTGACGACGTTGGGGTTGTGCCGTCACTGTGGTGGGCGTATGTCTCGAATTCTCACCGTTGGCGCAGCGCAACTCGGACCCATTCAACGTGATCACTCCCGTGCCAGCGTGGTGCAGCGGTTGATTGCGTTGCTCCATCAGGCCAACGAACACGGCGTGCAATTGGTTGTTTTCCCCGAGCTTGCGCTCACCACGTTTTTCCCTCGCTGGTTTGTGGATGACATCACCGAAGCCGACCACTGGTACGAAACCGCGATGCCCAACGCCGACACACAGCCGTTGTTCGATGAAGCGAAGCGACTCGGCATGGGATTCAGCCTTGGCTACGCAAGCATCGAGACCGACGCCGACGGCACTCGCCACCGCTACAACGTGCAGACACTTGTCGAGCGTGATGGTTCGATTGTTGCCACATACCGCAAGGTGCATATTCCGGGTCACGAGCATCACGAGCCCGGCCGGCCGTTTCAGCACGCTGAGCGTTACTACTTTGAGCCAAGCAACGAAGGCTTCGGCGTGTGGCGAGCGTTTGATGGCGTCATCGGAATGATGATCTGTAACGATCGCCGCTGGCCCGAGTCGTATCGGGTGATGGGTCTGCAGGGAGTGGAGATGATTCTCTGCGGCTACAACACGCCCATTCATTACGTGCCGGATCCGAGCCAAGACATCTTGCAGGGTTTCCATAACGCATTGGTCATGCAGAGCGGCGCTTATCAAAACGGCACATGGGTGGTTGGCGTCGCCAAGGCGGGCGTCGAGGAAGGCGTCGATTCGCTCGGCCAATCGATGATCGTTGCACCCAGCGGCCAGATCGTTGCGCAGACATTGACCACCGACGACGAACTCATCGTGGCGCGTTGTGATCTCGATTGGTGTGCCCGCTACACCGGCACGCTGTTTAACTTCGATCGCTATCGACGCCCCGAGGTGTACGGCCGCATCACAACGCAACGTGGGGTCGTCCTGCCTGACTAGGGTCGGCGC
>JBAXER010000014.1:0-46471 GCA_037140375.1 Actinomycetota bacterium
ACGATGGCTCCCACGGCGATCGCATCGGTGATTGCTGTCTGATAGGCCGACGGGCAGACACCGCCGCCACCCAAGCTGAGGTTGATGATGGCCGCTGGGTTGGGGTTGGTTGGTGCGCCGGCGACTGCAAGACCCGCCGCCCAACGGATGCCATCGGCAACGTCACTTTCAAACCCGCCACATTTGCCGAGCACCCGCACCGGCAAGATCTTCACGCCCGACGCGATTCCTGCGATGCCGATGCCGTTATCCGACTTGGCGGCGATGGTGCCCGACACGTGCGTACCGTGCCATGAACTGTTGCTGACGCCACAGCCAGCGAAATAGCCGAGAGCATTCTCCGACGTGCTGACCCAGTCCCCCGGATCGGCCGGATTCGCATCGCGAAGGTCGCCGTCATTGGCAAGCAACACGTCGCTCACCATGTCGTAGCCAGGAAGCACTTGGCCGGCGAGCTCGATGTGAGCGGTGATGCCGGTGTCCACGACAGCCACGACAACATCAGACGTTCCGCTCGTGACCGCACGGGCCGCCGTGATGTCGAGACCCTTCGTAGTAACGGTTGGAGCGAACAGGTCCCACTGCTTGTTGTACGAGGGGTCGGTTGGTACCGCTGTCGCGAAGACCTTGTGGTCTGGCTCGGCGAACGCAACGCCTGGCAAGGCGGCAATGCGGCGGCTGATTGCCTCCACGTCTGCTGGTGAGCGACGACCGGCGAGCTTCGAGACCCATGAGTCGTCTTGACCGAGGAGAGCAAGGGTGACCGACTCACCCGCCTCGCGACTCAGCGCAGCGATATCCGGCGTACTGCCATCGAGCATGCGAACGATGATGCGGTCGGTTGCCTTCGGATCGCGGCTCTCGACGGGTGGTGATTGACGCGACGAGTTGGATACCGCCTGTGCAGCTCCAATAGTGCCGAGCGTTCCAAGCCCAAAGGACGCGAGAGCCAAGCCCGCGAGCAACTTCGAATGAGTTTTTTTGGACTTCCACATTGTGGTCATGGAAGAGTCCTACGCCTCGCTACCTATCGCCTGCAAGCATCGCAACGAACCTTGAGACAATCGAGTGATTGGGTACAACGAACGAGTGATTCTTGTGTCACTCCGTACACCGTGGGTGTGCCCGCAGGAACTACGACCCCCAAAAACTAGGTCTTTTGGCGTAAGACGTGGCACTACTTTTTCGAGTCAATAAGCCGTTGTGCCTACGACCTCAGAAATCGTCGTCGTGCGTCGCTCTTCACCATCGATCACAGACCTAAGGTGACACTCATGCCGTCGCCCGACTCAAACAGTTACCGCTCACTTTCGCTCTGGCACGACACCTTGCCCATCGAGGATCACCTCGAGCAACGGGCCAGCCTTCCCGGCGATATCGATGTCGATGTCGCCATCGTCGGCGCCGGATACACCGGCATGTGGACCGCTCACTATCTGCGTGAGGCCGACCCAACACTTCGCATTGCGATCATCGAGCGAGACATCGCCGGCTTCGGCGCAAGCGGCCGCAACGGAGGGTGGGCGTCGGCGCTCTTGCCGATGGGGCTCGACACCATCGCGAAGTCGCACGGCCGCGACGAAGCGGTGCGTCTGCAGCGAGCCATGTTTGCATCGATCGACGAGATCGGTCGCGTGACACAAGAACTCGGCATCGATTGCGGCTTCGCGAAGGGCGGCACACTCACGATGGTTCGCAACCCTGCCCAGGCTCCGCGCCTACACGCCGACCTTCGCCACAAAGCGAGCTATGGCCTCACCGACGACATCTGGCTCGATCGAGCCGAGATCGCCGAGCGCACCTCTGCCACAGATCTGTTGGGAGCCATCTTCACACCACATTGCGCCGCCATTCATCCGGCTCGCCTTGCTCGCGGTCTCGCCGCCTCGCTGGTAGCTCGCGGCGTCACCATCTTCGAAGGCACCACGGTGAGCAGCATCGAACCGCACTGTGTTCGCACCGACCATGGCACCGTCAAGGCCGACATTGTTGTTCGCGCCACCGAAGGCTTCACCCCAACGCTCAAGGGAATGCGCCGCACCGTTGTACCCATCTACTCGCTGATGCTGTGCACTGAGCCGCTGTCCGACGACACATGGAACAGCATCGGATTGCGCGATCGAGAAACCTTCACCGATGGTCGACACTCGGTCATCTACGGCCAACGCACTGCCGATGGGCGGCTCGCCTTTGGCGGGCGAGCCGCCCCGTATCACTTCGGCAGCGCCATCAGCTCCGAGTTCGAACGCCCTCGCGCGGTACACGAGATGATCCACGCAACGCTGGTGAAGATCTATCCGCAAGTAGCCGATGCAGCAATCACCCATCGATGGGGCGGCCCGTTAGGCGCCACTCGCGACTGGCAGTGCGGCGTCGGACTCGACAAGTCTTCCGGGCTCGCATGGGCTGGCGGATACGTGGGCGACGGAGTCACCACCACCAACCTTGCGGGACGCACGCTGGCCGACCTCATCGGCGGCCACTCAACCGATCTCACCAGCCTTTCGTGGGTCGGCCATTCGTCTCGCCAATGGGAACCAGAGCCTCTTCGCTGGGTGGCTATTCGCGCCGCGCTCATGCTCGCCGCGTCGGCCGACAACTCCGAAACACGTCGTCAGCGGCCCGAGCGGGCCCGCGCTTGGGTCATCGACAAGCTCACCGGCCACTAAGCGCCGTTTCCGATACTGGTGCCAAACAACTAGTCTGACTCGGTGACGCTCACTGAGACCCTGCCGACTCGGTATTACCTCGATCCCGCCATCTGGGAGATCGAGAGGCATCAGGTTTTCGCGAAGTCGTGGGTGATGGTGGCCAACGACCACCAACTCCCCAAGTCCGGCGACTACGTCACTGAGCAGGTCGCGAGTTGGCCAATCTTCGTGCAGCGCGCCGAAGACGGCAGCCTGCGCGCCTTTCACAACATGTGTCCGCACCGCGCCGGCCCCATTGTGTGGGAGGGTGCCGGGCACCAAGCCAACCTGGTGTGCCGCTATCACGGTTGGGCGTTCGACAAAGAGGGCCTGCTGCTCAATGCTCGCGACTTTGGCGCCGAAGCACCTGCGGGTACCTGCCTCAGCAAGATCCGCGCTCAGAGTTGGCGCGGCATGATCTTCGTGTGCCTCGACCCGAGCACCCCCGATCTCATCGAGTGGCTCGGCGGATTCGTCGATCGCTGCAAGGAGTACCCCACCGAGGGATACCGCTTCCACAGCCGCACCATTCGCCATACCTCGATGAACTGGAAGATCTACAACGACAACTTCGTTGAGGGATATCACCTTCCGCTGGTTCACCCATCAATGTGCAAACAGGTCGACGCACTCGACTATGTCATCAGCGGCGACGGTGACCCACGATGGAACATTCACCTTGCGCCGCGGCGCGATGGCCAAACATGGAGCGGCGTTTGGGGTTACTTCTACCCCTGCTTCTCGTTCGACATCTTTCCCGGTGGCATGGCCGTCGAGCGTTGGCTGCCAGTGGGCAACGACAAGATGGACCTCATCTTCGAGTACTTCTTCGACGACAATTCAGACGATGCCGACACCATCGTGAAAGACAGCGAGGAAGTTGCCGATGAAGATGTGCGCATCGGCGAGATGGTGCAAAAGAACATGGTGGCCGGCTTATACAAAACCGGTTGGCTCAGCCCTCGTCACGAGAACGCTGTCGGCGAGTTTCATCAACTCGTTCACGACGCTGTTGATCCGTACCTCGTCTGAGCCACTCGCGGCCATGAGGCCTTAGCGATGCGTGGTTGCGTCGCTCACCGTGGCTCGTAATCGAACTGTGAACACCGAGTCGCCCGAGAGCACCGCACTGCGCGAGAACAGCCGACCCGCTTCCCAGTTCGATAGGCCAAGCTCGGGGCGATTGAGCGCGAACTGACCATCGACCCATCGCGTGAAACCATCACCGATGAACGGCGCATCGCAGCGATCGTAAAAACGTTGGTGTTCGGCGGGGTCGCTGCTGATCAGCGAGGCGGTCAGCTGCGGGCTGTAGCGGTTGAACAGATCGACTGCCAGATCGACGGAGTGAACCACCACAAGCGACACCTCGGGCGAGTTCTCCCACTCCCACTCGGTGGCGAGCGCGCCCTCATCGATGGTGTCAGCGAACGGTTCATTGACACCGCCATCGGCTCGATCGACTCGAACCATTTCGGTGAACAGTTGAGCCGCGACGTGCGGTGCTGATGTGTGAACGACATGCACTCGAGCCGTGGTTCCGCGCGCTGCGCCCGCTGCGCGAACGGTGTCGATAAACAGCGGCACCAGCTCAGCAGCGCGGTCGGCCACGATGCAGCACACGTTGAGCGTGTTGCACACTTTGCGATCGAGCGAATAGAGAACCGAGTCACGAAAGCGGTCGGCGTCGGCCGTAGTAGCAGCCATCATCCACGCCCCACCTGTGCCATGCAGGCTCACCGGAACGCCCGCCTGGCGAGCCACGGCCCCCAGTTGAGCAACTGCCTCGCCTGAGCCGCGTGCGATAGCTAACGAGAGCCGGTGATCGTTGAACAGCGCCCAGCCAGCGGCACGAGCCGGCGAGGCGACGAGCGAGACACAACCGGATGGCAGGCCGGCGCTGGCAAGCGCTGGTGCCAACGCATGGCGCATGATCGCTTCGGCTGTACCGAGGGCATCGCTACCGATGCGCAACACCGCCGTGTTGCCCGTGCGAAGCACACCAGTTGCATCTGCAAATACATTTGGGCGGCCCTCGAACACAAAGCCCACAACGCCCAGCGGAGCGCGCTCTGCAGTAACGCTCCACCCAGCGTGATGCACCTCTTCAACGACTTGTTGGCGCGGTGTTGCGGTGTCTCGCCAGACCCGAAGGCCGTCGATCATGTCGGCACGCATGCGCTGCGACAATTGCAAGCGAGTGGTAGATCTGCCGCGAGTTGCAGCTGACTGGACATCGAGGTCGTTGGCAGCAGCCACAAGCGCGAACACGTTGTCGTCTTCGAGTGCTGCAGCGAACGAATCGAAGAATGCAGAAACCTGTTCGTCGGATACGGCAGCGAGCGATGCAAACGCCTCAACGGCGTGGTCAACAGCAGAGCGAACCAAAGCGAACTCGGCCGCAGGAATGTGTAAGAGCGCACCCGAGTCTTGAACCACCACGAGTCGGTCACCGGGGCAGAATGCATCGGCAAGCGATTGGCTCACCGTGGCCAGACGGTCGCCGCCGAATGGCACGACTTGACCGGCGACGAGACCTACGAGCGGCTGAATGGTTTCCATCGGCTCACAGCGTAGGTGTTCAGTCCCACGCGAAGACTGACCTCGTGGCAGCAAAGTCGACAACTCAGCGAATAGCTTTGGACACGTGATTCAGCCCCAGTTGTATTTTCGCCAACTCTTGTCCGGCCGCGACTTCGCCACGGACAATCCTGTTGCCCGCCAGATGCTCAACTTCGTCTACGCCATCGGCGATCGCGTCACCGGCGAAACGCTGTTGGTCGATCCCGCCTACGCCGTGAACGACATCGTCGACATCGTGGAGGCCGACGGCATGAAGGTCACCGGCGTCCTCGCAACCCACTATCACCCCGACCATGTGGGCGGCGGAATGATGGGCTACCCAATCGAAGGCGTCACCGAGCTACTGAACCGATGCCACTGCCCCATTCACGTTCAGGCCGACGAAGCCCCGTGGGTCATGCGCACAACGGGCGTTGGCGCGAACGATCTCAAGCAGCACGACGCCGGCGATGTCGTGATTGTCGGCGGCATCGAGATCGCATTGCTGCACACACCTGGCCACACGCCGGGCAGCCAGTGCTTCTTGGTCGAAGGCAAGCTCGTCTCCGGCGACACGCTGTTCCTCGAGGGCTGCGGGCGCACCGACCTACCCGGCAGCGATCCCGAGCTGATGTACTCGAGCCTGCAGATGCTGTCTGCCCTGCCCGACGACACGGTGGTGTACCCGGGCCACATGTACTCGGCTTCGCCCAATGCGCCGATGGTTGAACTCCGCGAAGACAACTACATCTTCAAGCCCAAAACCCGCGACGCTTGGATGCAGTACTTCGGCGGCAAGAACTAGCTCAAACTGCCCGCATGGGCGCGATTTGGGACAGGAGCTGTCCCAAATCGCGCCCATGCAACAGGTTTGGGGCGGATTGAGTGGTTCGGGGCGGGCGGAGTTGGGCCGACTGGGGTCAGGTTGGGGTCAGGTTGGGCGGAGCTTGGTGCGGATGTTCAGCTGGCCAGCGAGGCCGGCATGACGATGGCGCTCGATTGACGCTCGGTCGGGCGACGACATCTGCTCCATAAACGCTGCCTGCGACGCGTACTCGACGAGCGCAACCATGTCCCAGAGTTCGCCAACGTCGCCCAACAGCAACCCGGTGACATCACCGCTATAGATAACGCGACCGCCGCGACCCTCGACGACTTTCGAGACTTCCTGGCCGTACAAGGCATACGCCTCACGACCGGAGATGTCGATGGACGGGTCGTCGGCGTACTCGGCACGCTCTTTGAACTTGATCAAGTTGACCATCACGAACGGGCCATCGTCAGGAGAGCCGAAGAACTCCTGAAGCTGCTCGTGTGCGGGATAGACAGCGTTCGTGACTTCCATCATGACCTCCAAGGCGGTAAAGCGATCACCTTAGAAGGTGGCAGCCTCAGTGACAGTTATCAGTGGAGTCCGAGCGCCAAGCCCACGAGCGCGGCGTGATACGTGACCATCACAGCGATGGGCAGCCAGCGCTGAGGGGCCACGAACTCGCGCCACCCCAACAATGTGTCGCTGATCACGAACGCCACGGCGCCAGCGATGGCCCACCAGCTGCCAGTCATCGCCGCAACCACCGCCATGCTCGAGATGATCAGCAGATACGCCATCACTGGAGCCTTGAGTTCGGGCTTGTTGGTTGATGCCCCGCTGAGGATCTTGCGGCCAATGAGCGCAGCGTGAACCACCAGCAGCACTGCGGCAACGATGCCCCACATTGGCCGATGCAAATGCATGTTGACGAACATCGCTACGAACACAAGATGCCCGATCAAAAACGAAGCAAGCCCAACGATGAACTTGTCGACCACCTCGAGCAACGCGATGTCACCGATGAGACAAAACACCAAACCAACCACGGCAAGAACGGTGGCTGTCTTGGGGCCATCGGCGGCGATGGCCACCCAGATCACGAGCAGCGTGGTGACGGGCTTCGAGATGGTCTCAAGCGTCCGATTCGGCCACAGGCGCGTGGACCAGTTGGTGACGGCGGCTATGGCCGTGCAGATCAAAGACAACGTAAGCATGCGCAAGTTTCACATGCCCACGCTCGGCCGACGATGACCCTGCTCGGCGCGCAACCGTCAGGTGAACGCCTTCGCGATCGCTGCGAGCGCTGCCACAACGAGCAACACAAACACCAACACCCTGAAGCGCTCTGGGGAGAACCGATGACGCAACGGAAAGCCTGCAAGTAAGCCCAGCGCCAGCGCGGGCAAAGCAACGGCCGAGACAACAAGTTCGTCGGCATGCACCTTGCCTCCGGCCACAAACATCGAGAGCCCAACGACGCCGCTGATTGAAAACACCAGCGCCAAGGTTGCCCGAAAGGGTTCGGGCTCAAGCTTGCGCGCCTGCAATCCGAACACGAGCGGCGGACCGTTCGTGGAGATCGAGGTATTCAACACGCCGCTGAGAAAACCTGTTCCGAAATCGAATGACGGCCCCACCCTGGTGAGGTCGAGACCTCGGGCCAGCACGACAACAGCGACGAGCACTGCAACACCAAGCATCAAGCGGAGCGCCCGATCGCTCACAACGCTGAACACCGCAAAGCCAAACGGCATCCCGAACATTGCACCGACGCACAGACGCTTCGCAATCGCCAGATTTGCGCTGCGTCGGTAGCGATAGATCTGAATCACATTGGTGGTGAAACCGAGCAACGACGCGACGATCACCGTGGGGTGCAGCGGGATTGCCATGCTGACGAACGGCACAGCCATGAGCCCGAAGCCGAAGCCGGCAACGGCGCTCACAATTGCCGAGAAGAACACAACCACGAACACCGCCGCGAATTGCCCTGCGGTGTACGAGAGCGCGATCAACGAGCAGCCCAACGAAAGCGGTGGGTGTGGATACGGAAGTACGGAAAAGCCTGCACTTCGCGAACGCCTGGAATCGTGCGCACCTGATGATTCAACACGTCGAACATCTCGTCATTTGATTCGCACAACACTTCGGCCAGCACGTCGTAGCCGCCGGCGCTGAGCACTGCGTAGATCACCGACGGCAGCGCGCCGACAGCATCAGCCACAGCCTGAGCATCGTGCTCAACGGTGATGCAGAACATGGCCATCGAGTTGTAGCCCAGTGCAAGCGGATCGGTGACGGCAACAATCTGCAGCACGCCCGAATCGGTGAGTCGCTGCACGCGCTGGCGGGTTGCCGCGGCCGACAGCCCGACCAACGGAGCGAGGTCGGCGTAGCTCATCCGGCCATCGCGCTGCAGTTCGTCGATAATGCGCTTGTCGATGGCGTCGAGAGTCACGGGTGCCTACCCTACGAGGGTGGTGACGGCATCACGAAACACCATCGTGTGCACATCGACATCGGACTGATCATGGTGAGGCGACATCAGCGCCATGTTGTGAAACGGCGTGAGCAAAATGCCGCGGTTCACGGCCCACAGATGCATAAACAAATCGAGGTCGCGGTCGACCGCCGCTGCCGCTTGCGCGCCATTCACCGGGGGCGGACAGAACCAGTATTCGGATCGACAGCCGAGTTGCTGAACATGCCACGGCAATCCAAAATCGGCGATCACATTGGCGACTCCGTTGGCCCACGACGTAGCCAGCGGGATCGCAATGGCGAAATCTTGCTCGCGTAAGCATGTGGTCAGCGTGGCGCGAACTGCTGCAACCGCAAGTGCGTTGCCGGTCAGCGTTCCGCCGACACCAGATGTATCGATCGAATCGGAACCGAGAGCGAGTCCGAGCCTGTGTGCGATCTCGGCGCTCATGCCGTATGCAGCAGCGGGCATGCCCCCACCGATGGTCTTGCCCACCACGATGAAGTCGGCATCGATATCCCACGCGCGCGCCGCGCCGCCGGGGCCTACGCAGATGGTGTGGGTTTCATCGATGATCAGCAACGCGCCGTACTGGCGCGTGAGTTCGCGTACCGCAGACAAATAGCCCGGCTGGGGCAACACGATGCCGATGTTGGTGAGCGCTGGCTCCATCAGCACACAGGCAACATCGCCGCACGCAAGCGCCCGCTCGAGCGCATCGATGTCGTTGAACTG
This sequence comes from Actinomycetota bacterium, assembly GCA_037140375.1. Lineage (GTDB taxonomy): Bacteria > Actinomycetota > Acidimicrobiia > Acidimicrobiales > Ilumatobacteraceae > WLMZ01. The sequence continues at coordinate 9,284 of JBAXER010000014.1, forward strand.
AACCACTCGCGTGGTGAGCGACGGATCGACCTGCGGACCAAGCGAGCCTGGGCGCGCAATGACAGCACCCGATTCGTCGAGCACAGCAAACGCTTCGTCGACGGTGCCGTGGTAGCACCAATCCATGACGACAACCTTGCTGCGCCCGGTGAGGTGCCGCGCGAAACGCAGCACAAACCGATTCGCGTCGGTTGCGGTCATCGCCATCTGCCACGAAGGCAACCCGAACCGGCGAGCGAGTTCGCCGCCGACCCACGCCGCATCGTCGTTGGGCAACATGGTGGTGATGCCGCGCAGCGCTTGGCGATAGAGCGCCTCGGCAACAGCCACAAGCCCGTGGCCAACCATTGCTCCTGTGTCTCCGAGGCAGAAGTCGTGATACTCGATGCCGTCGACATCAGTGAAGTGAGCGCCGTACGCCTCACGAAAAAACAGCGGAAAGGCTCCCGGCCAACGGCTCATCCACGGCATCGGAACGCCGCCAAGAAGGTTCTCGCCTGCGGCGTGCGCTAACTGAGCCGACTTCGGATGCTGCTCAATAAACAGCCGTTCCTCGGCTTCGAGCAGGTTCGCCAATCTCGTTCGGTCGAGCGTCACCGTCACACGGTAGCTTGCCGTAACGCGAGAACACCATCTTTTCGATTGCTCGACGCTCCTTGGCCGAATGATTCCGTTGTAGAGAAGGCATACAGCAACGAATATGAAAGACATCAGGGACCGACACCCCAAGCTGCGATGACCCGAGACGATCCGGTAATCTGCTCGCCAAGGAGACACCGTGACCACCACCGAAGCCATCATCGTTGAGCCAACCCAAGAGCAGATTGCGACCGTGAAGAAGTCTCGTCGCATGCTGCCCAACACCACTGTGATGAACGGCCCCTGCGCCTACTTGGCCACCGAACGACGTCGGTTGGCAGCGCTGAAGTATGAGCACTTCGAGGTCACCCAGCTCAGCGCCACCATCGGCGGCGAGATCCAAGGCCTCGATCTCACCGGGCCGCTCAGCGACGAGGTCATCGCCGAAATCCGCAAAGCGCTGCATGACTACAAGGTGATCTTTTGGCGCAACCAGCCCCTCACCACCGATCAACACGTGGCCTTCGCCACTCGCTTTGGCAGCCTCGAGACCCATCCCTTTCTGCCGCCCAATACCAATCAGCCAGAGCTCGTGCGGTTCGCTAAGAACGTGAACACGTCGGGCTACGAAAACGGCTGGCATCACGATGTCACTTGGCGCGCCGAGCCATCAATGGGTGCCGTGCTCCACGCGATCACCGTGCCGGCGGTGGGCGGTGACACCTTGTTCGCCGACATGTATGCGGCCTACGACGGACTTCCCGACGACGTTCGTGAGCGCGTGAACACGATGACCGCCGAGCACGATTTCATGAGCGCATTCGGGCGCTTGCTTCCCAAAGACGAGCGCGACGAAATGCGCGAGCGTTATCCATTGGTAACCCACCCTGTGGCACCGCGCCACGAAGCCACCGGTCGCCGCTATCTCTATGTGAACCGTTACTTCACGAGCCGCATCCTTGGTGTCTCTGAATCCGAAAGCATCGAGCTCATCGAGATGCTGTCGCGCCAGGCCGACTATCCCGAATATCAATGTCGATACCGGTGGCAAAACGACTCAGTGGCCTTCTGGGATAACCGAGCCGTGCAGCACTACGCGGCCAGCGATTACTGGCCCGAGAAGCGAGTGATGGAACGCGCATCGGTGATTGGCAAACGCCCGAGCGTATGACCCAGCAGCGGTAGCGTCGAGCCCATGTCCGGCGAACCAGTGCAACTCATCGTTGCCAATCGGCTGTTGTCGATCACCAATCCCGACAAGGTGTTCTTCACCGAGCGCGCACACACCAAGCTCGACCTGATCAACTTCTACATCGCCATCGAAGAACCGTTGATGCGCGCGATGCTCGATCGGCCGGTGATGCTGCAGCGCTTTCCGAACGGCACATCGGGGACATCGTTCTTTCAAAAACGAATCCCCGACTCAGCCCCCGAGTGGCTGCAGACCACCGAGGTCAGCACGCCCGCTGGCACGTTGTCGAACGCCTTGGTCATCGCCGACCTTGCTCATCTCATCTGGGCGGTGAACCTTGGGTGTCTGGGCTTTCACTCGTGGCCAATCCGCGCTCATCAACCAAACGTCACCGACGAACTGCGCATCGATCTCGATCCCGGCCCAGGTACCAACTTTGCGATGGTCCAAGAGACAGCGCACGAGACGCATCGCCTGTTCCACGAACTCGGCATCACCAGCTTCATCAAGACAAGTGGCAGCCGCGGCCTCCACGTGTACGTGCGCCTGCTCCCCCACTGGAACTCGTTCGATGTACGCACCGCTGCCGTAGCTGTTGCACGCGAACTCGAACGCCGCCGGCCCGATCTGATCACCGCCGCTTGGTGGAAGGAAGAACGCGGGGCTCGCATCTTCGTCGACTTCAACCAGAACGCTCCACACAAAACCGTGTTCGCGCCGTGGTCGGTGCGAGCGCGTCCGCAGGCACCTGTTTCGTGTCCGTTCGAGTGGGAAGAACTTGGCCGCATCAGACCTGACGAGCTCACCATCGCCACCGTGCCGGCCCGCCTTGCAGCGCACGGCGACCCATGGGCGTTGATGGACAACAGTCCAAACAGTTTGCAACCGCTGCTGCAGATGGCGGCCAGCGATGCGGCATCGGGACTCGGTGATGCGCCGTGGCCACCGCAGTATCCGAAGATGGCTGGCGAGCCCACTCGCGTGGCCCCAAGCCGGGCAAAGAAGACTGCGCCCGTGTCAGGCATCGACACCGTTTAGCAAGGTAGCGTGACGCCCGTGCGATCGGCGGCTACGTGAAGACAGCGCTATTGCTGTGTCTCATCGCTGCCTTTGGCTACGGCGCTGGCGCCGTCATGCAAGCGCTCGGCGCTCGCCGCGCCGACGCAGCGGGCCAACATGGCCTCACCGCCATCCTGAAGCAGCCAGTCTTTCTGCTTGGAATCCTCGTCGACTTGGCGAGCTGGCTCACCTCGCGTTTCGCTCTACACACCTTGCCGTTGTTCGCCGTGCAGACCATCCTCGCCGGAAGTTTGGCGGTCACGGTGCTGCTCGCTCGCTTGGTGCTGAACACCGACCTTCGCGGCCCCGACCGTTTAGCAATTCTGGCAACTATGGTCGGGCTCATTCTGGTGGGCATTTCGGCCGGTGGCGAGCCAACCCGCGAAATCACCCACTGGCTCAAGATCTGCATCCTGCTCGGTATTCCGGCGATCATTGCGCTTGGCATCGTGGCGCTTGAGCTCAAGAAATCGATCGTGCTCGCCGTGCTGTCAGGAGCCGCCTTTACGGGTAGCGCTCTTGCTGCTCGATCAGTTCACTTCAAGGACGAAAGCATCTCAGGCCTCGCCTCAGAGCCCCTGCTGTGGGCCGTGCTGGTCTACGCCGTGCTTGCGCTCGGGCTGCACGCCTCTGCGTTAATGCGCGGCCGTGTAGGCGCAGTCACGGCTGCGATGTGGTCCACCGAGGTGTTGGTGGCCTCGATCATCGGCGCCGTTGCCTTAGGCGACCATGTGCGCCACGGCTGGGGCATCCCGGCAATTGTGGGCATTGCCATCACCTTGGCAGCGACACTCGAGCTTGCCCGCTCCCCAGCCCAAGAGTTCGATCCGCTGGCCAACAGCGCACACAATCACCCTGCCGCCCGCGGCCGCGGGTAACCGCTCGGCTAGTGCGCCGCTGGTGAGCCTTGCGGCGCGGCGTTCACCGTGTCGGTTACGTAGCGCGGACGGAACAGAGCGATGAACACAAGCCCACCAGTGGCCATGGTGATGCAAGCAACGACCAGCGGCGTATTCGACGTAATGCTGCCGGCGATGTATCCGACCAAGATTGAGGCCGGCACCGACGCAAGGCTTTGCACGCTGCTGTAGATACCCATTGCTTCGCCTTGGCGCCCGGGCTCGGCCGACCTGCTGACGAGGCTGGTGATGTTGGCCATCGACAGACCGTTAAACACGGTGAAGATCGGCACGGTGAGATAGAGCGGCGTCTTGGTGGTGGCGAGGAAGTAGATAGCCAACACGGCTGCGTTGCCGAATAGCGAGAAACGCAGCACCTTGTAGTCGACCAATTTCTTGGCGACCAAGCCCACAACAACGCCCTGCGACAGGGCGATGAAGATGCCGACAAGCGCGAAGTAGTCGCCGGTTTGACCGGGCGAGAAGTTGAACTTGTTGCGCAGGTACACACCAAAGAACGTGGTGAAGAATGTGAAGCCGCCGTTGAACAAGAAGGCCGTCAGGAGCGGGATGCGTAGCCGAGGCGATGCGAATCCGGAGACCACGTTCGAGACCGACTTGCCGAACTGGATGCGGCCGGAGTGGATCTTTTCCTTGAGCGTTTCGGGGAGCATCGTGATGATGAGCAGGCAGTTGAGCATTGCCAAGATCGCTGCGAACCAAAATGGGGTCGATGCACCGAACCAGCTCGGCGTGTGGAACAAGCCATAGAAGCTTGTGTTCGGCGCGCTGAGGCGACCGCCAAGGTATGGCCCGATCACGAAGCCCATGCCGAACGCAGCACCGAGCAAGCCGAAGTTCTTGGCGCGATTCTCGTTGGTGCTGATGTCGCCAATGGCCGCCTGGGCAACGGCAAGGTTGCCGCCGGTGATGCCGTCGAGCGCACGCGCAGCGAACATGAGTGGAATGTTCTTGGTGACGATGCCGATCGCAAAGAGCACGTAACCAATTGAGGTGCCGAAGATCGACATCGCAAGAACAGGCCGCCGACCCATCCGATCGGAGAGCTGTCCGAGCACAGGCGCCGCCAAGAAGATGCACAGCGGATAGATCGCCTGCAGCCAGCCGAGCATGATGAGGCCCTGACTAAAACTCCAACCCTCGGGCGTGACCCTGAACTTCGAATCAGAGATGAGCAGCGGGAATACGGGGATCAGAATGCCGAATCCGAGAAGGTCGATGAACACCGTGGTGAAAATGGCCAGCAGTGGGCTGCGGCGGGAGGCTGCCTTGGAACTCAATGAAATCCCCATTCAACGTTGAGCCACACACCCTGTGCGACCAAAAAATCTCTCGCCCAACGGAGCGAATCGACCCCTCCACGCTAGAGGACTTTGACTCCAAGCAGCGGCATACGACAAGCTTGTGTCATGACCGATGTCAACACCACCGATTCCGAGTCGCAGCGCGTTGAGAAAGCGCTCGATGCGCTGCTCGCCAGCCACGACCCCAAGCACGTTCCGCACGCCGAGTTTCGTGGACTGCAATTCGATGCCGGCCTCGCGTGGGTGCACTTCCCCACCGGCTTCGGCGGCTTGGGTGTTCGCCCCGATCTGCAGCGCACGGTCGAGCAGCGGCTTCGTGCTGCTGGCGCTCAGGGCGCCGATCCGGCGTCGTTCTTCCTGGCGCTTGCGGGTCCAACCATCGTCACCCACGGCACCGACGAACAGCGCGGCCGCTTTCTGCGCCCGATGTTCACCGGCGAAGAGCGTTGGTGCCAGTTGTTCAGCGAACCCGGCGCCGGAAGCGACTTTGCTGGCCTCGCCGCCAAGGCAGTTCGCGACGGCGACGAGTGGGTTGTCAACGGTCAAAAGGTGTGGAACACCATTGCCCACCTCGCCGACTGGGGAATGCTCGTCACCCGCTCGAACCCTGACATGCCCAAGCACAAAGGCATGACCTACTTCGCCGTCGACATGCACACCCCCGGCCTTGAGGTTCGCCCACTGCGTCAGATCACTGGCGAGGCCGAGTTCAACGAGGTGTACCTCACCGACGTTCGCATCCCCGACGACAACCGCATCGGCGCCGAGGGCGAAGGCTGGCGCGTCTCGCTCACCACGTTGATGAACGAGCGCAGCACCATCGGCGGCAGCGGCGGGTCGCCCAAGCGCGGCTCGGGCGGCATTGGCGAAGCCGTGAAACTCTGGCAGGCACTTCCTGCCGACAAGCGCATGGCCGCACAAAAAGATCAACTGATGAAGATGTGGGTGCGCGCCGAATGTCTGCGCCTCACCAACATTCGTGGCAGCGAAAACCGCAAGGCCGGCAACCCTGGCCCCGAAGGTTCAGTCGCCAAACTCGCGATGGCCGAATTCAACAAAGCGTTGTTCGAGTTGTGCATCGACATGCTCGGCGCCGACGCCATGATTGGTTACGACTACACCTTCCGACGTCCCGACTCGTTGTCAACCGAGGGCCTCGAGAACGGCGTTCGCCATGCATTCATGCGTGTTCGCGCCAACTCGATCGAGGGTGGCACCAGCGAGATCATGCGCAACATTCTCGGCGAGCAAGTGCTCGGACTTCCGGGCGAGCCACGCGTCGACAAAGACGTTCCGTGGATCAGCGTTCCTCGTAGCTAAGACTCGGTTCCGCCGTGCCGTGCGCGCACGGTGCGGCGGATTCCTTCTTGCCAACCAATCGTGCACGGCCCGGTGATTGCCGTTCGCTTGGTCACGTCGGCCACCGAGCCGCGCAAGGTGCCCTCGATGGGTCGCACCACAACGTCGGCGTCCTTGCCCAGCAACTCGCCCGCATAGGCGCACCACTGCTGCACGCTGACGGCTTCGTCGCCTGACCAGTTCACAATGTTGGCCGGAGTGCTGGCCGCACCAATGAGTGCCGAGGCCTGAGTGTTGATGTCGTCTTGGTAAATGGGCGCATAGAGACATGGATCCCATCGCGTAGATACTGCGCTACCAGCCGCGATTGCATCAGCGTGCAGTGCGGGCAGGCCACCGGCCGGACCGTAGGCAGCGTTCATTCGCGCAATGGTGACGGGCAGGTTGAACGCGCGTGCGCAGAAACGCGCCACCGCTTCTTGACCAATCTTGGCCACTGAATACGTTGGCGAGTGTTGAGGGTTCACGTCGCCCATTGGGTCGGACTCGCGATACGAGAACCACGGATCGCTGTGCGGTTTATACACCGAGTGGGTGGACATCACGAGCGCAGCGCGAGCGCTGCGGCAGTGCTGCAACACGAATCCCGTTGCTTCAGCGTTCTCGCGCAAGGCCACATCGAAATCGTTGCCGGGGCCCTGATACGCAGCGAGATGAAACACGTAATCGAAGTCGTCGGGAACAGCGCTGAGATCGCCCGCCGCGAGGTCGCACTGCACCGGGGTGATGCCCAGTGACTCGACTCGCGAACGACTGGTCGGATCGGTGAAGCGGGCAAGACCCCAGACCTCGTTGTTGGCAGCGAGATGCTGAGCGAGCGGCAGCGCAATCTGGCCGCTGATACCCGTGACAAGAATCTTGCTGCCGCTGATCTGCGCTGACGTCACCATGGCATGGTGACCCCACCGTTGGCGCGCATGACAGTGCCTGTCACGAAACGCGCAGCGTCGGACGCGAGGTACAACACCGCATATGCCTGATCCATCGGGTCGCCGGCAATGCCTAACGGCGCCGAGGCCGCTCGCATCGCAACGTAGGCCGCCTTACGCTCGGGATCGATTGAGCCGTCGGCGCGCAACACGTGGCGCTCGTTCATCGGAGTATCGGTCCAGCCGGGAGCCAACGTGTTGACGCGCACGCCCAGCGGCGCTAACTCCATCGCCAATGCGCGGCTGTATTGAGCCGCAGCGGCCTTCGAGGTGGAGTAACCCGTGACTGCAGGAATGGCTACATCGACCACACCAGAGGTGACGTTGATGATGCTGCCAGAACGCGCCGAGATCATCACGCGCGCTGCGGCCTGTGATCCGAATACCACGCCCTTGAAGTTGACCGCATGCACGCGATCGAGTTCGGCTTCGGTGACGGTGAGCGGCGTGGAGTCGTCGATGACTGCCGCATTGTTGACCATCACATCGAGGCGACCGTGTCGAGCAGCCACGTCGGCGATCAGCCGATCGACCGCTTGTTGATCGGACACATCGAGCGCAGCGAACTCGACGCTCAGGCCTTCAGCATCGAGCTCAAGAATCGTTTCAGCGAAGGCTTCTGGCGTGATGTCGGCGAGCACCACGTGAGCGCCTGCACGAGCCAGCACGGTGGCTACGGCGAGTCCGATGCCGCGCGCTGCGCCAGTAACGATGGCCACCTTTGCGGTGAGATCGAACGGCGCTGTTGACATCGCTGTGGTCAAGGCTCAGCCTTCTTGGCGGCGACCGCGGGTGCGTTCACGCCCGGCAGTCTCGGACGGCGCCGAGTTGGTGAGCGGACCCACGTTGGCGATGATCACGTCGATGGTAGGCCGGCCAAGGTTGAGCTCGGCATCGATGCTCTTGCGCATTGCCGCGATATGCGCCGGCGAGGTGCCACAGCAGCCGCCGATGATTCGTGCGCCCGACGCAACGGCGAGCGCCGCATACGACGCCATGACCTCGGTGGTACCTGAATACACGATCTCGGTGCCGTGAAACTGAGGCACACCACAGTTGCCCTTTGAGATGTACACGTTGTCGAGGCCACAGCTATCGGACATCGCCAACAGCGTGACCAAAATGTCGCTGGCGCCAACACCGCAGTTGGCACCCATGGCCACCGGCGGCACCGACAACCCGTCGAACACGCTGGCGATGGCCCCCGGCATAATGCCCATCATCGTGCGTCCCGCCGTGTCGAACGAGAGGGTTGCCGTATAGGGCATGCCTACATCGATGGCTGCCTGCGCAGCGGCGCGAACTTCTTCGACCGACGACATCGTCTCGATCCACGCAACGTCGGCACCGCCGGCCTGAAGGCCTTCGATCTCGGTGCGGAACGAAGCAACCGCTGCTGCAAATGTGAGTGCGCCAAGTGGCTCAAACAGTTCGCCGGTGGGGCCAACTGATCCGGCCACCACCACGGGACGGTCGCATGCATCGGCAACTTCGCGAGCAAGTTCGGCGGCACGCTTGGCCAACTCGAACGCACGCGACTCGGCCTTGTGCAGCTTGAGCCGGTGGGCGTTGCAGCCAAAGGTATTGGTGAGGATGATGTCGGAGCCACTGTCGACAAAGCGCTGGTGCAGATCTTTGACGCGCTCGGGATGGTCGAAGTTCCAGAACTCTGGTGGTTCGCCAGGCCCGAGGCCACTCTCGAAATAGTTGGTGCCGGTGGCGCCATCGGCGAGCAATACTGGCCGTGATTGCAGTAGTTCGGAAAGCGAAGTGCGCATCGAGCTCGTGAGTCCCTTGAGCGACAGAGGGTCCGTCGCGGTCTCGTCAAGTATGCCAGATTGACCGTTCTTGAGCCGCCGGGGTGCGTCGAACCAAGCTCGGCGCCTGGTCTCGACAAAAGTAATGCGATGTATTACTATTCGCCGAAACCACCTCAGCGAGAGGTGTCTTGCAAAAGGGGGCTGTCGTGGAGTTCGGCATATTTCTGAATGGCTACATCCCGGGCCCCGCGGCTCACGACACTGCCAGCGAGCACACCGCGCTGATGCGCGAGGCCTCCTACGCAATCCATGCTGACAAGTTCAACTGGAAGTACGCGTGGTTTGGAGAGCATCACGGCCTCGCCGAGTACAGCCACATGTCGGCTCCCGAGGTGATGATGGGATACGTCGCGGCAAAGACCGAGCGCATCCACCTCAGCTCAGGTATCAACAACCTGTCGCCTCGCGTGAACCACCCAGTGCGCAACGCCGAGCGCGTCGCCATGCTCGACCACGTCACCAACAATCGCTATGAGTGGGGCACGGGCCGCGGCGCCGGCAGCCACGAAGTTGCCACGTTTAACATCATGGACACGAGCAGCACGAAGAGCGAATGGGAAGAAGCTGTCCACGAGATTCCACGCATGTGGGAACAACTCGACTACACCTTCGAGGGCAAGCACTTCACCGTGCCAACGCCACACAACATTTTGCCCAAGCCACACGGCAAGGGTCATCCCCCAATCTGGGTGGCCTGCGGCAACCCACCAACCTTCGCCCGCGCAGGCGAACTCGGCATCGGTGCCATTGCATTCAACTTTGAGCCCATCTTCAACTTGCGCGGCCGCATCGAGTCGTACAAGAACGGCATCGCCAACTGCACCGAGCCACTCGGTCAGTACATGAACAACAACGTGATGATGACCAACGCAGTCATCTGCCTCAACGACCGCAAGCGCGCTCGTGAGTTGGCACTCGATGGTCTCGCCAGCTACCTCGTGACCATGGTCAACATGTACCACGACACGATGCCGCAATCAATGGACGCCATCGTGTGGCCAAGCCCAGGCATTGTGGTTCGCGAAATCGCCGGCAGCGACCCCGAGGCCTTCCTCGACACGCTCATCGAGGGCGGCTACATGTTGTGCGGCACCCCCGACGAAGTGTCCGAACAGATCACCAAGTACCAGACCGTCGGTTGCGACCAGTTGGTCTTCGGTCTGCCCAGCGCAATGCAGCACGACGAAGTGATCGAGATGCTCGAAGTCTTTGGCACCAAGGTCATCCCTGAGTTCGACAAGGACCCAGTGCACTCGACCACCCGTTACCGCGAGAACGCCAAGCCAAAGTACAACAAGTTCAACTTCCCGGTGCCGGACATCAAGATCCCACGCATCCCAGCAAACGCATTGCTCCCGCTGGGCTGAGCGACCGTTCTGACCCACTCTGCGGGCTGACATCGAGTGCGATACGGTGCTCGATGTCAGCCGCAACGGGTCTACAGCAGCGACAGGAGCACCATGAGCGACGACCGTCCTCGCACGTCTACACGAGATCATCAACTGCTGCGCGAGCAGCTCACGCAATGGCTTTCAGGGCACTTGCCCAATCCCACCATTACTGAGTTCAACGCACCAGCAACCAACGGCATGTCGAGCGAGACCATCTTGTTCGATGCCCATTGGACCGACGAGAACGGCACTCCAGCCTCCGGGCGTTTCGTGCTTCGCCTGCCCCCCGATCCCAACTCGGAGCCGGTGTTCGCGGTCTACGACATGCCCCGCCAGTTCAACGCAATGCGTCTGGTCGCGTCTCGCACCGATGTTGCGATCCCACGCACGGTGTGGCTCGAAACAGACTCTGCAGCGCTCGGCGCACCCTTCTTCGTGATGGAGCGCGTCGACGGTGTCGTGCCGCCCGACGTGATGCCATACCCGTTCGGCGACAACTGGTTCTTCGAAGCTGCCGCCAGCGATCAGGCAACGCTGCAACGCTTATCCATCGAAGCACTCGCCAAGATCCACACCATCCCGGCGTCAGATGCTGATGCAGCGTTCTTGCACATCGACGCACCTGGCGACACCGCATTGCAGCGACACGTCAACGACCAACGCGCCTTCTACGAGTGGGTCGCTGCCGATGGCGTGCGTTCGCCACTCATCGAGCAAGCCTTTGCCTGGCTCGATCAGCATTGGCCAACCGACGAAGGCGACACGGTTGTCAGTTGGGGTGACGCTCGCATCGGCAACATGATGTATCGCGACTTCACACCAGTTGCCGTGCTCGACTGGGAGATGGCCGGACACGGCCCCCGAGAAATCGACCTTGCGTGGATGATCTTCCTGCATCGCTTCTTCCAAGACCTCGCCGAACAATTCGGGATGCCTGGTATGCCCGATTTCATGCGCGTCGCCGACGTTGTATCCACCTACGAGCAGGTCAGCGGTTACGCACCGAAGAACCTGCAGTGGTTCATGCTGTATGCGGCGCTGCGTCATGCCATCGTGATGTTCCGTATCACCCGCCGCCAGATTCTGTTCGGCGAGGCCGAGATGCCCGAGAACCCTGACCATGCGTTCATCCACCATCCAACGCTGACTGCGATGATCGACGGCACCTATTGGGTCAAGTTGTGAGCTTGTCGAGGGCTCTTCGCCCACGATGACAACGAAGACATTTCGGTTGTCGGTCGCCGCAAGCGTGCTGCTCACCGTATTGCTGCGCCTTCGGTTCTTCTGTACGCCGCTCACATCTGACGAGGGCGGCTACTTGGCCATCGGCCGCGCATGGGGCCACGGACGCGATCTCTATCGACAGGTGTGGATCGATCGCCCGCAAGGTCTTCTCGCCCTGTTCCGATATTGGGACAACATCTTTGGCGGCAGCACGGCATCGATACGAGTGATGGCCACGGTGTTCGCAGCACTGGCGGTCGCGTCCAGTGCGGTGATCGCGCGTTCCGTTTCATCGCCACGCGCCGGGGTTATCGCTGCAGCTTTCGTTGCTGTCGTTTCGTCAGCGGCAACGCTCGAGGGCTTCATCGCCAACGGCGAGCTGCTGAGCGGCGCACTGTCAGTAGCCGGACTCGGCGCCGGATGCGTGGTGCTATTCGGTCACCGCAAACTGCGTTGGATGTATGTGTCGGGCGTGTTTGCCGGCCTCGCAATGTCGATCAAACAATCAGGGTTCGATGGCTTCGCGGCATTGTTCGTGTGGCTGTTGCTGGCGCTCGTGTTCTCGTGGCACGAGCGAGCGTTCTTGTGGCGCTGCATCGGGTTGCTCATCGGCGGACTCGCATCGGTGCTCGCGTTGCTTGCGCTGCATGGCGCACTCACCGGGTGGCACGACTGGTGGTTTGCAGTTGCCGGCTATCGACTCGATTCACGCAGCGCGTTAGTGGGCGCCGATTGGGGCCGCCTGCGTACCACCGCGATGTACGCGATGCCCACGCTGGCGCCTTTGCTCATCGTTGGCGCAGCCTGCGGCATCGCTGCGCGACTGCGCGGCGGCGTTCGCTTTCGCAACGATCACTTGTTGTTGCTGCTCTGGTTGCTCGCAGCCACCGCCGCCTTCGTATCGGGGGGCCAATTCCACCGCCACTACTGGATCACGGTTACCTTCCCCGTGGCCATCGGCGCTGCGGTGTTGATCTCATCAGTGCGCCGCCGAGGCCTTCAGATCGCTTTGGCCTTCGGCGTTGTGGTGCCGTCGTTGTTCAGCACGCTGCGCATCATCGGCCTTCCGCGCGACGAAGTGCCTACACAATCGAGCAGCGATAGCCGCCTCGTGGCCGACGAAAAGGTCGCCGATTGGTATCTCTCGAATCGGGCTCCCGGCGACACGCTCTATGCGTTTTGTGCAAGCGCCGGGTTCTACGGCAACGCTCTCGAAGATCCGCCATATCCGTACTTGTGGTTCGACGGCGTGCGACTCATACCAGGGGCACTCGACGCGCTGCGAGCAATGCTGTCGTCGAACGATCGCCCCACGTATGTCGCTGTGTATCAGTTGCCGCGAGCGTGCGATGATTCGGGCAAGAGCGAGGCCCTACTTGAGCAGAACTACGTGCCGCTCACTTCAGTGCGTGGCATCAAAATCTTGGTGCGATCAGATCGCTGAAAACACGGCCTCGATCAACGAACGGTTGCGCGTGCTCTGCCACCGTGGAATCACATGGTTCATCACGTAACCAAAGGCCACGCCAGTATCTGGATCAGCGAATCCGAGTGCGCCACCGGTGCCAAAGTGTCCGAAGCTGCGCGGGTTCGGACCGAACGGCCGGCGCGCTGAGGTGGGTTTGAACCCAAGCCCAAACACGGCTTCCTCGCCGAGCACCGGACAGAATCCTTCCGACTGCGAACGAGTCGCCTCGGCGAGCAGAGTGGGCGACAACAACGGAGCGTCGCTGATCAACGCCGAATACAAGCGGGCCACGCCGGCAGCGCTGCCGTGTCCGTTGGTAGACGGCACTTGCGCCGAGCGCCACTCGGGCGTGTTCACGATGCCACCCGACGAGTAGCCCGACGGGTTGAAGTAGCCCAACGCGATCATCAAGCCTTCGCCCGACATCTGCGAGAAGTCGACATCGCCGATCGGCCGACCCGGCGCCCAGATCACTTCGGCACAGCGATGCTGCTCGGCTTCGGGCACGCCGAACCAAACATCGGCCCCAATGGCATCGGCTAAGCGACGCAACCGAACGCCAGGCATCTCGCCGCTGACCCGACGCACGATCTCGCCGATCAGATGGCCGTAGGTATTGGTGTGATACGTGTGGCGAGTGCCGGGCTCCCACCATGCATCGGTGGCCGCCACCGCGCTGGTCATACGCGACCAATCGGACAGATCATCGTTGGTGAGCATCTCGCGAATTGCCGGCACTCCGGCGCGATGACACAGCGCCTGCCGAATGGTGGCTGCCTGCTTTCCACCCACACCAAACTCGGGCCAGATTGAGGCAATCGGATCGTCGAGCGAGATCAGCCCAGCGTCGACCAACTGCAGTGCAAGCAGCGCAACGATGGCCTTGCCGACCGAGTAAAAGTTGACCAACGTGTCGGGTTGCCACTGTTGCGTGCACGCCTCGTCGGCGAAGCCCCCAACGAGATCGACCACCGGCTCACCATTGATGAGCACACAGACCGCAGCACCCACTTCGCCGCGTTCGGCAAAGTTGTCGGCGAACGCCTGACGCACGGCACTAAAGCGCTCGTCGCACAGTCCACTGATCGGCGTGTTCATCGCCCCATCATGTCACCACATCCCCACCGCCATCCCTCCCCATCCCGCTCCCCATCCCGCTCCCCCAGTTGCATGGGCGCGATTTGGGACAACTGCTGTCCCAAATCGCGCCCATGCGGGCTTGGTCGGAGGCGTCGCTGGCGGAGGGAGCGGGATGCAAGACTCGCGACGATGTCCGCTGACCCGTCACTCGCCCTGCTCTGCCCGCAACCTCGGCACCTCACGCGCACCGGTGGCGCTGTGCTTGTCGACACCATCAGCATTCGGCGCGACACCTCGCTGCCAGTGCAGGGCTACCGCTTGACGGTAGATGTCGATGGTGCGCGCATCGACGCAGCCGATGCCGTTGGTGAGCACTACGCACGACTCACCCTGAGCCAGCTCCCATCGCCTACGCCCGCGGTGGTGATTGAAGACTGGCCCGACCTCGCTGTACGCGCCGTGATGCTCGACGTCAGCCGCGACCGCGTGCCCACGATGTCATCATTGAAGGCGCTCATCGAGCGTCTTGCTGGTTGGAAAATCAACCAACTACAGCTGTATTTCGAGCACACGTTTGCATACGCCGCTCACGAAGATGTGTGGTCAACCGCAAGTCCCTTCACCCCCGATGAAGTGCGCGAACTCGACACGTTCTGCCGCGATCGACATATCGAGTTGGTGGCCAACCAGAACTGCCTTGGTCACGCCGAGCGCTGGTTACGCCTTCCCCGCCATCAGTCGATGGCGCTGAGTCCCGACGGCTTCGACATGATGGGTCTGCGCCGCGGCCCAACAACGCTTGATCCAGCGAACCCAGCAGCGTTCGAGTTTGTTGCTTCGCTACTCGCCGAGCTTGTGCCGTGCTTTACGAGCAACCGGGTGCACATCGGAATGGATGAACCGTGGGAGCTCAAGCCCGAGCGAATCGACGAGTACATCGCGTGGATGCACAAGCTCTGCGATCTGCCGGTGCTGCGCGACCGCGAAGTACTGGTGTGGGGCGACATCTTGGCTCATCACCCCGCGCTGCTGAAGGCGCTGCCAGAAAACGTCACTGTCACCGAGTGGGGTTACGAGGCAGACCACCCATTCGACGCTCGGGCCCGCGCCTTGGCGGCAGCAGACAAACCGATGTGGATGTGCCCGGGCACTTCGAGTTGGCAGAGCCTGCTCGGCCGCACCACCAACATGCGCGCCAACACCATCTCGTCGGCAGCGGCAGCCCACGATCACGGTGGCACCGGAATGTTGATGACCGACTGGGGCGACTGGGGACATCATCAGCCAGCGATCATCAGCTTGCCCGCCTACGCGTTTGGCGCCGCGATGTCGTGGTGCGCTGCCACGAACACCGACCTCGACCTCGCCGCAGCCACCGATCCCGCCGCTGTGGCGCTCGGCGATGTCTACTTGGCCACCGCCGCGCAGCGCCCCAATTGCTCGGCGCTCGTGCGCCATTTGTACCTGCCGCAGGCGAGGGTGCGTCACATCACGGTCGACGAGCTCGAAGCCGCGCGTGACCGCATTGAGCTTGGCATCGACGTGCTCGGCGGTCGCGTCGATCACGACGCCAACGAACTTCGCTGGGCCTGCGACACCGTGCGCATGGCCCTCGACGATGCACAGGCGCGTCTCGAAAACGACGGCACGCTGGCGTCGATACCGAGTGACACACGACTGCAGCTGGCCGATCAGGCACTCGACATCGGCGAGCGCCACGCATCGCTGTGGAACCAACGCTCGCGTCCCGGTGGTCTCGCTGGAAGCAAGCGCTGGTTCACGCGCCTGCGTGAGTCGTACTTGGCTGGTGGACCCGTGGCGAACTGGCCGTTCCCCGAGATCGATATCAGCAGCGGCGAGTCACAGTGAGCACGAAACGATGACCACACCGTTACCAAGCGCCATGCGCGCCGTGCTGCTCACCGCGCACGGCGGCTTCGAGTGCCTCGAGTACCGAACCGATGTCGCGGTGCCCACACCCCGCGCTGGCGAGGTGCTGGTGCACATTGCTGCGGCCGGCATCAACAACACCGACATCAACACCCGTATCGGTTGGTACGCCGACAGCGTGGCCGACGACGACTCGGCCGGATGGACCGGCGATGCATTCACGTTCCCGCGCATTCAAGGAGCAGATGGCTGCGGCACGGTTGTGGCGGTCGGCGATG
This sequence comes from Actinomycetota bacterium, assembly GCA_037140375.1. Lineage (GTDB taxonomy): Bacteria > Actinomycetota > Acidimicrobiia > Acidimicrobiales > Ilumatobacteraceae > WLMZ01. The sequence continues at coordinate 25,777 of JBAXER010000014.1, forward strand.
GCGTCGACCCGAGCCGCGTCGGTCAACGGGTGCTGATCGAGCCGGTCCTTCGCGAGCCCATCGGCTGGGCACTTGATCAAGCGCGCTATTTCGGCTCCGAATGCGACGGCGCGTTCGCCGACTACGCAACAGTTCCCTCGGCGCACGCGCATCACCTCAACAGCGACCTCACCGACGCGCAACTCGCGTCGTTCCCCTGCGCATACTCAGCCGCAGAAAACATGCTCACCAGAGTCGGCGCTATAGCGAGCGACACCGTGCTCATCACCGGCGCATCTGGCGGCGTGGGGTCAGCTGCCGTGCAACTCGCCAAACGACGCGGCTGTCGCGTCATCGCAGTGGCGGGCGCCGACAAACTCTCCCAAGTCGCACAGCTTGGGGCCGACATCACCATCGCTCGCGGCACCGATCTTGCGGCTCAATGCGGCCGCGAATCGGTAGACATCGTCATCGATATTGTTGGCGGCGACCAATGGCCTCAACTGCTGAGCATCTTGAAGCGAGGCGGCCGTTACGCCACCGCTGGCGCCATTGCTGGCCCAACCGTTCAGCTCGATTTGCGCACGTTGTATCTCAAAGATCTGCGCCTCTACGGGTGCACCGTGCTCGAGCCAGAAGTGTTCACCAACCTCATTAGCTACATCGAGCGTGGCGAGATCAAGCCGTTGGTTGCTGCGCAGTTTGCGCTCAGCGACATCGTGGCCGCGCAGCACTACTTCCTCAGCAAGAACTACTTCGGCAAGATCGTTCTCGTTCACGACTGAAACATCGCGAGCCCGACCAGTAGACGCTGTGAACGCACCAATCACCGATGTCACGTGGTCGTCTTGGGCTCCGCCAAGCACTGCGACTCCGAGTGGGGACACGACGAGACAGTATCGTCGCCGTTGTCCCGTCCGTGAAAGGTCGGGACCCGGCGCCGATTCTCAGCGACCGAAATTTGCAAAGGGGCGCTCATGACCGACACCAGCACCAGGGCAACGAGCCGAGTGGTCGCCATCACCGGCGCCGCCTCCGGAATCGGGCTCGCAGCAGCACAGCGTTTCGCCGCCGCCGGCGACACCGTGGTCATGCTCGACATCGACGCCGACCGACTTCCCAAAGAGGCTGCCACGCTTGGTACAGCCTCGTACGTGCTCGACGTGCGCAGCGGTGAATCTGTCAACGCAACATTTGCGAGAATCGCTTCCGAGGTCGGCCCGATCGACGTGCTCGTGAACAACGCTGGCATTGGCGTCGCAGCCGATCTGCTGTCGTCTTCGTGGGAAGACTGGCAGCGCACGTTCGATGTGAACGTGCACTCAATGTTTCACACCTGTCGCGCCGCGCTTCCATCGATGCTCGAGCGCGGCGCGGGCATCATTGTGAACACTGCCAGCGTCGCCGGTCTTGTCGGTATCCGCGACCGCTCGGCCTACTGCACATCGAAATCCGCTGTCATCGGCTTCACCCGGGCGCTCACGGCCGACTACGCGCACCGAGGTATCCGCGCCAACGCTGTGTGTCCTGGCACTGTCGCCACCGAGTGGATCGGCAAGATCCTTGCCACCGCCGAAGACCCCGCAGCAAAGCGCCTCTCGATGGAGCAGCGCCAACTCGACGGGCAGATGGGCTCCCCCCAAGAAGTTGCTGCGGCCATTTTCTTTCTCGCCTCACCCGATGGTCGTTTCGCCAACGGATCAGCGATGGTCATCGACGGTGGATGGACGGCGATGTGATTCCACGTCACGGTCTCGGAACAGCGCCGCTCGGCGGTCTGTTCACCGAGGTCACCGAGGCAGACGCACGCGCAACAGTTCATACCGCGCTGCTCCAAGGCATTCGCTACTTCGATACCGCCCCTCTCTACGGCAACGGCCTCGCCGAAACGCGTCTTGGCGCAGCCCTTCAGGAATCGGGGATCGCTCGCGAGCAGATCTCGATCTCGACCAAGATCGGTCGAGTACTGGTTCCCGGCATCGACTTTGACAGCGCATTCCGCGACGGTTCGGCTCTGCGACCCCAGTTCGATTACAGCGCCGACGGTATTCGACGATCGCTCGACGAAAGCCTCGTGCGTCTGCAGACGGACCGCATCGATCTTGTGCTTGTGCACGACCCTGACGATCACGAGTCCGATTCGCTCGCTACGGCCTTCCCCACGCTCATTCGGCTCCGTGACGAGGGGGTCATTGGCGCCATCGGCGTTGGCATGAACCAGGTAGCAATGCTCACACGCTTCGCAGCCAAAGCCGACGACATCGGACTTGACTACGTACTCGCAGCCGGACGCTGGACCTTGCTCGATCGATCTGCAGGGCTCGTCGGTGGCCTCCTCGACACGTGCGCGGCGAACAACGTGCGCGTCATCATCGGCGGCGTGTTCAACAGTGGCCTGCTTGCCAACCCAAGCGCGGGCGGCACGTTCGACTACGTGGCAGCCGACAGTGCAACCGTCGCAGTCGCACAGCACATGGCCGCTGTCTGCCGAGATTTCAATGTTGCCCTCACCGCGGCGGCGCTTCAGTTTCCGTGGCGTCACGCTGCAAGCTCCACCGTGTTGGTCGGCGCTCGCAACGCCGCCGAAGTACAGCAAAACCAAATCGATGCGGCTGCAGAAATCCCAGACGCGCTCTGGCCCGCGCTCGAGGCGTGCCTCACTGGCAGCCACTAGTGCGCATCGACTCGCACCACCATCTCTGGGACCCAACGCGAGCGTCGTACCCGTGGCTCACCGACGACCTCGCCGTCATCAATCGCACATTCACAACGAACGATCTGCGAGCCGTAACCGAGAGCAACGGAATCGATGCCACCGTGCTCGTGCAGACCAGCGCGTCCGTCGACGAGACCATCGAGTTCTTGCAGACTGAGGCCCCGGTGGTAGGCGTGATCGGCTGGGTCGATCTCACTGCACCCGATGTAGCCGACGTCATCGCGCAACTGATGCACGGACCAAATGGCCACCGACTTGTGGGCATACGACATCAGACACACGACGAAGCCGATGCCGGTTGGCTCGATCGCGTCGATGTACGTCGGGGCATTGAAGCCGTTGCAGCTGCAGGTCTCGTGTTCGATCTGTTGGTGCGCACTCGTGAGCTTCCTGCGGCTACACGACTTGTCGCAGCGCTGCCGCAGTGCCAGTTCGTTCTCGACCATCTCGCCAAGCCGCCACTCACCGAAGCAGCCGAGTCATCAGCGATGGCTGTATGGTCCGCTGCTCTGCGCTCACTCGCGAAGCACAGCAACGTGGCCGCAAAAGTCTCTGGCCTTGCCACCGAAGCCGACTGGCACACGTGGACCCCGGCCGATCTGCGGCCAGCCACCGATGTGGCTCTCGAAGCGTTCGGCCCCGACCGCTTGATGTTCGGTTCCGATTGGCCGGTCAGCCTGTTGGCGGCTTCGTACTCAACCGTTGTCGAAACCTTCGACAACATGTTCGCCCACCTCTCCCCCGCTGAGCTCAGCGCAATGCAGTGCGCCAACGCGCAGCGCATCTACAAACTCGATCTCAATCAACGCCACTCTGGAGCCACGAAGCAATGACCGTTATCACCCGCCTCACGACAAGCGACATCCGCGCCCGCACGTCTCGCTTTCTCGATGGCTCCGACGCCGCGCACGCCGACCCTGACTACTCCGCTGCGTATGCGATCTTGCACACCGACCATGTCGACGGATTGCAGGGTCAAGGCTTCACCTTCACCATCGGCCGCGGCAACGAACTGTGTTGCGCCGCAATCGAGACAATGGCTCATCACGTAGTCGGTCGCGACCTGGCCGAAATCACCAGCGACATGGCTGGCTTTTGGCGCACGCTCACCAGCGACAGTCAGCTGCGTTGGCTCGGTCCCGAAAAGGGCGTGATTCACCTTGCGGTCGCCGCGCTCGTCAACGCCGTCTGGGACCTGTGGGCCAAGACTCAAGGCGTTCCGGTGTGGCAACTGGTGTGCGACTTCACCCCCGAGCAGTTCGTGGGCTGCATCGATTTCCGCTACCTCTCCGACGCGTTAACCCGCGATGAAGCACTCGAGATGCTGCGCGCCGCAGCCCCAGGCAAGGCCGCGCGAACTGCCGAACTTGTGGCCAATGGCTACCCGGCCTACATCACTTCTGCTGGCTGGCTGGGTTACCCCGAGCCCAAAGTTCGCGACCTGTGCCAGCAGCTCTACGGCGAAGGATGGCGCAGCTTCAAGACCAAAGTTGGCATCTCTGTTGTCGCCGATCGTCGACGCTGCGAGATCATGCGCGAAGAACTCGGCGACGATGTACAGCTGATGGTCGATGCCAATCAGGTGTGGGACGTGCCTCAGGCCATTGAGTGGATGCGTCAACTCGATGGCTTCAACTTGCGCTGGATTGAAGAGCCCACCTCGCCCGACGACATTCTTGGCCATGCCGAAATTCGTCGCGCGCTCGCGCCCCTTGGCATCAAGGTGGCTACCGGCGAGCACGTGGCCAACCGCGTGATCTTCAAGCAGATGCTGCAAGCCGGCTCTCTCGATTACCTGCAAGCCGATGCCTGCCGTGTTGGCGGCCTCAACGAAGTGCTCGCGATCTTGCTGCTCGCCGCAAAGTTCAACATCCCCGTGTGTCCGCATGCTGGCGGATTGGGGCTGTGCGAATACGTGCAGCACATCTCGGCCATCGATTACATCGCTGTCAGCGCAACCCTTGATGACCGCACCACCGAATACGCGACACATCTGCATGACCACTTCATCAACCCAGCAGAGGTGCGCAACGGTCGCTACGTGCTGCCAACCGCCGCCGGTTACTCGGCCGATCTGCACCCGGCCTCGGCCTCGGCGTTATTGTTCCCCACCGGATCGGAATGGACGCAGTCATGACTGTCTGGTGCGATCAGCGTTACTCGGTCGACAGCATTGAGTTGGCGTGGGGCGAGGTGGGCAGCGGCAAACCCTTGGTGCTCGTGCACGGGTGGACCGGCTCGGCGCACGACTTCACATTGCGCATGCACGAGCTCGGCAGCGATCGGCGCGTGCTCGCCATCGATCATCGCGGGCACGGTCACTCCACCAGCGCGGCGCATCCCGAGTCGTATTCGATCGCGCGACTTGCGGCAGACCTCGAAGCGTGGGCCGACGATGTCATTGGCGAACCCTTCGATCTGCTTGGCCACTCGATGGGTGGACGAGTCGTCATCGACTACGCGTTGGCCCGCCCCGACATGCTTCGGTCACTGATCTTGATGGACACCACGGCGTGGCGGATGGACGTAGGCAACCCCAAGCTCGAAGGCTGGCTCACCAACGTGTCCGACGCGAAGTTTCGCGAGTACCTGCTGCGCGAAGAGCTCGACGATGAGGCCGTTGCAATCCGTTCGGCTCTCCCCACCTCATGGCTCGACGAGAACATCGCCAACAAGCATCGCGTCGACCCAGTGGGCGCCCGCGCTCTCGGACTCGAAATCTTCACCATCGAACCGCGATCCGCCGATCGGCTTGGCGAGATTACGTGTCCGGTCACGGTGATTGCTGGCGAGCACGATCACCCATTTGTCGACCATGCACCACGACTCGTTGATGCGCTGCCAAACGGCGAGTTCACGCAGATCAACGGCGCATGGCATAGTCCACAACTGACCCACCCTGAGCCATGGCTGGCAGCGGTTCGCGCTCATCTGCGCAGGATCTAAGTACCTCAGCGCCGAGAGCTACAGTCGTCGAACGATCGGTTGTGCGGCCCCCAACTGGCGCAGAGCAAACCAAAGAAATCAACTCAACTTTTGCGAGGCACCCAATGAGCGACCACGAGTTCACCCGCGACCAGATCGCCGCAATGGCCAGCACTGTCACCCGCCCTTCGCAAGCGTTCATCGGCGGCCAGTTCATCAACAGTGCGTCGGGTAAGACCTTCGAAACCATCAATCCCGCCGATCGTTCGGTCATCGCCAATATCGCCAGCTGCGATGCCGCCGATGTAGACCTCGCGGTGCGCAGCGCGCGCCACACGTTCGATTCGGGCGTGTGGTCGCAGTGCCACCCCAACGAGCGCAAGGCCGCGCTCAAGCGTCTGGCGCAGCTCATCGATCGCGACCGCGTCGACCTCGCAGTGCTCGAAAGCCTTGAGAGCGGCAAACCAATCCGCGACTGTCTGAATATCGACGTGCCCGAGACAGCGCGCTGCATCGAATGGTTCGCCGAAGGCATCGACAAGATCTATGACCAGTCGTCGCCATCGGGCGGCCAAGCGCTGGGCATCATCGTGCGCGAACCAATCCCGGTGGTCGCTGTTGTGTTGCCGTGGAACTTCCCGCTGATGATGTTGGGCTGGAAGATCGGCCCGGCGCTTGCTGTGGGGTCAAGTGTCATCGTGAAGCCGGCCGAGCAGACCAGCATGACTGCCCTACGCATCGCAGCCCTAGCGGCCGAAGCCGGCGTGCCCGACGGCGTGTTCAGCGTGCTGCCTGGCCTCGGAGAAACCGCTGGCCAATCCATCGGCATGCACCACGGCATCGGCGCAGTGTCGTTCACCGGCAGCACCGAAGTTGGTCGCATGTTCCTGCGCTACTCGGCCGACACCAACCTCAAGCGCACCGTGCTCGAGTGCGGCGGCAAGAACCCATGCGTAGTGCTCAGCGACGCAGGCGACCTCGAATCCGTGGCCCGCCACGCCGTGAACGCAGCATTTTGGAACATGGGCCAGAACTGCACCGCCAACTCGCGTCTCATCGTGTCTCGCAACATGAAAGACGAACTGCTCGAACACGTCATCGCCGAAACGCGCAACTGGACCACCGGCAATCCGTACGATCCCGACAACCTGCTCGGTTCGTTGATCTCCGAAGAGCAATACGACAAGGTGCGCGGCTACATCCGCACCGGCATCGAAGGCGGCGCGACCGTGGCGTTCGAAGGAGCCATTGGTGCAAACGCTGGCGGATACTTCGTGGCGCCAACCATTTTCGACAATGTCACCCCCGACATGGTGATCGCTCAAGAAGAAATCTTTGGTCCCGTGATGGCGGTGATCGCGGTAGACGACGACGAGGAAGCCATCCGCGTTGCCAACGACACCTCATACGGTTTGCAGGCCAGCTTGTTCACCCGCGATGTCACTCGTGCGCACACCATCGCTCGTCGTTTGCAGGCGGGCACCGTGTCGGTGAACAGCTACAGCGAGGGTGACATCACCACGCCGTTTGGTGGCTTCAAGCAAAGCGGCTTTGGCGGCCGCGACAAATCGATCTACGCCTACGACCAATACGTCGAGAAGAAGACGGTCTGGTTCGACCTGAGCTAAGCCAGGGTGGGCTGCTCGAGAGTTCCGTCGGGCCGCCGAGCAAAACGCTGCTGATCTGTGCCGTGCACCGGACCATCGGCTGGCCACGGCCAACCTCCAAAGCCCGTGCGCTGATAATCGGTAAACGCCTGCTCGATTCCGGCGCGATCGTTCATGACGAACGGACCATGCTGGGCAACGGGTTCGCCAATTGGGCGGCCCTGCAGCACCAGCACCTCAGTGCCATATTCGCTGCTGATCGCAACATCGATATCGCAGCGCACCAAGGCACCCGTCGACGCCGCGAGGTCGACTCCATCGAACGTGAGCGCCGAATCGCCGAACACATAAATCGTTCGCACGGTGCTGGCTCCGATTGCGGCAGGCATGGTCCACGAAGCGCCGGGCTCCAGGCGAATATGCCAAATCGCGACGTCGGTATCGGAGCGCGAGGCCCACGAGTTTGGCGGCGGCGACGGCGGAGTGTGGCCACTGAGTTCGCCGGCAACCACCGTGACCTCGGCGACGGCGCCTGTGTCGTTGACGCTGACCACCCGAGGAATCGTGTTATCCCACAACATTGAGAAATACGGCTCGGCCATCTTGTCGACCTTGGGCAAGTTCACCCAGATCTGAAACAACTCTGCAGTGTTGGGCTGTTCGGTATCGAGTAGCGGAAACATTTCAGAGTGCACAATGCCGGCGCCAGCGGTGAGCCATTGAACATCGCCGCGCCCGAAGCGAGCGGCAGCACCCAACGAATCGGAGTGGTCGATAAGTCCCTGACGCGCATACGTCACCGTCTCAAAGCCACGGTGGGGATGCTGCGGAAAGCCCGGTATCTCTTGGCCGTGATACATCCGCCAACCATCGATGCCCTCAAAATCGCTGCCCATTTGCCGCCCAGCCAACGACGCTGCGGGCCCAAAGCTGCCGTTGCCCACGGGATACGCATCGAGGTGATGCACACAGAACAGAAATGGATCGACCGTGGGCCACTGAAAGTTCAGCGGAACTGTTTGCAGAATCGAATCGGACACAAACCGAAGTCTAGGTCAGCGATCTTCTTCGGCGAGCCGAGGGATAGCCGAGTTGCCGGGCCGCAGCCCCGCCTTGTCTGCGTAGAAGGCGCGCACCTGATCCATGTCGGCGCGCACATCGGCGGTGGGCAGCATCGCCGGACCGAAGCCGCCGCTGTGACTGGCGTGATCAATGAAGCCGAACACAATCGGCACATCGGCACCACGAGCAATACGGTAAAACCCAGACTTCCAGTATTCGCTACGCGAGCGAGTTCCTTCGGCGGGCACGATCAGTCGCAATCTGTCTTGCTTGGCGAACTCGGCCACGAGATCGGCGACCATGGTGCCGGCCTTATCGCGCACAACAGGCACGCCGCCAAGCTTGCGCATGAGCGGACCCATTGGGCCACGGAACAGTTCGTTCTTACCGAGCCACGTGAGCTTGATGCCGCTCACTTTGGCCAGCGCCAGCATCATTGGGAAATCCCAGTTGGTCGTGTGCGGCGCAGCGATGATCACACAGCGCTCTGGAATCTCATCGCCTGACTCAGCGACTCGAAAGCGCCAGAGAGCAATAAACGCACGGGCAAGAAGACGGGTCACCTCTGCACCGTAGCGGAGGGCACCGTGCCCGCCCGCATACGTGCGGGCGTCTGGGCCGCTTACGGGGTTGGGATTGCGTCCATCACCGACTTGATGGTCTGAGCCGCACCCAACAGCGCTGCGCTCTCGTATGGCACCACGATCTTGCTGTTTGGACTGTCGGCAAATTTCGACAACGTCTCGAGCTGCAAGATTGCAATCAACGACGGATTCGGATCTGCAGCGCGGATGGCGTCGTACACACTGGCGATGGCCTGGGCACGACCCTGCGCTTCGAGAATGTATGCCTGCCGGTTGCCTTCGGCGCGCAAGATGGCCGCTTCCTGCTCGCCCTCGGCGGCACGAATGGCAGCTTTTGCATCACCGTCGGCAATGTTGATTGCCGACTGCTGATCGCCTTCGGAACGCAAAATCTTGGCGCGCTTTTCTTGATCAGCTTGCTTCTGCAAGGCAAGCGCCTCAAGGATTTTTGGTGGTGGCGTGATCTCAACAATCTCGATGCGGCTGATGCGGATGCCCCACTTGTCGGTCACCGCTTCCATCTGCGATTGCACATCGGTGTTGATGCGCTCGCGCTCTGACAACGCCTCGTCGAGCGACAACGTGCCGATGACAGAACGCAGCGCGGTACGCGCCAGCGCATCGATAGCGACATCAAAGTTGGCGATGCTGAACAGCGCCTGCTTGGCATCGACGATCTGCGTGAAGATCGTTGCGTTCACGGTGACCACCACGTTGTCTTTGGTAATCACTTCTTGACGATCGCCCGTGCGCGGGATCTCGCGCATATCTACGCGCTGCAACTCTTCGATGAACGGAGCGATGATCACGAGGCCGGCTTCGTGCGTCTTGCGGTATTCGCCGAGCCGCTTCACCACGCCAACTTCGCCTTGTTGAACGATGTTGATCATCCGTCGCAGCATGAACAGCAGCACCAGGGCGACGATGAGCGCCACCACGAGTTCGCCGACGACGAGATTGCTGATTGCGATCATTGATTCTCCTTGATGGTCACGGTCTCCACCGTGAGCGTGGTGCCTTTGACGGCAGCGATCTGAACAGCTGTGCCGGGCGCGATGGTGATGCCATCGGTGGTAACGGCAAGCCACGATTCGCCGAGTAGATACACATGGCCCGTGGCATGGGTCGTGACTTCGTCAATCGTCATTGCCTGTGCGCCCACGAGGCCGCCGTGCACGCCATGCACAACGATGCCCTCACCGCGGTGGGCAAATGCCCGGCTCACGTATGGTCGCACCGCAACGACTCCGATGATTGCCACAGCGCTCGCCACAGCGACCTGCCAGCCGTATGCAGATGGAGCGAAAGCCGCGACAACTGCTGCGGCTACTGCGCCAGCGGCAGCGAACACCGCGAAGAAGGCGAGGTGATGCATCTCAACCGCTACGAGAAGCACTGCGATGATGATCCAAACCGCCATGTCACAACCCTCCGGCGGCCACTATAGGCACACCTCGCTCAGGGCGAACGCGACTCGCCTGACGCCCTACAACGGCATGGGTGTGAACGACGAAGGAGGTGCACCCCGATGCCGTCAGGCGTAGAGGCGCAGCACGGTGAACACGGCCATGCCAACCGCCATCATCACCATCATGTTGCGGGTCTTCGCGAACACCGCAGCGGCAGCCAGCACCGCCCACATCTGGTTGTTCTGCACACTGACAAACAGTTCACCGTTGGGCACAAAGATCTTGGGCACAACGATTGCCGTCAGTGCACACGCCGGCGCATACCGCAGCGCTCGCTCGACACGCTCAGGCAGGTTGATGCGCGCAGGCAGCATGAAGAAGCTGCTGCGCGTGACAATCGTGACAATCGTGAGCCCCGCAATAGCGACCAACACATATGCCACATCGTGCGTGGCGTTCATGCTGCCCGCTTTGCATCGGCCGATTTGTTCACGTGAGCGGGCGCGACCACTACGGCTGCAATCACTCCGGCGAGCACCGAGATCACCAGACCCAGCTTGAGGGGAATGTGGATGGTGGCCACCGACAACACCGCCGTCACAACAACTCCGGCCAGCACGGGCACACGGTTGAGCATCGGCACGACCACTGCCACCAACGCCAGCACTGCTGCAAGCTCGAGGCCCCATTCGGTAGGCGCTAACCCGCCGAGCAGGATGCCAACGATCGAGGCCACCTGCCATGACGCCCAGTTCACCGAAGCATTGCCAAAGAAGTAGCCCCATTGAAATGTGGTGCCGCGCTCGGGCGCTCCACCGAAACGCATCAAGAACAGCGCAAAGCCAACGTCACCGTTGATGTATCCCGCAAAGAGGCGCTGCTTCCATGGCAACTGCGAAAAGTACGTGCGCATCGCTGCCGCGAAGATCACGAATCGCACGTTGACCAGCAACGCAGTGACCCACACAATGGGCAACGGGGCGCCGCTCACCAACAATGGCAACACCGCCAGTTGTGCTGAGCCAGCAAACACCACGATGGTCATCAGCAGCGCCAGCGGCACCGACATGCCGACCTTGACCATTGCGACGCCGGTAACGACTCCCCATGCCGCGATCGCAATTCCAGGGGTGACCATCGAGCGCAGGCCTTCGCGCCATCCCGCCGGATCAAGCGGCGGGACGAGGGTCTCGCGCAGCTTGGTCATTGGATTCACCGCCCCATTATGTCGCCGTTGGAGCCGCGAGAGCTACGCCGAGGCCTCTCGCCCGCGATCGCAACATGACTATTTCATTCGTGCTAAATGCCAGAGTCCTACGACCCCGTTGCATGGGCGCGATTTGAGACAGCACCTGTCCTAAACCGCGCCCATGCGGGATTTCGGGACTCGATGCTGCGGCGGAACGCGGGTATTTGGGCTGCAAGGGCGTGTACCACATGCCCTTACAACCCCTGACCTTGGTCGCTGCAGGGGGTGTCGAAATCCGAAAATTGGGCCTGCACCATCATCTCATTGCTCAGAAACGTTCTGGCATTCACACTGGCAATTACCAGGACAAGCCCCTCTGCCGCCAGAGGGATGGAAAGTGAATGCCATGACAGAGCAACTCGACATGACCCCAGCCGACATTGACGCCGATCTTGTGAAGCGTCGTACGGTTCTAAAGTTTGGCGCCGCTGGCGCCGCCGCATTGGCCGCTGGCGTTACGGCTGCGGCCGTTGTGCCAGATCTTCGCCAGAAGGGTTTGATGTCTGCCGATGGCGCGTTCCATGCAGCATCAATCGCGATGGCTGGAGCGATCTATACCGAGGCGTTCCCAACGAGCCCGTTGATCATGTCGCCGTTCACCGACCAGCTGCCGATTCCGAAGGCGCTCGCCCCAGAGCCCATCGTTGATGTCGCCGGCTGGACCGATCCTCCAGGACCTGGCGAAGGTCAGCAGAACTCGATCCGCAACCAGCGTCACCAAGTCTTCAAGCCACGCGTCACCATCCAAGACGTCGTCAGCGGCCAAGCCGACCGCCCGGACCCAATCATCTACAAGCTCAAGGTCGAAGTCGCCGAACATTCGTTCACCACCTCGCAGGTGATGCCGATCAACTCGTTCGGTAAGCCAACCGTGTCGTTCGACTCAGCCGGCAACGTGTACCCAGCCGGCACTGTTCGCACGCTGCCAGGCAGCACGATCTACGGTTTCAACGGTCAGTTCCCGGGACCAATGATCAACGCCGAATACGGCAAGCCCTGCTTGATTCGTTTCGACAACCGCCTGCACGAAAACCCGTTGGACCTCGATCGCCAAGACTTCGGCGCCCCCGACTGGTCGTTCCTCACCCACTTGCACAATGGCCACACCGCCCCTGAGAGCGATGGCAACCCTCACTACTCAATGAACTTCGGTCCAAAGAGCATGGGCTTTCAGCCAACACAATGGGTTGATCAGTTGTATCTCAACTGGCCAGCTGGCGGCGACGACAACGAGAAGCAGAGCTTCTTTTGGTTCCACGATCACCGCATGGATCACACCGGTTCAAACGTGTACAAGGGCCTCGTTGGCCTCTACCCGATCTATGACCCAAAGGGCAATCTCGATGCTGGTGACGAGACCAAGGGGTATCGCCTGCCAGGTGTTCGCACCAACAACCCCGATGGTTCGTTCGATGTGAAGTACGACATCCCACTCGCCTTCTTCGACTGCCGCCTCGATGACGGCACCACACCACACAACGACATTCACGATGCTGAGTTCCCGCTCGTCAAGCCAGGCGTGCATCCTGAGTGGTGGGGCAAGACCTTTTACAAGCACTTCCCCAACCATGGCTTTGTCGGCGACATCTTCACCGTCAACGGAACCGCCTATCCAACAATGACCGTGGAGCGACGCAAGTACCGCTTCCGGTTCTTGGACTGCTCGATCTCACGCATCTACGACTTCAAGATGATGACGTCAAGCAAGGGTCCCGTATCAGCAGTGTCACTCGGTTACAGCGGCAACGAGCTCCAAGGCCAGTGGCGCATCCCCGACGCTCAGCAGTGCATGCAGTTCGTGGAGATCGCTTCCGACGGTGGATTGATTCCCTTCCCGTTCAAGCGTGACAACTTCGAGCTGTGGCCAGCCAAGCGCCGCGAAGTGATCATCGACTTCACCCAGTATCAAGACGGCACACCCACAACCAAGGGCGACGTCATCTACCTGACCAACATCTCAAAGATGCCCGATGGCCGCATGCCATCGAACTCGGTGCGAATGGGTCTCGACCCGAACTACAAAATCCCGATGATCAAGTTCGTCATCGGCGACGCACCAGCAGTTCCAGACGCCAGTCTGATCCCAACCAAGCTGCGCCCACTGCCAGCAGTGCCCAGCAACTGGCAGACCATGCTCGATAACCGCATGATCTTCGAAGTGCAGCGCGGCAGCGCCGGCGGCGAGACCGAGTGGCTCATCAACGGCAAGCCGTTTGATCCACTCACATCGGCCACCAGCATGAAGAACAAGAAGGGTCTCAGCCCACTCGCACAGCAAAAGATGGGTAGCTACAACCTGTGGGAAATCCGCAACGGCGGCGGCGGGTGGGTTCACCCAGTTCACCTCCACATGGAAGAACACCAGACGCTGATGCGCAACGGCAAGATCACCACCGCCGGCGACAAGGCTCACCCGGACGACATTTCACGAGAAGACCTTGTGGCGCTCGACCCGAGCGAATCCGTGATCATCGGTCGCTACTTCCGTGACTTCGTGGGCCCATACGTGGCTCACTGCCACAACCTGGCACACGAAGACCACCAGATGATGTGGGGCTGGGAAATCACCCCATAAGCCATCCACCGGCAAGCCATCCGCAAACCCCGTTGCATGGGCGCGATTTGAGACAGCACCTGTCCCAAATCGCGCCCATGCGGGATTGTGAGCACCGATACTGCAATGGGTCTGGCGATGTCGGGCTGCAATACTGATCCACCGGTCAACCGTGACGGACAGTAGAGGTGCAACGATGAGACTCAACGTGATCACAGGCGGAACTGCCGGCGCTCAACCCATCGTCTTCGTGCATGGTTTGGGATCAACGGCGGCTACATGGACACGGTGCATGGAACTCCTTGGGCCTCGGTTCGAAGTACTCGCTGTTGACCTGCTCGGCCATGGCAACTCACCGGTTCCAGATGACCCAGATGCCTACACGCGAGACCTTGCCCTCGCCGATCTCGACGATGTGCTGGCCACGCTCGACTCCCCTGCCGTGCTCGTTGGCCATTCGCTCGGCGGGTACCTCGCGCTGGCCCATGCAGTCACCAGGCCACAAGCCGCTCGCGCCATCGTTGTCATCAACACCGGCCCCGGATTTCGCGACCCCGAGAAGCGTCAAGCATGGAACGACCGCTCGATCCGCAATGCCAACAAGTTCGGCGTGCCGCCACAGGTGACCAACCTCAATCTGCAAAACGATTCCGTGGTGATGGAACGCCTCACCGAGATCGCAGTACCCGTGCTCGTGCTCGCTGGCGAACTAGATCGGCCCGAGTACGTAGCTTCGGGCGAGTATCTCGAGCGCAAGGTTTCCAGCGCCCGCCTGCAAGTAATCGCCGGCGGCGAGCACTCAATGCATGAGGCCACTCATGCTGCCGCGGTCGCTACTGCAATTGAGGATTTTCTTTCCGTCCAAGGGTGACGACCACGGCCGCGTGCAGCGCTCTACCTGAGCATTCTGCGCTCCATTTCACCGCAGGCTTACGCCATTCGTCGACACAAGTCGGAGAGCAGCGCCGTAGAAAAATGGGGAGGTTCCGACCGGCCCACCCTGTTCCGCGGACATCGAATCTTGACCTCACGCAGCGCAAACACTGGCTTTGCTCACTGAGAGCTGATCATCAACGGCACGACTTCGGCGCGCTCTGAAGGGCCGCCCGCAGAACTCGGACAGCAGGGCGAGACCTACGACCATGGTCCGAATGGGTCTATACCCATCACCTCATTGATCGAAACCGAGCTGGCACGCACACTGGCACATACCAGGACAGCCCCTCTCCCCGGAGGCAAGACACGAATGAGCGATCACATGAATTCCCAGCCGCAAACATCCGCCACAGAAGTCGACGCCGATCTTGTGAAGCGTCGCACCGTTCTTAAGTTTGGCGCTGCAGGTGCCGCCGCATTGGCCGCTGGCGTCACTGCTTCGGCCGTGGTTCCAGATCTTCGTCAGAAGGGGTTGATGTCTGCCGACGGCGCGTTCCATGCAGCATCAATCGCGTTGGCTGGAGCGATCTATACCGAGGCGTTTCCGACGAGTCCGCTGATCATGTCGCCGTTCACCGATCAGTTGCCGATTCCGAAGTCGCTCGCTCCAGAGCCGATCCTTGACGTTGCCGGCTGGGCATTGCCTCCCGGACCGGGCGAAGGTCAGCAGAACTCAATCCGCAACCAGCGCCACCAAGTCTTCAAGCCACGCGTGACTGCCCAAGACATCATCAGCGGCCAAGCAGCTCGGCCTGACCCAATCATCTACAAGCTCACCGTCGATGTTGCGGAGCACTCGTTCACCACGTCGCAGGTCATGCCAATCAACTCGGCTGGTAAGCCCACCGTGTCGTTCGATCAGGCTGGCAACGTGTACCCCGCAGGCACCGTTCGCACACTGCCAAAGAGCACGATCTACGGGTTCAACGGGCAGTTCCCGGGCCCGATGATCAACGCCGAATACGGCAAGCCATGCCTCTTGCGCTTCGCAAACCGCCTGCACGAAAACCCGTTAGGCCTTGATCGCCAAGACTTCGGCGCACCCGACTGGTCGTTCCTGACCCACCTACACAACGCTCACACCGCCCCTGAGAGCGATGGCAACCCTCACTACTCAATGAACTTCGGTCCAAAGAGCATGGGCTTTCAGCCAACACAATGGGTTGATCAGTTGTATCTCAACTGGCCAGCTGGCGGCGACGACAACGAGAAGCAGAGCTTCTTTTGGTTCCACGATCACCGCATGGATCACACCGGTTCAAACGTGTACAAGGGCCTCGTTGGCCTCTACCCGATCTATGACCCAAAGGGCAATCTCGATGCTGGTGACGAGACCAAGGGGTATCGCCTGCCAGGTGTTCGCACCAACAACCCCGATGGTTCGTTCGATGTGAAGTACGACATCCCACTCGCCTTCTTCGACTGCCGCCTCGATGACGGCACCACACCACACAACGACATTCACGATGCTGAGTTCCCGCTCGTCAAGCCAGGCGTGCATCCTGAGTGGTGGGGCAAGACCTTTTACAAGCACTTCCCCAACCATGGCTTTGTCGGCGACATCTTCACCGTCAACGGAACCGCCTATCCAACAATGACCGTGGAGCGACGCAAGTACCGCTTCCGGTTCTTGGACTGCTCGATCTCACGCATCTACGACTTCAAGATGATGACGTCAAGCAAGGGTCCCGTATCAGCAGTGTCACTCGGTTACAGCGGCAACGAGCTCCAAGGCCAGTGGCGCATCCCCGACGCTCAGCAGTGCATGCAGTTCGTGGAGATCGCTTCCGACGGCGGGTTGATCCCATTCCCGTTCAAGCGCAACAACTTCGAGCTCTGGCCAGCCAAGCGTCGCGAAGTGATCATCGACTTCACCAAGTACCAGGACGGCACACCCACCAAGAAGGGCGACGTCATCTACCTGACCAACGTGTCAAAGATGACCGACGGCCGCATGCCATCGAAGTCGGTTCGCGGCGGCATCGACCCGAACTACAAGATCCCGATGATCAAGTTCGTCATCGGCGACGCACCAGCAGTTCCAGACGCCAGCTTGATCCCAACCAAGCTGCGCCCGCTGCCAGCAGTGCCCAGCAACTGGCAGACCATGCTCGATAACCGCATGATCTTCGAAGTGCAGCGCGGCAGCGCCGGCGGCGAGACCGAGTGGCTCATCAACGGCAAGCCGTTTGATCCACTCACATCGGCCACCAGCATGAAGAACAAGAAGGGTCTCAGCCCACTCGCACAGCAAAAGATGGGTAGCTACAACCTGTGGGAAATCCGCAACGGCGGCGGCGGGTGGGTTCACCCAGTTCACCTCCACATGGAAGAACACCAGACGCTGATGCGCAACGGCAAGATCACCACCGCCGGCGACAAGGCTCACCCGGACGACATTTCACGAGAAGACCTTGTGGCGCTCGACCCGAGCGAATCCGTGATCATCGGTCGCTACTTCCGTGACTTCGTGGGCCCATACGTGGCTCACTGCCACAACCTGGCACACGAAGACCACCAGATGATGTGGGGCTGGGAAATCACCCCATAAGCACTGCAATGGCGAGTCGTGGCGCCCGAACCACGGCAGTTCTACCCAGTTCTTGAGCTTGCGTCGCCCGACCCTCGGCGGCGCAAGCTCAAGTTGATTCTTAGCCCCTCATTCGCACCACAGAGGATCCACCACAGATGAACTCCACCGAACAACCCACCCGCCGCCTCGGCCAACTCAGCCGGCTCCCAGTGTCATGGATCTCCGTTGGGATCTTTACCGTGCTCATCTCCTACGCCAACGGCTTTTGGGTAACCACCGTGCAAGAAACCGTCGGATCGATCGAGCGACTGCAGTCGTCCTACGGCCGTTGGCTTCGTGACTCCACGTTGATGCTGCCCGTCATCTTCCTCGCCGTAGTCGCAGCCCTCGCTCTGGCCCACCGAATTGCAGCAAACAGCCGCTGGAAGCTGCTCATCAGCGCATTGCTGGTCGTTGGCTTCGCCACCACTGTGAGCATGGCCGAGGTCGGCATCAGCGCCGCCTACGACTACCGGCTGCAAAGCAACTACCTCACCGGCAAGCACTCATCGCACCTTGTTGGAGCCGCCAAGAGCGCCGCCGAGCAGGCAGCAAAGACCGGCATCACGCCGAAATGCAGCACCGTGTGCACCCAGCAGCACCGCACGCTCATGTCGCACCTACGAGCAGCGCGCTACGCAGCTATTGCGATGACCATCAGCAACATCATCATCGTTGCCTGGGCCCTCGCCATCCGCGGTGGCAAACTCTGGATCCGCCCTGGTGCTCGACGAAAGAAGGCTGCAGCGCAGCTGAGCCAGCCACCAGCTGGCGGCGCCCTCGCCTAACCACTACCTCGGCCGCTCTCGGCCGCATCCGGCGGCTCACCATCCGCAAACCCTGTTGCATGGGCGCGATTTGAGACAGCTCCTGTCCCAAATCGCGCCCATGCGGGCTTTTTCGGTCACCATCCCTATGGCAGCGTCGGCGCCGATGATCGAACGCGCCGGGGCTGATCCAAAACACCCGCCGATTCACTCTTGAGGCTGAGGCCATGTTGTCAGCGTTGGGAAAAGTTGTGCCACTCTTCTTCGGTCCAATGTTGACGCAGCTCCATGGTCACAAAATCGGTCACCCACCGGACCGTATCGATCCACGGCAAATCCTCTGACATCACTTCAGTGAAGGCCATGCCTTGCAACAGTAACGATGCATCATCAATTCCCAGCTCGATTGGTTCACCTTCAGCAGGCGAAACAAGCCGTGCTTCCAATTCGATGATGTGTTCCGTGCTCCACATTGTGCTTGTCTCAGCATCAAACATTTGGTCAAGCATGATGCCCAAGATCTGTGACATCGCCATCAACGCTTCAGGCTGAAGATGGATTGTGCGCGCCTTAATCATTTTTCCTCATCACCCACAATTGGTAACACGCAAACACCCGTATCAGCTAGGCAAGAGCAGCTCGGCGTTGCTCACGAAGAACGCTTCGATTGCCGCATCACCGAGCGGTGTGATGTCGGCGGCCATGCGTCCTATTGGGTCAGTGCCGCCCTCAGGGTGCGGAAAGTCTGTCGAAAACGCGTAGATCTCGGGCATTCCGTAGCGCTCAATTTGTCGAGCCGTGCGCTCCCAGAAAAACGGCGTCACGCGAATCTGGTCGACGAATACTTCACGCGGACTTCGCTTCAAACTTTCACGGAGACGACGCGATAACGCAAGACGATCTTCGAGCAGATCGACAAACGGACCAACCCACATTGCGCCAAGTTCAATGACACCAACTCGCAGAGTGGGATGGCGGTCGAAAACGCCGCCGTAGATCATCGTTGCCAAATAGTTTTGTGCGGCCAGGTGCATAGTGGCCAGCGTGTGCGGGCCGATCGGTTCACCAGTGGAGAAGGTGCCAGGTCGCAACAAGTCGGCATCACCCCACGCGTTGCTGGCGAAGAAACCGTCTTGGCCGCCGATGTGCAACGTGACGGGAAGTTCTGCTTCAGCGAGCAACGCCCAGAGCGGGTCAAGTTCGGCTGCCGCTGGCGAGCGACCTCCAGGTGCGATGCCATCTTGGATGAAAACTGCTCGTGCGCCACCAGCTGCAACTCGCTCAGCTTCGGCGATTGCGCCATCAATCGTCGTCAGATTGAGCAATGCAGTCGGGCGCAAGCGTCCGCGTCCAGATTTTGTCCATCGCAATACCGTGTCGTTGTACTCGCGCAGCACGACACCAGCGTTCGGGTGATCAGACCACGCGGGCATCGCCAAAACCACCTGCGGGAAAATCAGTTGACGCTCGATGCCCATCACATCCATCGCAGCCAAACGGCCTTCGGGACTAGATGCACCTGGTGCAGCGGTGCCTTTGGTAGTCCACACTGACTCGGTTGTGAGGTCGGGTTCGTCGGTGGCATCGAACAGCGGGATTCCAGCGAAGCGTTTGCCAAAGCGGGCGGTTGCGTCTCCGAATACCTCACCCCAACGAGAAATCGGCACTTGCAAATGACTGTCAAGGTCGAGGATGCGCCCGTGAACGGCGGTCAGAGTGGTCGTCACGACGCCAATCTAATCCGTGAGCTGTCAGAATTTTGGTGCGCAGCTGGATCATTCATTGTGTCGTGATGCGGTGCGTAGCCCGATAAAGCCTGTAGCTGCGAGCGATACTTGCGTATGACCCGCATCGCCGTTGGTGTTCTTGATACCGCCATTATCGCTATCTACGCCATCGGCTCTGGCCGCTTGGTTACCACCGACACACAGTGGTATCGCTCACTCTCCAAACCTGCGTGGCAACCACCCGGAATCGTGGTCGGTCTCATTTGGCCCTACAACTTTGCAATGCTCATCGTCGCAACCTGGGTTGTGGCCAACCGCCTCTCGAGCACTCACCAGCTGGTCTGGTTGATTTCGCTCGCGCTGAGCGTGGCAGCCGCTCTCTCGTGGGCATGGTTGTTCTTTACTCCACACTCACTGCTCGCATCAGCTGTTGCACTCACGCTCGCCACCCTGTTCGCCATCCCGCTACTCGTGATCTCGTTTCGCGCGTCTCTCGCACTTGGCATTGCGTTCGTGCCGTACCAACTGTGGCTAGCCCTTGCTACGTCTCTCGCTTTTGGGTACTCCTCGCAATGAAGACGGCTGCAACGTCTTTGCTCCCGGCACGT
>JBAXER010000015.1:0-45488 GCA_037140375.1 Actinomycetota bacterium
CCCCCGCGCCACTCACTCCCGGGTTTGTTGAAGACTTCAGGTCAACCCCCAACCAATTGTCTTCAACAAACGCTTTGTTGAAGCAAAGTGGTGCCGGATTCGGGACTGGTGGCGGATTCGGGACGTCGGGGCAGATTTAGGGGCGGAGCGCGGCGAGTAGAAACTCGGTGAGTTCGCGGCGCAGACGTCGCAGGCCGGTTGTGGTTGCCTGCCACTCGACGGCCTGCAAAGCAGTGGGTTCGGTAGCAATACCGGTAACCGTGGCATAGGCAAGCGCCACAACGAGGCCGGGGTCAGCCATTCGCAATCGGCCATTTGCCATTTCTTCACCGAGGTAGTCGGTGGCCCGGCGCACAAATGGTCGCACTTGATCAGTGAGACGCGCCGCGTGATCGGGAGAGAGCCGCGACACTTCGCGCACGAGACCCAACAACGCCGGACGACGAACAGCCGGACGAAGCACCGCCTTGATCACCGCTTCGATTCGGGCGAGCGGCTCGTCGGGGGCGGAGCGCACGGCGGCCTCAATAACTGCCGCAAGCTCCAGCGCTGTCTGTTCGAGCACAGCGTCGAGCAACTCATCTTTCGAAGGGAACCAGTACAGCACGGTCTGCTTGGCTACTCCCACGACGCCAGCGATGTCGTCGAGCGAGACGGCGGAGAAGCCACGGCTGCCGAACAGGTCGACGCTGGCTTCAAGGATCGCTGATCGGGTCATGCCACGTCGGGTTACCATCGCTGTCTACCATATGGTAGAAAAGCGACTGTGAAAACGATCGCGGAGCCCACACGCCATGATTGCTGAGCAGTTGGCCGGCAAGCGCATCGCTATAACGGGCTCTACCGGCTTTGTCGGAACCGCTCTCGTCGAGCGTTTGCTGCGCAGCGTGCCCGACTGCCAACTGGTGTTGCTCATCCGTGGCGGCAAGCGTGGAGCCCCAGAACGAGCACGTCGCGAGATCTTCAAAAACGACGCGTTCGACCGCCTCAAAGAAGAACTGCTCAGTACCGGCGAGACCTTCGATGCGATGATCGAACGCCGCGTCGTCACCATCAACGGCGACGTGAGCACCGACGGACTCGGACTCAACGATGCCGATCTCGCCACGTTGGCAACCTGCAACATCGTCATCCACTCGGCCGCCGCCGTGGCGTTCGACTCCCCGCTCGACACCGCTGTCGAGATCAACCTGCTCGGGCCTACACGCGTCGCCCAAACCCTCAACGATCTCGGTGTGGCCCCGCACTTGGTGGCAGTCAGCACCTGTTACGTCGCTGGCAACCGACGCGGCAATGCGCCCGAAGAACTGGTGAGCGAAGGCCCATTCGATCTTGGTCTCAGCTGGCGCAAGGAGGTTGCCGCGTCGCGTCGCTTGCGCAGCGACACCGAAGCAGCGAGCCGCCAGCCAGACCGGTTGCGCAGTTTCCGCGCCGACGCACGCAAAGAACTCGGCGCAGCGGGCGCTCCGGCGTTGGCAGCCAAGACCGAGCACCTTCGCGAAAAATGGTGCACCGACGAACTGGTCGAAGCCGGACGCGCTCGCGCCGCCAGCATCGGCTGGCCCGACGCATATGCGTACACCAAGGCCCTCGGCGAACAAGCGCTGATGGAGACCAAAGGCAAGGTGCCCGTCAGCATCGTGCGGCCATCGATCATTGAGTCGGCGCTGCAAGAACCGCGCCCAGGCTGGATCCGCGGCTTTCGCATGGCCGAGCCAGTCATCATCAGCTACGCCCGCGGATTGCTCACCCAGTTCCCCGGTGTACCCGAAGGCACTGTCGACGTCATCCCAGTAGACATCGTTGTGGCCGCCATCATCGCCGTTGCCGCCTTGGGCCCCGAGCAGGCCCCGCGCATTACGCAGGTGGCCAGCGGCGGTATCAATCCGCTGAAGTACAAACTGCTCGTCGACAACGTGCGCTCGTGGTTCACCGAGCATCCGTTGTACGACGCCGAGGGCCAACCAATCGTTGTGCCCGAATGGCAGTTCCCGGCACGCGGAAAGGTGCAACAGCAACTCAAGCGCGCCAAGACCGTGGCCACCCGTGCCGAGCAAGTTCTGCAGATGCTTCCATTGCGCGGCACCCAAGCCACGTGGGCGGCCAAGCTCGACGAACGCAAGCAAGACATCGAGCGCGCGTACGAGTACGTGCAGCTCTACGGCCTTTACACCGAGTGTGAAGCGATCTATCAAGTCGACAATCTCATGTCGGTTTGGGACTCCCTGTCTCCGCACGATCAGGCCACGTTTAACTGCGATCCGCGCTCGGTCGACTGGACCAAATACGTCACCACCATTCACCTGCCCTCGGTGGTTGCGCATGCACGCGTGAAGTCGACGCCGGGCAAGAACCGCAACGATCGCCCCGAGCGCATGCGCCGCAACGTGTTGTCGCCCGACCGCCATGTGGCCGCATTCGACCTCGAGAACACGCTGATCTCAAGCAACGTTGTCGAGAGCTTTTCGTTCCTCGCCACTCGTCGGCTCAACATGCCCGAGCGCATGCGCTACGTTCTGCGCACGCTTGGTCAGGCACCAGGCCTCAGCAGTATGGACCGCAAGGACCGTGCCGATTTCCTGCGCTACTTCTACCGCCGATACGAAGACGCCCCCATCGCTCAAATCGACGAGGACTCCAAGGATCTCTTCACTCAGCTCATCGTCACGAAGAGCTTCCCGGCAGGCATCCGACGGGTCCGCGAACACCGCGCCCTCGGACACCGCACGGTGCTCATCACTGGCGCTCTCGACTTTGTGGTCGCCGGCCTGAAGCCGTTGTTCGACGAGATCATCGCCGCCGAAATGACCGTGCGTCCCGATGGTACGTACAGCGGCGAACTGGCCAAGGTGCCGCCCACCGGCGAGACACGCGCACAGGTGCTGGCCGACTACTGCAAGGCCGAGGGTCTGCTGCTCGAAGAGTCGGTTGCCTACGCCGACAGCACAAGCGACCTGCCGTTGCTCGAGTGTGTCGGCTTCCCCGTGGCCGTCAACCCTGAGACCCGGTTGGCGGCGATTGCGCGCAAGCGTGGTTGGCTCGTCGAAGACTGGCACAAAGCCCCGGGCGGCCCACGGCCGTTGCTCCCCATCGGCACCATGCTCAGCGAACGCGAACGTACGCGCAGCTTCGCTGGCAGCAACACAGCAGGTCGGTTCCGATGAAAGCGCTGCAAGTTTCCCGCAAGGTCGCTCGGCTCGGCATCGCCCGCATGGTGTCGGCGCTCAGCCCCGCTGCTGCCGCACGCATCGGCCCCATCGAGCTCGTCAACATCGATCCCCCGGCGCCACTGGGCGACGGTTGGCACACTGTCACCACCCGCCTCAGCGGAATTTGTGGAAGCGACCTGAGCACAATCGAGGGGCACGCCTCGACCTATTTCGACGACTGGGTGAGCTTTCCGTTCACACCCGGACATGAAGTGCTCGGCAACTTGGCCGACGGCACACGCGTGGTCATCGAACCCGTTCTTGGTCACGCCGCTCGAGGCTTCCCGCTGCCATTCCCGGGCGCTGCACCCGGCGACGGCGACGACTATGCGCACCTCGCGCTGCCTCCACTGGAGCCCGGTATTCAAACCGGTTTTTGCCACTCAACTGGCGGCGGATGGAGCACCTCGTTTCTTGCTCACGAGAGCCAACTACATCACGTGCCCGATGAGATGAGCGACGAGACCGCGGTGATGATCGAGCCTGCAGCGGGTGGCATTCACAGCGCGTTGCTGTGCTGGCCCGCCCTCGTTGGCGTCGAGAATCCGATTGTGGCTGTGCTCGGCGCTGGCACCATGGGCTTGTGCGCTATCGCTGGCCTTCGCCGCTACGTGCCTGGCGTGAAGATCTTGGTGGGTGCCCGTTACCCACACCAGCAAGCACTGGCACGCAGCCTGGGCGCCGACATCGTGGTGGCTCCCGACGAGCTGCAACGAGCTGTGCGCCGTGAAGTGGGCTGCCATGTCGTTGGCGACTATCTCACCGGCGGCGCTCACGCAACCATCGACGCAGTCGGCAACAGCAAGTCGATCGAGTCGTGCCTACGCATCACCAAGCCTCGCGGCCGCGTTGTGCTGATGGGCATGCCCAGCGAGGTCACGGTCGATCTCACCGGCCTCTGGCATCGCGAGACTCACGTCGTTGGGTCATACACCTATGGCACCGAGACCATGCCCGACGGCTCGCGTCGGCGCACATTTGATTTGGCGATCGACACCGTTGCAGCCTGCGATATGGCCCGCATGGTGTCAGCTAGCTACCCGCTCGACGATTACGAAGACGCCATTGCTCACGCCGCAAGCGCTGGTCGCCGCGGCGCTGTGAAGGTCGTCTTCGATCTACGTTCTACGAAGGAGAAGCACTAATGCCTCGTCCAGGATTTGTCCTCGAGGTTGATCGCAACACGCCGCCGATCATGTTCTGGCGTGGCGAAAACTTCAGCCTCGAAAAGTTGCCAGCCGGACGCAGTCGCGTCATCTACGCGCCCGAGCCAGAGAAGGCCCTCGACGACATCGATGGCGCTATCCGACACGCGTTGCTCAATCCATACGACCACGACCCGCTGCCCGCGTTGTTGTTCCCCGGCATGAAGTTGACCATCGCGTTCGACGATGTCAGCTTGCCGTTGCCCCCTATGCGTCGACCCGATATTCGCCAGCGCGTGATCGAGGCTGTACTCGATCTTGCAGCCGATGCGGGCGTCGACGATGTGCACATCATCGCCGCCCTCGCGCTGCACCGCCGCATGACCGAAGCCGAACTGCGCCATGCGGTCGGCGACCGCGTCTACGACGCGTTTGCTCCACGAGGACTGCTGTATCAGCACGACGCCGAGGACCCCGAAGCACTCGAGTACATCGGCGCAACCCCACAGGGCGAAGACGTAGAGATCAACAAGCGCGCCGCAAACAGCGACTTGCTTGTCTACGTAAACATCAACCTCGTTGCGATGGATGGCGGCTGGAAGAGCACCGCCACCGGACTCAGCAGCTACAAGAGCCTGCAGCATCACCACAATCCAAAGACCATGGAAGCCAGCCACAGCTTCATGGATCAGCACAAGAGCGAACTACACAAGAGCAACTGGCGCATGGGCAAAGTGCTCGTCGACAGCGGTGTCAAGGTCTTCCAAGTAGAGACCACGATGAACACCGATACCTTCCCGAAGCCATTCGATTTCTTGTCGAAGCGCGAATGGGAATGGAACGCCAAAGACCGCGCCACGTTTGTTGGTGTGTCTGCCGCGCTGAAGCGCACGCCTACGCGCATGGCGCGCAACATCTTCCACGGCATCGAGGCGCCCCATCAGATGACCAGCGTGCAAGCCGGCGAAGTGGGTGCCGTGCACAAGGTGACCACCGAGAACGTGTACCGCCAGCAACTCGTCGAGGTGCAGGGCCAGACCGACATCCTCACGATGGGCATTCCCTACATCTGCCCATACAACGTGAACTCGATCATGAACCCGATTCTCGTGATGTGCATGGGCCTGGGCTATCTGTTCAACATGTACCGCGGCAAGCCGTTAGTGCGCGAGGGCGGCGTGGTCATCATGACCCACCCAACGCCGTGGGATTTCAACCCGGTTCATCACCCGAGCTACATCGACTTTTTCGAGCAGGTGCTCGCCGAAACAACCGATCCACACGTGATGAGCCAGAAGTACGAGAAGTCGTTCGCCGAAGACGAGTGGTACAAGCACCTATACCGCACCGGCAACGCCTATCACGGCGTGCACCCGTTCTACATGTGGTACTGGGGCAGCCATGGCATGCAGCACTGCAGCCGAGTCATCATCGTTGGCGGCAACGTGAAGGCCGTACGCCGCCTCGGATTCACCCCGGCATCCACCATGGACGACGCCTTCGAAATTGCCTCCGATGTCGTCGGCAACACACCCACCATCAGCCACATCCATGCGCCTCCGCTCATGGTTTGCGACGTGAAGTGAGATTGCAGAAATGAGCAAGCGCGAAGACGCGATTCGCAATGTCACCGGCCTCAGGCGCGCCGCGCGCGCCGCCGGTGCGGTTGAGTCGCTCATTGTCAAAGCTGCCAAGCCACTGTCCTCAAAGGGCTTTCCGTATCGCAAGCCCAATGTGCCACGCGGCGTCGTGGTGCCACGCGAACCGTCTACTCTCGGCGCCAACTTTGAGACCGACTGGGCCCGCAAGTACCCAGCCCGCGTCGGACGCGCGATTCTCACGCAAGGCCCAATGCGTTGGTTCACTAAAGCCATTGCTTCGCCAACAGTGAAAGGCGCCGACCGTCTCGAAGATTTGCGCGTGCTCGACAATCCGCCCCCGCTGATCTTTACGCCGAACCATCACAGCCACCTCGATACTCCGCTGTCGATCTACGCAATTCCCGAACCGTGGCGCAACAAGTTGGTTGTTGCCGCTGCCGCCGATTACTTCTTCACATCGCGCAGCAAGGGCACCGCCGCAGCCCTAGTTCTCAATGCGTTACCCATCGACCGCGAGGCCACCGGGCGCAAATCTGCAGACCAGATTCGCGACCTCATGGCCGACGGCTGGAGCCTGCTCATTTACCCCGAGGGTGGCCGCTCCCCTGATGGCTGGGGTCAAGACTTCAAGGGTGGCGCAGCATTCTTGTCGGCACGCACTGGCGCAGCCGTGGTGCCGATGTTTATCGACGGCTCAGGCCCCATCTACGGCAAAGGCATGAAGCGCCCAAAGCCAGGCCGCACCACTGTTGTGTTCGGGAGCCCCCTGCGCGCTGGATCCGACGAAAACACACGACGGTTCAATGCCCGCATCGAATCGGCAGTCACGTTGTTGGGCGACGAAACGCTCACCGATTACTGGACAGCGCGACGCAACGCCGCCAACGGAAAGACTCCTCGCCTCACCGGCCCCGAATACACCAGCTGGCGCCGCGAGTGGGCGCTCAGCGAGCGCCGCGAACTCGGTGACGCGGGCCTGCGTCGTCGTCAGAAGCGTCGCTGGCCCAACATCGGATAAGCCCGCCGAGTGCCGTTTCGTCTCGGGTGAGCGCCTCACAATCCCGCATGGGCGCGGTGTGAGACAGCACCTGTCCCAAATCGCGCCCATGCAAGCAGTTGAGAGGGTGTTGGCCGTTCGCGGGTGGCGGGTTGAGTAGCTCGGGATTTAGCCCGACTTCACCGGCAGGTTGATCTTGAGGCCCTTGTAGATGAGGTGGTTGACGCCATCGGTCCAACCGTTCACGGCGATGAGTGCCTTGACCGTGGTGCCATTGCGCCCAGCGATGCGCGACAGCGTGTCGCCGTCGACAACTACGTAGGTTCCACCAATAGGGATGTTCGAGGTTGTAGTGGTTGCACTCGCAGGCGTGCCGGCCGCAACGATGGTGGCGCCTGGCGGAATCTTGATGCTGAAGCCTTGGTAGATGAGGTGGTTCACACCATCGGTCCACTGGTTGTAATCGGCTATCGCTTGGGCGCTGATGCCGTATTTCTTGGCGATGCGCGTGAGATAGTCGCCATTGACAACGATGTACTCCTGCTCACCAGCAACCGAGGTCGACAGCGTGGTAGAGGTCTGGTTCACCACGGTGGTGGGTGGCACTGTGCTCGTCAGAATCGGCGCAACGGTCACGTAGTCGGCCTGCGACAGCTTGATCGTGGTGACCGGCGCCGTGTTCGTGCCGCCGGCGCTACCGCAAGCCGAGAGGCTTGTTGTGACGAGAGCGGTGAGACCAGCGGCGATGAAACGTGACTTCATTCGGGGGAGCTTAGGTCTGCCAGACGGCCAACGTGAGTCACCCCAACGAAGTCTCGATTAGGCGAGCGGTCGACTCGAGGCAACAACCGGTGCAGGCAGGTTTGTCTCGCCAACGAGATAGCGGTCAACGCTTGCTGCGCAGGCCCGACCTTCGGCAATCGCCCACACGATGAGGCTCTGACCGCGGCCCATATCGCCAGCGACAAACACGCCCGCAACGCTTGAGGCGAAGTCGTCGCTGCGCCGAACGTTGCCGCGCTCATCGAGGGCGACACCGAGCTGCTCGAGCCATGAACCCTTTTCGGGGCCAACGAAACCAAGTGCGAAGAACACCAAATCGGCGGGCAGCTCGCGATCGGTGCCCTCGATCTTGGTGAACTTGCCGGCGACCATCTCGACCTCGTGAATCAACAACGCACGCACGTTGCCGTGGTCGTCGCCGAGGAAGCGCTCTGTGTTCACGCTGAACACGCGCTCGCCGCCTTCTTCGTGAGCCGACGAGGTGCGCATGATGAGGCTCCACTGCGGCCACGGGTTCTCGCTGGCACGCGCAGCTGGAGGCTGCGGCAAAATCTCGAGTTGCGTGACCGACGCAGCGCCTTGACGCAGCGCCGTGCCGAGGCAGTCGGCGCCGGTGTCGCCTCCGCCGATAATGACCACATGTTTGCCCGCCGCATCGATGGACGAATCAGCCGTGTCACCCTGCTGCACTCGGTTAGCCAATGGCAGGTATTCCATCGCCTGATAGATGCCGGCGAACTCGCGCCCAGGCACTGGAAGATCTCGCCATGCCGTGGCGCCACATGCCAACACCACAGCATCGTTGGTAGCGAGCAACACGTCGATGTCGATGTTCTCACCGACGACGGCGTTGGTGCGGAACTCGGTGCCCTCTGCTTCCATCTGTGCGACACGGCGATCGACATGATGCTTTTCGAGCTTGAACTCGGGGATGCCATAGCGCAACAGGCCACCAATGCGGTCGGCGCGCTCGAGCACCACAACGTCGTGCCCGGCGCGGGTGAGTTGCTGTGCGGTGGCCAGTCCGGCGGGACCGGAGCCAATGACCACAACGCGCTTGCCGGTCTTCACCGAAGGCAACTGCGGGATAACCCAGCCTTCGCTCCATGCACGGTTGATGATCTCGACTTCGACCTGCTTGATGGTGACAGCATCGGCGTTGATGCCAAGCACACACGCCGACTCGCATGGAGCCGGGCAGAGTCGACCGGTGAACTCGGGAAAGTTATTCGTGGCGTGCAAGCGATCGATGGCGTCACGCCAATGGTCGCGGTACACCAGATCGTTCCAGTCGGGAATCAGGTTTCCGAGCGGGCAGCCGTTGTTGCAAAACGGAATACCGCAGTCCATGCAACGGCCAGCCTGAGTGGTGACCTTGGCAATATCGAACGGCTCGTACACCTCTTTCCAGTCGCGCAGGCGCACCGGCACCGGGCGGCGAGAAGGAGTGTCGCGTTGCCATTTCAAGAACCCTGTGGCTTCACCCATCACACACTCTCCATCACTCGAGCATTGGTTTGTTCTTCGCTCAGACCAGCGGCCTGCGCGTCGCGGATGACTGTGAGCACCCGCTTGTAATCACGTGGCATCACCTTGCGGAACGAGCTCGCTGCTTCATCCCAATTCGCAACGACCCGAGCGCCCACCGTTGATCCGGTGAGATCGGCGTGTCGCTGCACGATGCCCGACAAGAACGACATGTCGTCGCTGTCGAGCGGTTCGAGATCGACCATGTCGTAGTTCACCAACGCGGCGAAGGTGTTCGATGGGTCGTACACGTAGGCGATGCCGCCGCTCATACCGGCCGCGAAGTTGCGGCCCGTAGGGCCAAGCACGACCACTCGCCCACCGGTCATGTACTCGCAGCCGTGGTCGCCGATACCTTCGACAACCGCAATGGCTCCCGAGTTGCGAACGCAGAAACGCTCGCCGACGACACCGCGCAAGAAGATCTCTCCGCCGGTGGCGCCATATCCGATGACGTTGCCGGCAACGACGTTGTCTTCGGCCACGAATGTCGCTCGGCGATCAGGGTGCACGATGACGCGGCCGCCACTGAGGCCCTTACCCACATAGTCGTTGCCATCGCCTTCGAGGCGCATCTCGATGCCGGCAGGCACGAACGCTCCGAAGCTCTGTCCGGCCGAACCGCGGAAGTGAACCTTGATGGTGCCATCAGGCAGGCCTGCGCCGCCCCACTTCTTGGTGACTGCGTTTCCGAGCATCGTGCCGACAGTGCGGTTCACGTTGCGAATCTGCATCTCAAACGCCACCGGAGTTGCGTTGTTGATGGCATCTTGTGACCGCGCCATCAGTTGCTGATCGAGGGCGATGTCGAGGCCATGATCCTGCACGACCGACTGATGCATCGTCTGGCCGTAAGGGTTTTGAGGCACGGCAAGGATCGGGCTGATATCGAGACCCGAGGCCTTCCAGTGATCAACCGCTGCACGGGTATCGAGCATCTCAACGTGGCCGATCATTTCGGTCATCGTGGCGAAGCCGAGGCGTGCCATCAGTTCGCGAACCTCTTCAGCGATGTATTGCATGAAGTTCACGACGAACTCGGGCTTACCGCTGAACCGAGCACGAAGCTCAGGGTTCTGCGTGGCGACGCCAACTGGACACGTGTCGAGATGACACACACGCATCATCACGCAACCGCTGACCACCAAGGGGGCGGTTGCAAAACCGAACTCTTCAGCGCCAAGCAATGCGGCAACAACCACATCGCGACCGGTCTTGAGCTGACCATCGGTCTGCACCACAATGCGATCTCGCAGACCGTTGAGCAGCAGGGTCTGCTGAGCCTCGGCGAGACCCAGTTCCCATGGTCCACCGGCATGCTTCAACGACGTGAGTGGCGATGCGCCTGTGCCGCCATCGTGACCGCTGATGAGCACAACATCGGCCTTCGCCTTGCTCACTCCTGCCGCCACCGTGCCGACGCCCATTTCGGCGACGAGCTTCACATGCACACGAGCAACTGGATTGGCGTTCTTGAGGTCGTGGATGAGCTGCTTGAGATCCTCGATCGAATAAATGTCGTGATGAGGCGGTGGGCTAATGAGACCAACGCCGGGCGTGCTGTGACGCGTCTTGGCAATCCACGGATACACCTTGTGGCCCGGCAACTGTCCACCCTCGCCAGGCTTGGCGCCCTGCGCCATCTTGATCTGCAGATCATCGGCGTTCACGAGGTATTCGCTGGTGACACCAAAGCGGCCGCTGGCCACCTGCTTGATGCTGCTGCGGCGCTGCGGATCGTGCAAACGGTCGCTATCTTCGCCACCTTCGCCGGTGTTGCTCTTCGCGCCGATGGAGTTCATCGCGATAGCCAACGTCTCGTGAGCCTCGGCGCTGATGCTGCCGTAGCTCATTGCACCGGTGGAGAAGCGCTTGACGATTTCGCTTACTGGCTCAACGTCGTCGATCGAGATTGGCTCGCGAGTGCTGTTGTCGAAATCGAACAGGCCGCGCAAGGTGGCCAACTTCTTCGACTGGTCGTCGACCAACGCGGTGTACTGCTTGAAGATGTCGTAGCGCTTTGCCCGCGTGGCGTGCTGCAGCTTGAACACCGTCTCTGGGTTGAAGAGGTGCACTTCGCCTTCGCGACGCCACTGATATTCGCCACCGAGTTCGAGCTTGCGATGCGCACGCTGCTCTGGGTTCGACGGATACGCATGAGCGTGGCGGGCAGCCACCGCGGTTGCGATGTGCTCGATACCGATGCCGCCGAGGCGGCTGACTGTGCCCGTGAAGTACTGCTCGACGAGGTCTTGACCCAAACCAATGGCCTCGAAGATCTGCGCGCCCGTATACGAAGCCACGGTGCTGACGCCCATCTTCGACATCACCTTCAACACGCCCTTACCACTGGCCTTAATGAAGTTCTTGAGGGCCTTGTGCGCATCCATGCCGCCCAAGCCATTGAGGTCTTCGCGAATCATGTCTTCGATGGATTCGAACGCAAGGTACGGGTTGATTGCTCCGGCGCCGTAGCCCACCAGCAATGCCATGTGGTGCACTTCGCGTGCATCGCCACACTCGACAACGAGGCCGACCTGGGTGCGCTTCTTCTCACGAATCAGGTGGTGATGGACCGCAGCGGTAAGCAGCAGCGATGGAATCGGTGCAAGCACTTCGTCGCTGTTGCGGTCGCTGAGCACGATGATGCGCGCACCATCGTCGATGGCCTTGCTCACCTCTGAGCGAATGGCATCGAGCGCACGAGACAGAGCAAGACCGCCACCGGCAACTCTGTACAGACCGCTGATGGTCACAGCCTTGAGCTGAGGGTGCTGGTTGTCGTCGTTGATGTGGATGATCTTGGCGAGTTCGTCGTTATCGATCACGGGGAACGGCAACACCAGCTGACGGCAGCTGTCTGGGCCGGGCGCAAGCAAGTTGTGCTCGGGACCAACCGTTGAGCCAACGGCAGTGACAACCTCTTCGCGAATCGCGTCGAGCGGCGGGTTGGTGACCTGCGCGAACAGTTGCTGGAAGTAATCGAACAACAGCCGCGGCCGATCGCTGAGCGCAGCGATTGGTGTGTCTGAGCCCATCGAGCCGAGCGGCTCTGCGCCGGCTTTGGCCATTGGACCCACGATGATCTTGAGTTCTTCGTGCGTGTAACCAAACACCTGCTGGCGACGCAACACGCTGAAATGACTGAACTCGACATGCTCACGCGCTGGCAGGTCGTTGAGCTCAACCAAACCTTGATCGAGCCACTCCTGATAGGGATGCTCGCTAGCCAGACCGCTCTTCACTTCGTCGTCGCTCACAATGCGACCCTGCGCAGTATCCACGAGGAACATGCGCCCGGGCTGCAAGCGACCCTTCTTCACGACGCGCGCTGGATCGATGTCGATCACGCCGGTCTCGCTCGCCATCACCACGAGATCGTCGTCGGTGACCCAGTAACGTCCGGGGCGAAGCCCGTTGCGGTCGAGCACCGAGCCAATCACGGTGCCATCGGTGAATGCCACGTTGGCGGGGCCATCCCATGGCTCCATCAACGACGAATGGAACCGATAGAACGCACGCCGCGCCGGGTCCATGTTGGTGTTGTTCTCCCACGCTTCGGGGATCATCATCAGCATTGCGTGCGGCAATGAGCGGCCGGCAAGGTGCAACAGTTCGAGTACTTCATCGAAGCTCGCCGAGTCAGATCCACCAGGGGTACAAATTGGGAAGGCGCGTTCGAGACCGGGCAGCATGCCGCTGCTGAGCAACGCTTCGCGCGTACGCATCCAGTTGCGGTTGCCCTGCACCGTGTTGATCTCACCGTTGTGTGCGATGTAGCGATACGGGTGCGCTAGCGCCCAACTGGGAAACGTGTTGGTACTGAAGCGACTGTGCACCAAGGCCAACGCACTCTCGACGCGCTGGTCGCTCAGGTCGGTGAAGAACACCGCCAGCTGCGGCGTGGTGAACATGCCTTTGTAGATCATTGTCCGACTCGACAGCGACGGGAAATACGTTTCCTGCTCGGCTGCAAGCTCGTGCTCAATGCGCTTGCGAGCAACGAAGAGCTTGCGATCAAGATCGAGGCCACTGGCCGCGCCGGTGCTTGCGTCGGCAACGAACAACTGACGAATGATCGGCATTACCTGGCGAGCACCTGCACCAAGGCACGACGGATCGACTGGCACACTGCGCCAGCCAAGGGCGCGTAGACCCTCGTCGGCAAGCAGCGACTCAATCGATGCTGCAGCCTTGTCGGCGTCGTTGGCATCGGCTGGCAAGAAGGCAAGACCGGTTGCGTAGCTGCCAACAGCGGGCAGTTCGAAATCGACCACGGCGCGCAGGAACGCGTCGGGAATCTGGATCAGGATTCCGGCGCCGTCGCCAGTGTCGGCCTCGGCTCCGGTTGCGCCTCGATGCTCCATGTTGCACAGCGCAGCGATTCCCATCGACACGATGGCGCGGCTGGGCACACCTTTGATGTTGGCAACGAACGACACGCCGCAGGCGTCGTGTTCGAACCGTGGGTCATAGAGCCCATAGGGCGCGGGGTAATTGTTGTGCATCGTCCACATCCACAGAAGTCGGTTTGGCTTGGTGGACGCTCGGGACGACGCTGGCCCGAACGGTCGCCGTCATGCTACGGGAACGGCGGACTTTCGACAATCAATTATTTGGCAACATCAGCGTTGACCATTGCTCAATCGACGAAGCGTGGCTCACGGTTTTCGAAGTTGGCGGTGACAGCCTCAACCTGGTTTGCTGAGCCGATCTGGGCACCGATCACGCGACGCTCTTCGGCGAATTGCTCGGCAGCACCAGCGTTGGCAATGCGGTTGAAGAGCTCTTTCGATCCGCGCACGGCACCCGGGCTGCGACTCGAGATCTCGTGGGCCATGGCCAAGGCGTCTTCGAGTGGCGTGTCGCTGAGGCGCGTGGCCAGACCCAACTCGAAGGCTTCGCGGCCGGTGAACACCCGCGCCGTGAACGTAAGTTCCTTGGCGATGTCGGGGCGCACCAACGACGACAGCACCTGTGTGCCGGTCATGTCAGGCACGAGGCCCCAGTGCACTTCGCGTACGGACATCTTGGTGTCGGGATGCACAATGCGAATGTCGGCGCCGAGTGCGATCTGAATGCCGCCACCCAATGCGTGGCCATGGACGGCGGCGATCACCGGAACCGGAATCTCCTGCCACACCCAAGCCACTTGCTGACCGAGGTGGGTAATGCGCCCAGCTTTCATCGCGCCAGGGTTGCCGTTGTCGCCATCGGCTGCGGCGTCGTCGGCCGATGCGCCACCGGCCATCGCCTGAAACGAGCTGAAGTCGAGTCCGGCACAGAACGATGCGCCTTCGCCCGACAGAACCACCACGCGCACGCCAGGCTCAGTCTTGAGCCGCTCGCCGGCTGCGGCGATTGCAGAGAACATGGCACCGTCGAGCGCATTGCGCTTATCGGGCCGGTTCATACGAACGTCGGCAACACCATTGGTAATAGAGATTGATACGCGGTCAGACATCTCCTCAGTCTGACAGAGCAGGCCTATTCATGGCACACTGCGACGATGAATCTGAACCTTTCGGCCGATGAAGTCCTCAACACAACTCGCTCCGTTCGCAAGCGCCTCGACTTCGATCGGCCTGTTGAGCGCACGGTTGTCGAAGAGTGTCTCGAGATCGCACTGCAGGCGCCAACCGGCTCAAACAGCCAGGGTTGGCACTGGTTCGTTGTTGAGGACGCGGCCAAGAAGAAGGCCCTCGCCGACATCTACAAGACCAACTTCATGCAGTACGCACAGAACCCTCGTAGCGCCGGATACGCCGAAGGCGACATGCGCGCCGAGCAGGCTGGTCGAGTCACCGAATCAGCGATGTACCTCACCGAGAACTTCCACCGCGCGCCGCTCATGCTCATTCCTTGCATCACGGGCCGCCTCGACAACGCGCCGGTGATGGCCGCCGCAAGCGCGTGGGGATCGTTGTTGCCCGCCGTTTGGAGCTTCATGCTCGCCGCCCGCGAACGCGGCATCGGTTCCGCGTGGACCACTATTCACCTGATGAACAACGGCGAGCGCGAAGCAGCCGACATTCTCGGCATCCCGTTCGACGAAGTCACGCAGGGCGGCTTGTTCCCCATTGCATACACGATCGGCACCGACTTCAAGTCGGCCAAGCGCATGCCGCTCGCGCCCGTGCTGCACTGGGACAAATGGTGACAGCAGGTCACCTGCACAACAGCCAGCACGGCTTCGCATACCGCTTCGATTGGGGCACCGAAGGCCTCGGCGCATTGGCACCCCATGTCGACGTGGTCATCATCGTCGACATCCTTCGCTTCACCACAGCTGTATGCGCCGCGCTCGAAAGCGGATGCACCGTGCTTCCCTACCCATGGGCTGACGACCAGCTGCAGGCATACGCCGCTGCGAACAACGCCGCGTTCGCCGGGCCTCGTGAAGATAGCGGCTACTCGTTGTCGCCCACAGATCTGCTGACATCTGAATCTGGATCGCGCATCGTGTTGCCATCGCCAAACGGTTCGGCGCTGTCGTTTGCTGCCCGCGAATTGGGAGCCCATCGTGTACTCGCCGGATCGCTACGCAACGCAACCGCCACCGCACGCCACGCCCTCGCCATCGCCCGAGGGGGCAAGGACTATCAGCCCTCCTTCGGTGTCATTGCGGCAGGAGAACGGTGGGGCGACCCCGCTGGGGCAATGAGGCCAGCCATCGAAGACCTGATCGGTGCAGGCGCTGTACTCAACGCACTCGACCCTTCTGGCGCGGTAGCAACGCCGTGTTGCTCACCCGAGGCTGCCGCTGCGCGCGCTGCTTTTCATCAAGCCCGCCCACGCTTGTTCGACGCACTCTGCGCATCGGGTTCGGGCCGAGAACTGCTTGCTCGCGGTTACGAAGACGACATCGCCACCAGCGCCGCTGTTGATGTCACCGAGGTCGTTGCCGAACTGGTTGGAAACGCATTCCAACGAGCCTGACGCCTCGGCTTACAAATCAACCGTGCCACTCACGCATGTAACGCAGTGGCCGCCGACCCAAGTGTCGTCGCCGTCGTTGTCGGTGCTGATGTACACGCGCCCGGCGCGCCCGAGTGCGGCACCTTGGCTTGCCATGTACGGAGCAACGACTCGAGATGTCCGTAGCAGCCACTGCGCCACCGAGGCGTTGAGGCTTCCGGTAACCGGATCTTCTACCGTGCTGCCATCCTTCGTGAAGAAGGCGCGCACCTCGTACGCGCTCGGCGAGCCAGGCGGATACATGCCAACGACTCCGATGTCGAGGCCTTCGACATGCGTCGGCTTCAGCGCAAGCACGGCCTCAGCGTCGCGGAGCATGACCGCCACCCAGCCAGGGCCATTGTCGACCCATTGGCTGTCGACGATGGCGGAGCTTTCTATGTTGAGCACTCTCGCGATCTGAGCCACGGTCGCGTCGTTTACTGGGCCATCACGCCGCAGCGGTGGAGCAGCGAACGCCAATTGTTGATCTGATCGCCGCACCCGAATCAGCCCGGCACCGCACTCTTGCACCACCACCCCTGGCTGCTTCGACACTCCCCCGCCGAGCAACCACGCGTGGCACGAACCCAACGTTGGGTGGCCAGCGAACCCAAGCTCAACCGTGGGTGTGAAGATACGCACCCGATAGTCGGCCCCAGGGTCTGAGGGCGCCAGCAAGAACGTCGTCTCGGAGAGGTTCGTCCAGTGGGCAAAGCGTTGCATCGCATGGGTCGAGAGCCCCTCGCCATCGCACACAACTGCCAATGGATTACCGAGATAGGCCTCAGCGGTGAACACATCAACTTGAACAAACCTACGACTGCGCATCAGCAAAGTGTGTCAGTTCAATACGGACGCGACCACGAATTATTCGACGAGGCGCAGCCCACTTGGGGCTACCGACGCTGCGGCGTGCGGCAAATCGACAACGAACTCGGTGCGATGCGCTGGGAACACGTGCTCAGACAGCAGCACCGGGCGACCGTGGGTATCTTTGGTGAGTCGCTCGCAGCACAACACCGGCGAGCCCACAGGCACGCCCAGCAGGGCCGCGTCGTCAGGAGTAACCGAGTCGGCTCCGATGGTTTGCGTTGCGCCGCCAAGGGCAATGCCGAGCAGTTCGTAAAATGGCGAACGCTCGACATCACGCCGCGACAAGTGCTGGCCCAACTCGGCCGGACACCACACGGTGACCACTGCGAAGGGCTCACCATCGGCGAGGTTGATGCGCTTCACACGCAACACATTGTCGGATCGAAGCGCAGCGCGAACTCGACTCGGGGCTGGGACAAACGCGAACTCGATGATCTTGCGTTGCGGCTCGACGCCGCTCTCGGCCATTTGCCCTTCGATGGTGACCAGTTGCCCGAGCGTTTGACGCAACGGGGCTGCCGCAACGAACCATCCGAAACCTTGCCGGGCATCGACGAGTCCTTCGTCTCGAAGCGTCTCGAGCGCGCGCCGAATGGTGACCCGGCTGGCATCGAACTCAGCCGACAGTTCGGCTTCGCTGGGCAGCACCCGACCCGCTGCATAACTTCCGACGGCGACGCGGCCACGAAGCTCATCTGCAATCTGTTGGTACCTGATTGTTCTCATCGTTGTTTCACCCCCTGAGCTCGATTGGTTTGACCATCAAAAACACTTGTCTTATACTTGTCTACATCCGCCGGCAAGCACAAGGGGCAATCACATGGCCGTTACCGCAGGAACTCCGATCGAATTGGTGCAAGGCGTCTACGCCAAGCTCGCCCAGCGTGTAGAGATTGGGCGCCGCCGACTTGGCCGCCCGCTCACGCTCACCGAGAAGATCCTCATCAACCACCTGCTCGACCCTGAGTCGCAAGAGATGGAGCGTGGCATAAGCTACGCCGACTTCAACCCCGACCGGGTAGCCATGCAAGACGCAACGGCTCAGATGGCGCTGCTGCAGTTCATGACTGCTGGCCTGTCGTCGGCAATGGTGCCCAGCACCGTGCATTGCGATCACCTCATCTCAGCCAAGGTTGGCGCACGCATCGACATGGGCGTCGCTGTCGACACCAACCGCGAGGTGTACGACTTCTTGCGCTCGGTGTCCGCGAAATACGCCATCGGTTTTTGGGGTCCAGGCAGTGGCATCATCCACCAAGTGGTGCTCGAGAACTACGCATTCCCCGGCGGCATGATGATCGGCACCGACAGCCACACGCCCAACGCTGGCGGCCTTGGCATGGTGGCCATTGGTGTCGGCGGCGCCGACGCTGTCGACGTCATGACCGGCTTCCCATTTAACGTGCGCTGGCCCAAGGTCATTGGCATCAAGCTCAACGGCACACTCAGCGGATGGTCGTCGCCAAAGGACGTCATCCTCGAGGTCGCACGCGTACTCACCGTCGAAGGTGGCACCGGAGCAATCGTCGAATACTTCGGCGCTGGCGCCGACTCGATCTCTGCCACCGGCAAAGCCACCATCTGCAACATGGGCGCCGAGATTGGCGCCACCTGCAGCGTGTTCGGTTACGACCAGAACATGGCCGCATACCTTCAGGCCACCGGCCGCACCGCCATTGCTGCCGCAGCCGATCAAGTAGCCAGCGATCTGCGCCCCGACGATGGAGCGCTGTATGACCAAGTCATCGAGATCGACCTCGATGCCTTGAAGCCACTCATCAACGGACCGCACACCCCTGACCGCGCCAACCGCGTCGGCGCTGCCGTCGGAGCCGAGGCCCGCGCCAACGATTGGCCACTCGAAATCAGCGCTGCACTGATTGGTAGCTGCACCAACAGTTCGTACGAAGACATCACCCGCGCTGCGTCGGTCGCACGCCAGGCCGCAGCGATGGGCCTGCGCACCAAGACCGATCTGCTCATCAGCCCCGGCTCAGAACAGATCCGTGCGACCATCGAGCGCGATGGCCTGCTCGCCGATCTCGAGGCCATCGGAGCAACCGTGTTGGCCAACGCCTGCGGCCCATGCATCGGCCAATGGGATCGCCCAGCATCGGCCAACGGCAAGCCGAACACCATCGTCAACAGCTTCAACCGCAACTTCCCCAAGCGCAACGACGGTTCGGCCAACACGCTCAGCTTCGTCACCTCGCCCGACACCGTGATTGCGCTTGCCCTTGCTGGCCGCCTCGATTTCGATCCCACCACCGACACCATCACCAACGCCGACGGCATCGAGGTCAAGCTCAACGCTCCGGTTGGCGAGGTGCTTCCCGCAAACGGTTACGACCCCGGCACGAACACCTTCACCGCTCCCCCGGCCGACGGATCAGGCGTTGTGGTCGAGGTCTCACCCACCAGCGATCGCCTGCAACTGCTCGAGCCATTCGCAGCATGGGACGGCAACGATCTCATCGGTATGCCAGTGCTCATGAAGGCACAGGGTAAGTGCACCACCGACCACATCTCGGCTGCTGGTAAGTGGCTCACCTATCGCGGCCACCTCGAGAACATCAGCGGCAACTTGTTCATTGGCGCCGTCAACGCGTTCACCAACGCAGTCGGCGAGGGAATGTGCGCCATCGCCGGCGAAATCGACACCTACCCGAACCTGGCCCGCACATACAGCAAGGCCGGTCTTCGCTGGTGCGCCATCGGCGACCGCAACTACGGCGAAGGGTCGTCACGAGAGCACGCAGCGATGGAGCCTCGCTATCGCGGAGGCGCGGCAATCTTCGCCCGCAGCTTTGCTCGCATTCACGAGACAAACCTGAAGAAGCAGGGAATGCTGCCGCTCACGTTTGCCGACCCAAACACCTACGACCTCATCGAGCAAGACGACAAGATCAACGTGCTCAATCTTCCTCCGGTGCCCGGCAAGAACATGCGCTGCCAGATCGTGAAGCCCGACGGCACCATCATCGAGTTCGAGGGCGTGCAGACTTTCAGCCCCGAGCAGGTCGAGTGGTTCAAGGCCGGGTCGGCTCTCAACGTGGTTCGTCGCAAGGTTGCCGAAGGCTGACCCAACAACCGTCTGACATACTGAGGCCGTGGAAATTACAACGGCGATACGCACCACTGGCTCAGTACGGCAATTCACCGACGAGCCCGTCGACGACGCAACCGTGTACGCAATGCTCGACGATGCCCGGTTCGCTCCTAGCGGAGGCAACCGTCAGGGATGGCGCGTGGTTGTGGTGAAGAGCGAAGCTCAGCGCCGCGCCATTGGCGGCCTGATGAAACCCGTGTGGGACGAATATGTGGCCATTGGCAGCACCGGCGTCACTCCGTTCACAGCCGCACCTCCGGCCAACTATGCGCTCACCACAGTGACTCCCGGGCACACCCCCAACGACCTACTCGACAACATTGTCGACGTGCCGGTCGTGCTCGTCGTGGCCGCAGATCTTGGCTGCATCGCGATGATGGACAAAGACCTTGAGCGACCAGCGATTACCGGCGGCGGATCCATTTACCCGTTCTGCTGGAACGTGTTGCTCAGCGCACGTAGCCGCGGACTCGGCGGCGTGATGACAACGTTTTTGTCTCGCGCCGAACCACTCGCTGCATCGGTGCTGGGCTTGCCACCAACCTATGCGCTGGCATCAACCATCTTTTTGGGCCATCCAGTGCATCAACCAACAAAGTTGAAGCGAGCAGCGGTCGAAACGTTTGCCACCATCGACTCGTTTGATGGGTCACCATTCGCCGGCTAAGCGCCGTACGCAATGAGGCGCCCGAAACTCAGCCTGGATCGACGCGCAC
The DNA here is from genome assembly GCA_037140375.1 of Actinomycetota bacterium. Lineage (GTDB taxonomy): Bacteria > Actinomycetota > Acidimicrobiia > Acidimicrobiales > Ilumatobacteraceae > WLMZ01. The sequence continues at coordinate 20,921 of JBAXER010000015.1, forward strand.
CAACGAGAACGTGACCACAATTCGGTGCCGTGTGTCGGTTGGCAAGAAGTTGGTCTTTGAGCACGCAACCAACGACACGTTGGGTAGCGGCGCAAACAGGCCTACTCCAAAGATTTCGGCGTTGCTCTCGCCGGTGATGTCGCGACGCGCAAACTGGTAGTGATACACGCGGCCATCGTCGCTCGGCGACTCAATGATCAGTTCGGCGCCCGGTCCGAGCAAATGCAGGTTCTTGAAAATGCTGCCGAACTTGGTGCGGTGACCGAACAAGACCATGTGGCTGTTCTCGCCTGCGAGACCCACCTCGGGCCAGTGGCCGACCAATCCCTTGTCGACGACCGAATGTGACACGCCCTCGGCGACGTAGCCATTCACTCCGATGCTCGGCAGATGTAAGGCATAGGGCAACTGCGACGCACCAGGCGCCGGATTCTCAGCGGCTGACAACGAGACAGTGGCGGATGGCGATCCGATGAAGTAGCCAGCGACGTCGACCACCAGGTGGCCGCCGCGCTGGGTGAACACGGCCACACCCGAAGTTGAAGTACGAAGAATTGCGTGGTTGGCCACTGTCTGCGCGGCACCGACTGCGTTGAGGTTCGACGCCACTGGGCGGTTGGTACGCGCTGGGTAACCAGTGAAGTAGCCGGCGCCTCGCGTCTGAGTTGTGGTCAGGTTCACTACCACCGCCTGCGAGGCGGCGCGTCCCGAATAGTCGAACTCGGCAGTCCACCCACCCTGCAAACGACCATAGCTACCAGCGGTTCGGGTATCGAGCGCTCGGTACGGAGCACCGGGGACAAAGAGCCCCTCGACAGCGACGGCAGCGGTGGGACCGGTGAAATAGCCAGCGATATCGACGATGAGATGACCGCCCGAGGACGCAAAGACATTGATGCCGAACACCGTGCCGCCGGTACCGACCGGAACGATGGTTTGATTCGCTCGAGTCTGTCCAGCGGCGTCGGCATTGAGGTTCGAAGAATCAGGACGACTTGCTCCGGCGGCGAACGCTGTGAAGAATCCGGGACCGTTCGATTCGGTGACTGTGAGGTTGACCACGACTGCAATGGCATTGGTGGGCACAACCGAAGCAACGCTGACCGATTCGGTTTGACCGGAGCCGACCCCAACCCCTCGCTCGCGTGTGTCGAGTGCTCGGAACGCGGTAGCAAGCGCCACGAAGCGACCCGAGCTCACTGCGGAGCTCTGCGGGATGTACGCGCCACCAATATCGACCACAACGTCGTTGGGCTGCGACGAGTAGATATCGACCGACCCATCAGTGCCGAGCAGCACAGTCACCAAGTTGGCAACGATCTGTCCGGCGCGATCGATATTGAGATTCGAAGCCTCGGGAAGCGCCGTGCCGGTCGGGTAGACAGACACGTAACCGGCCGCCACAGCGTTCGTAGCCGTGACGTTGAGCACCACTGCCGCCGCATTTGCAGGCACAGCATTGCGACCAGCTATCTGCACCCGAATGGTGCGCGAATCAATTCGCGTGAAACCAAATTGACCCTCGGATGCTCGCGTCTCTGCAAGGCGCGATGGTGCCACCGGCACAAACGAACAGGCGCCCGCTTGAACAGGCACTGCGTGTGCAGGTGAGCCAAGCGTGAGCGCCACTGGCACGGACGCCGCCAGCGCCAGCACCTGCCGGCGCGAGAGGGTGGTTGTCATGCGAATCCAATCGTTGTGCGTATGTCAGGCCTCGGACATGGATCGTAGAGCGTTGAGCACAGCATCGTCTGGCACCCCGGCGACAACCTCTACACCGTTATCGCCGTCGAGCACAAAGGTGAGGCCATCAAGTGCCTTCTTGTCGCGACCCATCAGGCCGAGCAGCAGCTGATGATCGAAATCAGGCAACGATGTGTTGAGTTCGTAGAGCCCACCCACCACGTCGTAGTGCTGCTGCACCCGCGCGCTTGAGATGCGACCCAACTCGTGTCCAAGATGCGCCGCGTAGATGAGTCCGATAGCGACGGCCTCGCCGTGCGCCAATGAAAAGTCTCCCGCAATCTCGAGCGCGTGAGCCAGCGTGTGGCCGTAGTTCAGCAGCGCCCGGCGACCACCTTCGCGCTCGTCGGCTCCCACGATGTCGGCCTTGATCTGCGCACACCGAGCGATGCGATCGACCAACTCCATACTGAGCAGATCGTCGCCCGCGAGAAAGTGGTACTTGGCCATCTCGCCCATGCCGCAGCGCATCTCGCGGGGACTCAATGTGGCGAGTGCATCGAGATCACACAACACACCGCTGGGTTGCCAATAAGCGCCAACGAGGTTTTTGCCTTCGGGCAAGTTGACGCCGGTCTTGCCGCCGATGGCAGCATCGACCATGCCGAGCAACGTGGTGGACACGTGCACCACAGCAATGCCTCGGTGCCACGACGCGGCGGCGAATCCGGCAATGTCGGTGACCATGCCGCCGCCAAGCCCGATGATCACGTCGTTGCGGGTGAGTCCCATGGTGGCGAACCCGCGGCACAGGGTCTCGATGGTGGCCAACGATTTGTGTTCTTCGCCTTGACCGATCACAAAGACCTCGTGAGGAATGCCTGGATCGACCGCGAGCGGAATGCCTGTCTGGGTAATGACGGCGGCCCGGCGCGCCGACTTGGGCAGCATCGCTGCAAGTTCGCTGCGCACGCCTGAGCCAACGAGTACGTCGTAGCTGCGGTCGCCAAGGTCGACGTGCACGGAGCGCAAGGTGGTCATCGCAACACCGCATCGACAACTTCGGTGACCGACCGGCCATCGACGGTAACGATGACATCGGCAATCTCGCGATACAAGGCCTCGCGTTGCTCATACATCCGCCGCAACGTGCCCTCAGGGTCACCGTCGAGCAGTGGGCGATGCGCCCCGCCTTTTACTCTGTCGGCGAGCATTCCCGGGTCGGCGCTGAGCCATACAACTCGGGCTCCGCTGGCGCGAAGCGCGTCGCGATTTTGTTGACGCAGCACTACGCCGCCGGCCGCGGCAATCACTGACGCACCGGGTCGGCTGAGCAACTCGCTGAGCACTTCGGATTCGATTTCACGGAATGCCTCTTCGCCATCAGCGGCAAAGATATCGCGCACTGTGCGGCCCTCGCGGGCTTCTAGCACTGCGTCGGTGTCGAGCAGATCGCATCGCAACCGTGACGCCAAGACTCTGCCGACCGTGGTTTTGCCAGAGCCCATCATGCCAACCAGCACAATACGCGGGTTGCCAGCTGCGCTCATCGCAACGATTCGTTGTATGCCACTGCGTTGCGTACGAATTCGTCGACGGTGTCGCCACCAAACTTGCGCTGCGCCTCGGCTGCAAGCACCAGCGCAACCATGGTTTCGGCCACCACGCCCATTGCAGGGACTGCGGTGACATCGGTGCGCTCTTTAAAGCTGACGGTGGCCTCTTTGGTGATGATGTCGACCGTTCCCAACGTTGGAATGTTGAGCGTGGCCAATGGCTTCATCGCTGCTCGCACCACCATGACTTCGCCAGTGGTCATGCCGCCTTCGGTGCCACCCGCCAAGGTGGTCTCGCGGCGGTATGTGCCCGTTGCCGAGTCCCACGAGATGGCGTCGTGAGCGACGCTTCCGCGCATGCCTGCAACATCGAAACCGTCGCCGATCTCAACACCCTTCACGGCCTGAATACTCATCACGGCCTGCGCCAACAGTGCGTCGAGTTTGCGGTCCCAGTGCACGTGGCTGCCGAGACCCACGGGCAGCCCGTAGGCCAATACTTCGACAATGCCGCCGAGCGAGTCGCCGTCTTTTGCTGCCGCCTTGATCTCTTCGATCATTGCGTCTTCGGCCGACTTATCGAAACAACGAACCGGCGACTCATCGATCGCACCGAGGTCGGCCATCGTTGGGAGCTGCGCTGACTTCGAACGGGCCGGGCCCATCTGAACGACATGCGACAAAATCTCGATGCCGATGGTGCCGAGCAATTTCTTGGCAATGGCGCCCGCCGCAACGCGTGCTGCTGTCTCACGAGCGCTTGCACGTTCGAGCACATCGCGCGCATCGGTGAAGCCATATTTCTGCATGCCTGCAAGGTCGGCGTGACCGGGGCGCGGCTTAGTCAATGGGTCCTTGGTGACACCAGGGGCCGGCGACATCTCTTCATGCCACTTGTCGCTGCGGAACCACTCACTGTTCTTGATCTCAATCGCAATGGGTGAGCCGAGCGTGCGACCATGCCGTACGCCGCCGACAAGGGTGATTTCATCGGCTTCGAACCGTTGCCGTGGACCACGGCCGTAGCCGAGACGGCGACGACCCATCTCTTCTTGGATCTCTTCGACAGTGATGGGTAGGCCTGCGGGCAAGCCCTCGACGATGACAACGAGCGCTTGCCCGTGGGATTCGCCGGCGGTGAGATAACGAAGCATTGGGTGCAGGCTACCCGTGGCGAGCCACGAGTTCGTGCTCTGCGGCAGCACGCATCGCGGCAGGATCGGGGCTGACGCCGGTCCAGAGCTGTTGTTGCAGAACTGCCTGATGCACCAACATTCCCAAGCCATCTACCGCCGTTGCGCCACAGCGGCGGGCGCCACGGAGCAGCGCTGTCTCGATCGGGTGGTACACCAAGTCGGCCACCACCTGGCTGGAGCGCAACAACGCAAGGTCGAATGGCGCTTCGTCGGTGCCCATGCCGACAGAGGTGGCGTTCACCACGAGATCGACATGGGCGATGCCGGCTACATCGCCAACGCGGGCGCGGCCCGCGCCGAGCAGTGCGGCAGCCTCGGCACGAGCGGCAGAACGGTTGATGACCACAATCTGGTCGACCCCTACCCGAGCGAGCGCATCGATAACAGACCGCGCCGCACCGCCGGCCCCGAGCACCGCCACGGTCATGCCGGATGGCTCAACACCGGCTTCGCGCAGTGACGCCACGAAACCTGCGCCATCAGTGCTGTAGCCCGCGAGGCGACCGTCGTCTTGAAGCACGACGGTGTTGGCCGTGCGCAGCGCTGCAGCCGCTGGATCGAGCACGTCGACCGCTGCGGCGACATCGTCCTTGTGGGGCATGGTCACCGACAGCCCTGAGATGCCAAGCACGCGCATGGCCGCAAGCGCCTCGGCCGCCCTGCCAGGCGCAACCTCGAACGCGGTGTAGATCCAATCGAGTGCTCCAGCGGCGAAGGCTGCGTTGTGGATGACCGGACTCAAGCTGTGTCGTACGGGTGATCCAATAACGGCTGCAAGTCTTGTTGTGCCAGTGATCATTTCAACAGTCCTGCATCTCGTGCTTTTTGCACGTTTACTTCGTGCTGCTGCAATGTTGCCGCAAACACATGATGCCCGTCTTCATCGGCAACCACGTAATACAAATACACGCACGGTTCACCTGTTGCGAGATCACGACACAGCGCATCGCCGCTCGGCGGATTTGGCTCGGGATGCAGCGCAGCGTGGATCGATGCCCGGCCGGGGTTGGCGATGGGCGTGGGTGGCAGACCTGCATGCAGGTAGCTGTTGTATGGCGTGTCGATTTCTTTGAGCACGCTGAACGGAGTGTCGGCTGGCTGGCCATAGAGCAGCGTGGCATCGATCTGCAGCGGCATCGTAAGGAACAATCGGTTGTAGATGACCCGGGCGATCTTCGACCGATCACTGTCGAACTTGGCCTCGCGCTCGATCATCGAGGCCACCACCAACACCTCGTACGGAGTGCGCCCAAGCTCGGCGGCACCGGCCTCGATGTTTTCTTGACGGCCAACGCGCTCCATCAGTTTGGCCATCCGCTCGATGACCTGAGTCTCCGATTCGCTGCCGGCCACCTGATACGTGTCGGGAAAGAGCAAACCCTCGAGGCTGGTGGAGCCCTCGGGCTGGTACACCGAGCGAACTGCTCCGCTGGAGGCCGCCGCAGCGAAGCGAGCGGCCGTCATCGGGGGAAGGTCGCGCTCGACGCGTTTGCCCATCTTCTCGAGCGTGAAACCTTCGGGGAAGGTGACCTTTTTAAACGTCGCTTCGGGTGGCGTGTTGAGCACCCGCATGATGTTGCCCATGTGGGTTCGCTCGCGAATTTCGTAGTAGCCCGGCGTGAGGCGCACGCCGCCTTTGTGCTCTACGTAGTAACGGAACACCCGTGCGTTCGTGATGAATCCTTCGTCCTGAAGACGCACGCTGACGCTTTGTAATGTGTCGCTTTCGTTCACCGTGAAGTTCGAGGCAGCAGCCACCTCGCCGGATGGGTTCAACTGACGGATGTACCACCACCCCACACACCCGGCAGCCAAGATCGCCACGATCACACAGGCACTCACAACAAGCAGCACCCACTTCATGACACGTGCACGTCGGGGCGCGGGCTCCACCTCGCTCGCCGGGGCGTATGCGGTGTCGTCCCAAGGATCGCGCGTCCAATCGTGGTCACCGTGGGGCAACTGATCGAGAGGAACCGAGGTTTTCAACGAGGCGCCTCTCGCGATTCGCGATCGACTCGGCCATCGAGCCACGTCTGCAAAATAACGGCTGCAGCAACCTTGTCGATGATGAGCCTGCGCTCGGGCGCCCGCATTCCGCGTTCGATGAGTATCTGATCTGCAGTCACCGTTGTTCGCCGCTCGTCGATGGTCTCAATGGGCACGCCGACCACGCTAGCTAACGACTTCACTTCCTTGAGGGCGCCTTGCGCAGCCTTGCCAACTGAGCCATCCATGGACAACGGCAAGCCCACCACGATTCGCTCAGCTTCCTCTTCGATCACCAGAGCTTTGATGCGCTCGTGATCGATACGGGTAGATCCTGATCGCTGCAACACAACCAACGGCGACGCGATGGTTCCACTGCGATCGCTCACAGCAACGCCGATGCGTTTGCTACCGAGGTCGAGTGCCAGAACCCTCACGATTGGCCGACGCGAAGGGTGCTCACCTGTTGGTAGCGGCCTGTCGAGCGAGTTCGAGTGCCTGATCGAGGCCTTCGGGGTTCTTGCCGCCAGCCGTGGCGATGTCGCCCTTGCCGCCGCCGCCGCCACCAACGGCCTTGGCCGCATCTTTGATGAGGTCGCTGGCCTGGCCACCGAACGCCGCCGTGATTGCGGCCACAAGGGTGACTCCGCCAGTGGGCGTGAGCCCGCCGAGAATCACTGCTTCGATGCCTGCCTGCTGACGAACGGCAAGCGCCAGATCGCGCAGTTCGCCAGGGGCCAAACCATCGACCCGACTGACCAGCACACCACCGGTGGCGCTGCCAGCAAGTTCGGCGGCCTGCCCCATTGCGGCCTTAGCGCGCAATGCCTTGATCTCGTCGTTCAGCGCCTTGATCTCGTCGAGCTTGCGCTGCACACCATCGACCACTTCGTTGGTTGCCACACCAACAAGTCGAGCAGTGTCGGTGAGCATGCGGTCTTCGCGCTGCAGCAAGGCGATGCTGTTGTAACCAGTGACCGCCTCGATGCGACGAAGGTTGGAACCAACCGAGCTTTCGCCGACGATCTTGATGGTGCCGATGTCGCCTGTTGCTTTCACGTGGGTGCCGCCACACAGTTCGACAGAACTGCCAGCCTCGAGTACGCGCACAATGTCGCCGTACTTATCGCCGAAGAACGCAATCGCTCCAAGCGCGGTGGCCTCATCCTTGGTGGTCTCATATGAACGGGCCGTCACGTTGTTGAGTACCTCGGTGTTGGCGATCTGCTCGATCTGAGCGATCTCTTCGTCGGTGACCGCCGAGTAATGACTGAAGTCGAAACGAAGGCGATCGGGACCGACCAACGAACCGGCCTGCTTCACGTGAGCGCCCAACACAACGCGCAGCGCGTGATGCAAGATGTGCGTGCCCGTGTGGTTGCGGCGGATGGCATCGCGGCGAACAACATCGATGGCTGCTGTTGCATGTTGCCCGGCTGCAATGGTGCCGCTTACGAGACGAGCCCGGTGACGACGCAAGCCCGGCAGCGCGAACGTGGTGTCGAGCACCTCGGCCACGCCAGTAGGTGTGGTGATGGTGCCGGTGTCGCCAACCTGACCACCCGACTCTGCGTAGAACGCAGTGCGCTCGAGGAAGATCTCGATCTCACCGTCTTCGACTTCGTACACCCCGAGCACCCGACCCTCGGCGGTGGTGTCGGTGTAGCCCACGAATTCGGTGGCGCCGAACTGCTCGCTGAGTTCGCGATAGATGTCGGTTTGATCTTCGTCGGTGGCGTTTGATTTGCGGCCGGCCTTGGCGCGACGGCGTTGCTCGGCCATGTCGGTGTCGAAACCTTCGCGGTCTACCGCGACACCGCGCTCGCCAGCGATCTCTTCGGTGAGCTCGAGCGGGAAGCCATAGGTGTCGTGCAGTGTGAACGCCGTAGTGCCCTTGAGTACCTTGGAGTCCTTGGCGAGTTCGTCTTCGAGAATGACCAAGCCAGTCTTGAGGGTCTGGCGGAAGCGCTCTTCTTCCTTGGTGAGCACGCCGACGATGAAGTCTTTGTTGGCGATGACATCGGGGTACGCGCCACCCATGACATCGATGGCGGTCTCGACCAGGCCTGGCATCACCAAACGCTCGGTGCCCAACAAATACGCGTGTCGCACGGCGCGACGGATGATGCGACGCAGCACATAGCCGCGACCCTCGTTACTGGGGAACACGCCGTCGTTGACCAACATCGTGCTGCTACGCGCATGCTCGGCAAGCACGCGCAAACTGAAGCTGTTTCGATCGTCGTAATCGCCAACGCGATAGCTCTTGCCGGTAACCGACGAAGCCTGATCGATAAGCGGCGACATCACGTCGGTTTCCCACACGCTGTCTTTGCCCTGGACCAACGCGAGGATGCGCTCGAGACCGGCGCCCGTATCGATAGATGGTTTTGGCAACGGCGTGCGGGTGCCATCGGGAGCCTGGTTGAACTGCATGAACACAAGGTTCCAGAACTCCATGAACCGATCGCCCTGCGGGTCGTTAAGCGGACCACCATCGGGACCGAAGCTGGGGCCACGGTCGATATGTAGTTCGCTACACGGACCACATGGACCGGTATCGCCCATCTGCCAGAAGTTGTCTTTGTCGCCCAAGCGCTGGATGCGGTTCATTGGCACACCAACTTGGTCGTGCCAGATCTGCTCGGCCTCGTCGTCGCTTTCGTGCACAGTGATCCAGATGCGGTCGCCGTCGAGTCCGAATACCTCGGTCACCAGTTCCCAGCTCCACGGGATGGCATCGCTCTTGAAGTAATCGCCAAAGCTGAAGTTGCCGAGCATCTCAAAGAACACAAGGTGACGCTTCGTGCGACCGACATCGTCGAGGTCGTTGTGCTTGCCGCCGGCGCGTGCGCACTTTTGAGCCGTGACGGCGCGCTTAAACGGCGGCGTCTCGTCACCTACAAAATACGATTTGAAGGGCACCATGCCCGCAACCGTGAACAACACCGTTGGGTCATGAGGAATGAGGCTCGCCGACGCAACTGGCGTGTGCCCGCGGTCTGCGAAGAAGCCTGTGTAGGCGTCGCGTAATTGATTGGCGGTGGTTGGCGGCGTGCTCATGGTCTGAGCAGCCTACCCTTTGGACCTCTTGGCGATCTGGTGTAATCCGCATGTCGCGCGCTACCTTCTTGGCGTGGCCCGACCCGACGACCTACACGAATACATCAGCTTCGATGACCCCGATGAGCACCGCACGTGGGTCTTCGATGCCACGTTCTTGCGCTCTGGCTGGAACTGCATCTGGGGCAACGGATGTAAAGGCGTGCTGTCCACCGACGCATCAGAGCTACAACAGGGATGCTGCAGCTTCGGCGCCCACTTCATCGACGACGCCGATGTGCAGACCGTGGTCGACACTTCGGCCCGACTTACCCCCGACCAATGGCAGTTTCATGCTGAGGCAGCCGCAGGCGGTTGGACCGCCACCGAGCCTGACGGCACCGTTACTACTCGCGTGATCGATGGCGCCTGCATCTTTCACAACCGGCCTGGTTTTGCTGGCGGCGCTGGTTGCGCACTCCACAGCGCTGCGCTGGCCGTGGGCGAACGTCCCATCGACTGGAAGCCCGACGTGTGTTGGCAACTGCCACTTCGCCTGCACGAGGACACCGATCTACACGGCCATGTCACCAGCACCTTGCGCGAATGGAAGCGCCGCGACTGGGGCGAAGGCGGCACCGACTTCCATTGGTGGTGTACCGAGACCTCCGAAGCCTTCAACGGCAGCAAGAGCACATATCAATACCTGCGCGACGAGATCATCGAGTTCACCGGAGTGAAGGTGTACGACATGTTGGTGAAGCAACTCGAGAAAAGTCGGGCCACACCAGTTGCACATCCGGCGGTACGCCGCAAGTAAATGAAACGAGGAGGACCCGCACTGCGGATCCCCCTCGTTGTCATTACTCGTAGATTTCGAAGGCCCGAAGGCCCTCTAGATCGCTTCGTTACCTTCTTCGCCGGTGCGAATTCGCACGAGCCGATCGACTGTCGTGACCCAGATCTTGCCGTCACCAATCTTGCCGGTGGCGGCTGCAGTGCGGATCGTGTCGACAACTGAATCGACAAGCTCCTCACCAGTCACAATTTCGATCTGAACCTTGGGAACGAAATCAATCTTGTATTCGGCTCCTCGATAGGTCTCGGTGTGACCGCCTTGACGACCGACACCTTTGACCTCTCGAGTCGTCATTGCCAATACTCCAATTTTGTTCAGGGCTTCCTTCACATCGTCAACCTTGAACGGTTTCACTACTGCTGTAATGAGCTTCATCGCTTTGTAAACCTCCTGTGGTCAAGCTTGTTAACTCTCGTTGTGTAGTGCGTCATCGGGCGAAGACGCGATCAGTCGTTGTAGGCAAGAACGCCCATTTCGGGAATGTCGACACCCTGGATCTCTTGATCCTCAGGGGTGCGAATTCCGCCCTTGGTGAACTTGTTCTGAATCTTAAAGAAGGCGTACGCAAAGCCGAAGATGACGGTGCAAATCACAACCGCACCTAACAGCTGAGCCCCGAACTGGCCGAACTTGCCTTGGATGATTCCCTCAACCTTGATCGGGTTCCCAGCGCCATCGAGGGCACCGTTCCAGCCAGCACCGTATTGACCGTTGGCGAAGATGCCCACGCTCAACACACCGAACAACCCGCCACAACCATGCACTGCAATGGCACCTACTGGGTCATCGATACCGCGACGCTCAAAGAAGAACACGGCTTCGATGGCGAGAATCGCCGCAAGCAAACCAATCACGGCAGCAGCCCAAGGCGCAACGAATGCACACGGAGCAGTGATCGCCACGAGACCGGCCAACATGCCGTTCACCATCATCCCAGGGTCGGGCTTTCCGGTCTTGAAGGTGATGTAGTACATCCCCACAACGGCACCGACCGCCGCAGCGATCGCGGTGTTGGCTGCGACCGTTGCAAACTGGATGTCAGTTGCTGCGAAGGTCGAGGCTGCGTTGAAACCAAACCAGCCAAACAACAAGATGAAGCATCCGAGCATCGCCATTGGAATGTTGTGACCCGGAATCGCTCGCGGCTTGCCGTCAGGCCCAAACTTGCCGATGCGAGGCCCAAGAACGATTGCGCCGGCAAGGGCCGCCACGCCACCAACGGCGTGCACCACACCTGATCCAGCGAAGTCGACGTACCCAGCACCAAGGCTCATTGTGTCCCAGGTCTTTGAGAGCCAGCCGCCGCCCCATGTCCATGCGGCAAACACTGGATAGTAGAACGCACCACAAAAGAGGCCCCAGATCACGAAGCTCTTCCACTTCCAACGCTCGGCCATCGAGCCGGTTGGAATGGTGGCAACGGTGTCCATAAACGCAACCATGTACAAGAAGAACGCCAACACGGCCGGGGTTGCGCCGTTGCCAAGATGGCCCCATCCCTGCCATAAGAACGCCCAGTTGCCCGAGCCGATCAGCGGCTCCGCGTTCAGTGCTGCGCCGCCATCGCCGAAGTAAATGGACGTATCGAAGCCACCGAAGGCCAACGGGTATCCAACAAACAGAAATCCCACGAAGCCAAGACCGAAGATGGCGAAGTTGGTGCTCATCACGTGAGCAGCGTTCTTCTTCTGAGTGAAACCGGTCTCGACGAGAGCAAAGCCTGCCTGCATGAAGATCACCAGCATCGCGCCGATGACCACCCAGAGCAGGTTGGTTGCCTGTCCCAACGTTGTGACGGGATCAGCATCTGCAGCAAAGGCAGTGCTCCCCACCACCAACGCCGACACGGTGGCCCCAAAAAGGCCACCTGCTACGTACTTAAGTGCCAAACGTTTACGCACTGAATCCTCCTATTGAAAGTTGATAACTGGTACTTGCACGGCGCAATACGCCTCCGCTCGGCACGGCACTGGGACGAGACATAGCCAGAGTACGAAGCTCAGGTTTCAGCACGAGAGCCTTCGTGTTGCCAGTGTGTTAACAACATCAATCAGCGAGGCATCACCGACGTCGAGACCACCGCCGCCTGCGCTGCACCCTTCCAGCAGCCAATGCAGAGCGGACGTCGGCGACGATTTCGTCGCTGAGTTTTCGGTTCAGCCGGTCGGAGACAGCGAAGCGATCAGTCACCTGGCCGGCCTCAGACGCAATGCGGGCCGAATGAATCACTGCGCCTGCGGCAGCAAATGCGCTGCTGACAGCAAGCAAGACGCCTGGCTCGTCGGGACCAGTAACCGTGCACACGGTGAGCCACGGCAGAGCATCGTTATCGAACGTCAGCGAAATCGCCGGTTGCGCGATCGGCTGCACCTGCGCACCAAGTCGAGCTTCAAACGCCTGTGCTAACACCGCCGCCTTCGGCCGTGTCGATGTGCGCACTACAAAACTCGAGAGCGCAGCTCCATCTGGCCATGTGGTCAGATCGGCCGCAGCGATATCGAGTTGCTGACGCACCAACGCATCGGCCAATCGAGCCAGAAGACCGGCCGTGTCGCGACACGCAACATCGATCTTCCAATGATCGGGCTCAGGCTCGGGGCTGACCGCGATTCGCACCACGCCTTTGAGCGGCAGCGGTTCGACAAGCCGGGCATGACGTGCCAGTTCTTCTGGCTCATGGGCAAGCAGATAGGTGTTCGACGCGTGTCGAAGTCGTTCGATTGGGGCAGCATCTTCGAGGAGACGTTGGGCCGCAAGTCGGCGGGTACCGGCAAGGTTGTCGGCTTCGCCACCTGTCAGATCAGGATGACGCAGGGCTTCTTGTATCTGCATGTACTGAGCGGCGAGCACATCGCTTGCCACTCGAGTGAGGTCGCCGAGGGCCACAGCCAACTCGTATGCAAGCCGAGCGTGGCGGGCCGTGCCGAGGTGTGTAGCCATTTGCAAGATCTCGTTCTCATCAAAGCCTGCGGGGCCGTGGGCTCTGCGCCGCAGCAGGTTGGCGTCTGCCACGATCGAAACGATCCGGTCGGCCTGAGCCTCACCACCGAAACGCCTCGCCAAGCTCTGCGCTGACTCAGCATCTGCGCACACGTCGGCAACGAGAGCGGCGAGAAGCAGGTCGTCGTCCAGCTCAGCCACAGCAGTTTCACCATCGCCTGACGAAGACTGCGCATGCAGCCGATCGACCACAGCAAAACGCAACGATCCAAGTGGATCAAGGTCAGACATGTCGGCTCGGCGTCGCCGCATCGCTGTCGCTATTTCGGGCAGCGTACGTTCTATTACGCCGGTCACCTCGAGCCAACGCCACGACCGCGGCGAATCGTCGCGAAGTAGGTCAACCAGTGCAGCGGTGTGTGATGCATCCCAGACAAGGTCGGCTTGGCGATGCAATGCGAACCAGTCGAGCAAGGGTTCCGACGGAGTTCGCGATGAAGCATGTCGTGCAGCTGCCAGGGCCACCGTTACGGCCTGCGAAACAGGAGGGGTAGCAGCTAATCCAACGGTGTCGCCATCTGTGGAGATCCAACCCGAGGCGGGCTCTGCCTCAACCGCCGGCGAGCCGAGCTCGGCTCGACGTCGCGGACCCTGCCCAATACGTAGACGCAGCAACGGAGGGGTAACCAATGTGGTCACGAGGATCACGAGCAGCAGCGCTCCGTATTGATCGGTGTCGAGGACCCCTGACGAGAGTCCGATGGCAGCAAAAATCAAGCCAACCTCGCCGCGCGGAATCATGCCGAGACCAATCAATAAGCGGTCGGCGCGCTGCGCCGGTACGACCAGCGCCGAGCACAGCTTGCCGAGAACGGCGACGACGGTCATGGCGCCGGCGAGAAGGAGCACCGAGGGTTTCGCCATCGCAGAAAGGTCGGCATTGATACCGATGCTCAAGAAGAACACGGGAATAAACACGTTTCCGACCGCACCCAAATCGGCTGCCACGCGCTCGTGTTGATCAGTGCGACCAAGGGCAATGCCCGCCATAAAGCCACCAATGATGAACGCGAGCTTGGCGAGATCAGCAAGGGTGGCAAACCCAATCATTAAGGCAAACGCAGCCACGACCACGGTGGCCCCAGACGATGCGCGACGAGAGATTTGGCGAAACAACCTTGGCACCACGAACACGCCGAGTAGTCCGGTGCCCAATAAGAAGAGCAGCGCCAGACCGAACGTCTGCGCCACCGTGCCAAGCCCAACCGACCCGCCAGTCACTACCTTCACCACCACGGTCAAGATGATCAGACCGAGCACGTCGTCAGCAACGGCGGCTCCAAGAACTATTCGCGACTCAATCGACGCAAGTGCCCTCAAGTCTCCAAACACGCGAGCGGTGATACCCACACTCGTAGCGGTGAGCGCGGCCCCAAAGAGCAGCGCCGTATTCGTGGACTCGCCAAACAACAGCCCCACACCGAGTCCCGCAGCAAAGGGCACAACAACGCCTACCACTGCGACCGACATTGATGCACCGCCGACTTTTCGGAGTTCGACGAGGTCTGTTTCCATGCCGACGGAGAGCAGCAGCAACAGCACACCGATTTCGGCGAGCACGGCAACCGAGATCCCCCGCGCGCCGTCGAGTTGGATGAGCCCAATCACCGATGGTCCGACGAGCACACCGGCCACGATTTCACCGAGCACTGCTGGCACCCGAAGACGCTCAGCAAGTTCGGCGACCACTTTTGCGGCTGTGACAATAATCAGCAGATCAAGCAGCAGACGCGCCACATCGATCGATTCGGCGCTTCCAAAAATACCCATTGTCACGAGATTAAGTCGGCAATGTTTCGCCGCTATGCGACTTCTGTGAACTGGGTATGAACTGCGCCTCGGGTCAGGCCGCAGTCACTGGCAAGAAATGGCCTACTTGCCCTTTTTGTTCGCCTTACGGCGATCTTCGAGGGCGAGGTGCTTCTTGCGAATGCGGATGTTCTTCGGCGTGACCTCGACGAGTTCGTCGTCGGCAATCCACTCGATAGCAGTCTCGAGACTGTGAATGCGAGGCGCCGGCAACTTGACCGCATCGTCGTGGCTGTGCGTACGAATGTTGTTCTTTTCCTTTGGACGAACGGCGTTGACCACCATCTCGTCTTCACGGGCACATTCGCCAACGACCATGCCTTCATATACCTGCTCACCTGGAGCGATGAAGAATTGGCCGCTGAGCTGCAGCTTGTCGAGCGCATAGCCGGTGGACTGACCGATGCGGTCGGCGACCATTGCGCCGCCACGGGAGTCGGGCATTTCGCCGGTCCATGCCATCCAGCCGAGGTGATGCTGGTGCAACAGCGCAGTACCGCGGGTGACGGTCATCAGCAACGAACGGAAGCCAATGAGGCCACGGCTTGGGCATTCGAAGGTGACAATGGTGCGGCCAGCGTCGCCGGGGCGAAGGTCGGTGATACGACCCTTGCGAGGCGCCAACTCTTGCGTGACGGTGCCGACATGGTCGTCGGGAACGTCGCAGACGCCGCGCTCTTGTGGCTCGAAGCGCTTGCCATTCACTTCTTTGGTGATGACCTCGGGGCGGCTGACCTGCAGCTCGTAACCCTCGCGACGCATCGACTCAATCAACACAGCCAGCTGCAATTCGCCACGGCCGGCAACTTCGATGATGTCGGGCGAGCCGGTCTCGAACAGCTTGATCGACACGTTGCCGAGCAGTTCTTTTTCGAGGCGATCGACAAGGTGACGGCTGGTGAGGTACTTGCCATCTTTGCCAGCGAACGGCGACGTGTTGACGCCGAAGGTCATGCGCAGCACGGGCTCGTCGACCATCAAGCGTGGCAATGCCACTGGCGACTCGACCGAGGCGATGGTGTCGCCGATCTCGACCTCGGGGAATCCGGCAACCACGAACAAGTCGCCCGCCGAGAGTTCTTGCACTTCGTTGCGGCTCACGCCTTCGAACGCCATCAACTGGCTCAGGCGACGCTTGAGCGGAGGCTGACCCTCGGCGAACTCTTCTTCGAGCAACGCAACGGTGTCGCCGCGGCGCATGACGCCGTTGACAACGCGACCAATGGCCAAACGACCGAGGTACTCGCTGGCATCGAGGGTGGTGACCATGGCCTGCAATGGCGCCGTGGGGTCGCCCTGAGGGGCGGGAATGGTCTCGAGAATGGTGTCGAGCAGGGCCGACAGGTCTTCGTCGGGACCAGGCATGCCAACGCCACGCATTGAGCGACCTTCGCGAGCCACGGCCGAGATGACCTGGAAGTCGATGTGGTGGTCACCGGCATCGAGGTCGATGAACAACTGGTACACCTCGTCGAGCACTTCTTCTGGGCGTGCGTCGCCGCGGTCGACCTTGTTGATGATGACGATGGCCGGCAGATCGAGCGCCAGGGCTTTTTGCAGCACATAGCGGGTCTGCGGCAGTGGGCCCTCGGCCGCATCGACGAGCAGCAACACGCCGTCGACCATGGTGAGCGCGCGTTCGACTTCGCCACCGAAGTCGGCGTGGCCAGGGGTGTCAACGAGGTTGATCTTGGTGCCCTTCCATGTGATGGAAGCGGCCTTGGCGAGAATGGTGATGCCACGCTCTCGCTCTTGGTCGTTGCTGTCCATCACGCGGTCAACGACCGCCTGGTGGGCTGCAAAGGTGCCTGTTGCGCGCAACAGGGCATCGACGAGTGTGGTTTTACCGTGGTCGACGTGCGCGACAAGGGCGATATTTCGTAATTGGGTCATAGTCCGCGGTTTTCGTTGATACCGCAAAGCTGGGGCGGGGGCCACAGCGCGGCAGGAGACAAATGCTGCCTCAGGTGTATTACAGCTTCAGATTCAGTCTTCGGGCTCTTCGTCGTCGTCATCGAAGGTGACGCCGTACTTCTCCGCTAGCGCGGCATACTCATCGTCTTCGGTACGAGGACGTTGATCAGTGCCCGCAAATCCCAGATCGAGTGCACTGGGACCAGCTTGCTTGAGCTTTCGCGCTTCTTCAAAGCGGCGATGACGACCCTTCTTCACGGCAGGGCTCCGAACCTAGAGAAATAACATCGGGTTCAAGCCTATCGTTCGCTGCATCGAACCAGACGGATTACAGAGGTGACCTGCGTCGTATTTCGAGTGATTTCCCAGCTCAGGACCCCGCCAGATCATGTGATCTGCCATGTACCGGCCGAACGAAGCAGCCCGGCTAGGTCGCCCGGCCCCATTTTCGCCGACGCTTTCGCCAGCTGTGTACCCAACATCGCCCCATACTCGGGCCGATCGACGTCGCGAAACACCCCAAATGGAGTGGGGGTCCAACGTCGGCTTGAGGTGGCAGGCTCATCGGCCGAAAGTCGAGCGAGCGCGAACGCCAGGCTCGGGTCGGCGCGATGAGCATCGTGCTTCAGGATCGCCTCGAGTCCGACCTCGGCAACCTCGACGATGCGCAAATGCCCGTCGGCGCCCATCACCACTCCGGCGTGACCGTTCTCACCGAACACGATTGGTTCACCGTGACGAAGGTCGATCATCATCTCGCCGCGTGCTTTGCGGCCAGTGACTTCGTCGTAGGCGCCTTCGTTGAAGACGTTGCAGTTCTGCAGAATCTCAACAAACGATGTGCCTCGGTGGGCGTGCGCGGCGCGCAGTGTCTCCATCATGTGCTTGCGATCGAGGTCGTGAGTTCGAGCCACAAAACCGGCTTCGGCACCGAGCGCCAGCGCTAGCGGGCTGAACGGATGGTCGATAGACCCCATCGGTGTCGACTTGGTCACCTTGCCCAATTCTGAGGTGGGCGAATACTGCCCCTTGGTTAAGCCGTAGATGCGGTTGTTGAACAACAAGATCGTGAGGTTCACATTGCGCCGAAGCGCATGTATCAAGTGATTGCCACCGATAGACAACGCATCGCCATCGCCCGTCACCACCCATACGTCGAGGTCGGGGCGAGCAACAGCAATACCCGTGGCAATGGCTGGCGCCCGACCGTGGATTCCGTGAATTCCGTACGTGTTCATGTAGTACGGGAACCGGCTTGAGCATCCGATACCTGACACGAACACCGTGTTCTCAGGCTTCAGGCCGAGTTCTGGCATCAGCGTCTGCACGGCAAGCAAGATTCCGTAGTCGCCGCATCCTGGGCACCAGCGCACCTCTTGATCGGTCGACCAATCCTTCTTGGTGGTCACCGAGACAACTGTGTCTGTCATTGCACTACTCCTTTGGCTGCGCTTGCAACGGCATGCTCGAGCTCGGCGGAGGTGAACGGCAAGCCCTGCACCTTGCTCACCGATTGGGCATCAATGAGGTACTCGGAGCGCACAATGCGACACAACTGACCCAGGTTCAGCTCGGGAACAATCACTGTGTCGAAGCCCCGCAACAGCTCGCCCAAGTTGGCCGGCAATGGATTGATGTTGGTGAGGTGCACCCACGCGACTTTCTCGCCGCGAGATCGGATGCGTTGCACCGCCGCAAAGATCGCCGCCCACGTAGATCCCCAACCAAGAATGCACACGGCGGCATCGGCATCGCCGACAACCTCAGCGGCAGGGATGTCGTGAGCGATGCCGGCGATTTTGCTCGCACGGAGATGAGTCATCTTGTCGTGGTTTGCAGGCGTGTAGTTGATGTCGCCGCTGCCATCCTCCTTTTCGAGACCTCCGATGCGATGCATCAATCCCGGTGTACCCGGAATAGCCCATGGCCGAGCGAGCGTCTCAGGGTCACGCAAGTACGGCCAGTACTCGTCGACGCCATCGGGGGCAACATGGTTCATCTCTGTCTGAAACGGCACCGAGATGTCGGGCAACGCATCAAGATCGGGCAGCAGCCACGGTTCGGAACCATTCGCAATGTAGCCATCGGACAGCAAGATGACCGGAGTGCGGTACTTCAGGGCAATACGCGCCGCCTCGATTGCGGCATGAAAGCAATGGCTGGGGCTATATGCCGCAACGATCGGCAGCGGCGCTTCGCCGTGACGCCCGAACATCGCGATGTTCAAATCGGCGGCCTCTGTCTTGGTGGGCAATCCGGTTGACGGGCCGCCGCGCTGCACATCGACGATGATCATCGGCAGCTCAAGCGACACGCCAAGGCTGATGGTCTCGCTCTTGAGTGCGAGGCCGGGGCCGCTGGTTGTTGTGACCCCAAGGTGCCCGGCGAATGCCGCGCCCAGCGCCATGCCCGCTGCGGCAATCTCGTCTTCGGCCTGAACGGTGCGAACGCCAAAGTGCTTGGCCTTCGAGAGCTCGTGCAAAATGTCGGAGGCCGGCGTGATTGGGTAGCTACCCAAAAACACCGGCAGTTTCGCCAGTTGTCCGGCCGCAACGAGTCCCCATGCAAGGGCCACGTTGCCGGTGATGTTGGTGTACTCCCCCGCTGGCATGTGGGCCGACTCGACCTGAAACGGATGATCGAACAACTCGGTGGTCTCACCGAAGTGGTAGCCAGCGTTGAACGCTGCCGCGTTTGATGCCCGCACCAATTCGTCAGTGAATCGAGCAGCAATCCAGTCGAGCGTGAATTCACGCGGCCGAGAAAACAGCCACGAGATCATGCCGAGCGCAAAGAAGTTCTTCGACCGTTCGGCGTCGCGAGGCTTCACGCCGAGGTCGGTGGCGGCCTGCACGGTGAGCGACGTCATCGGAACTTCGACGACCCGGTAGTTGGCCAACGAGTCGTCGTCGAGCGGATTGGTGACGTAGCCAACTTTGGCGAGGTCGCGCTCGCCGAACGCGTCGCGGTTCACGATGAGCAGACCGCCTTGTTCAAGCCGGCCAAGATCGGCCTTGAGCGCTGCAGGGTTCATCGCGATCAACACACTTGGCGCATCGCCGGGCGTGGTGATGTCGTGATCTGAGATCTGCACCTGAAAGCTCGACACACCGTTCACCGTTCCGGCAGGAGCGCGGATCTCGGCTGGGTAGTCGGGAAAGGTGGAGAGATCGTTGCCGAACATTGCACTTGCCGAGGTGAACCGGTCGCCGACCAGTTGCATGCCGTCCCCGGAGTCACCGGCAAATCGCACCACAACACGACTCAGCGTCTCGGGTGCCGACTTGCGTTCTGCAGTGTTGGTCATTGGGATGCCTCCCTATTACGGGCGGGGCCATCCCGCCCCACCACGAACCATACACCCGCCGTTCTCTACGCTGAACCGGTATGAACAACGCTCCGTGGTGGAAGACCGAAGTCGTGTATCAGATCTATCCGCGCAGCTTTGCTGATGCGAACGGCGATGGTGTCGGCGATCTGCAAGGCATACGTTCGCGTCTCGACTATCTCGAATGGCTGGGCATCAAGGTGTTGTGGCTGTCGCCAGTGTTCAGTTCGCCGATGGCCGACTTCGGCTACGACGTGAGCGACTATTGCGACATTGATCCCACCTTCGGAACGCTCGCAGACATGGACGAACTCGTCGACGATTGTCATCGTCGCGGTATGCGCCTGATGCTCGACTGGGTACCCAACCACACCAGCGAACAACACCCATGGTTCGAAGAGAGCCGCGCGGATCGCACTAACCCGAAGGCCGATTGGTATGTGTGGAGGGACGAACCTGCGAACAACTGGCTTGGCTCTTTTCGCGAGGGTTCATCGGCTTGGGACTACGACGAGCAACGCGGCCAGTGGTATCTGCATTGCTTTCTGAGCGAGCAACCCGACCTCAATTGGGATAACCCCGATGTCGAAGCTGCGATGCACGACACACTTCGGTTCTGGCTCGATCGCGGTGTCGACGGCTTTCGAATGGACGTTGTGCACCTCATCGGAAAGGATCTCGAACTCGATGACCCACCGGTGGCCGCCGAGCGCGGCATCAGCCATGTGCCGTTCAACGACGTAGCGATTACGCACCAACGGTTACGCGGTATTCGTGCTGTGCTCGACAGTTACCCAGGCGAACGAACCAGCGTTGGCGAGGTCTACCTGCTCGACGAGGCAGCGATGGCCGCGTACTACGGCGATGGCGACGAACTGCATCTGTCGTTCAACTTCTCGTTCCTTTGGGCTCGGTGGAACGCAGCCGGGTTGCGCAACAAGATCGCCAACACGCTGAGCCATCTCGAATCTCGCAACGCATGGCCCACCTGGGTGCTGTCGAACCACGATGTGCCACGGCACCGTCAGCGCTACGGCGGGTCCGAAGCCGACGCTCGCGTGGCCGCTGTGATGTTGCTCACGTTGCCCGGCACCCCGTTTATGTATCAAGGCGAAGAGCTCGGACTCGTCGACGCCGCAGTCGACCCGGCAACGCAGCTCGATCCGGGCGGGCGCGATGGGTGCCGCGCTCCGCTTCCGTGGACTGCTGAAGCACACCACGGGTGGGCTCGAAACCCGTGGCTGCCATTTGCCCCCGAAGGCGAAACTCGAAACGTCGCGACGTTGCAGGCCGACCCCGGCTCGATTCTGCACCTCTACCGCGAACTGCTGGCGCTACGACACAGCTACGCAGCGCTCAACATCGGGGCCTTCGAAATGATCAACAGCGACGACAACGTGCTCGCGTACACGCGGACCTTGGGTGATCAACGTGTTGTCGTTGCCTTGAACCTTGGTGACGAAATCTGCACCGTGCCCGAGTTACTCAACGCGCAGCGGGTGTGCGCCACGGGCGAGGCGGCCACCAGAGCCCACTTGTCGGACAAGGTGGGCGCACACGCCGCGGTAATCGCGCTGCTGACATGACATCATTTGCCCATGGGTCGAATCGTTGCACTTCTCAATCAGAAAGGTGGCGTGGGTAAAACCACAGTCACCCTCGGTCTTGCCTCTGCAGCTGCGGCAGCTGGCCACAGCGTTTTGGTGGTCGACCTTGATCCCCAAGCGTCGAGCACATGGGCACTGGGCGTGGATCCAGCCGAGGTCGACATCTCAACTGCCGAGGTGTTGGCCAAAGCCGACCCCGACTCTGCCATTGTCGAAACCGATTGGAGCCCACTGATCCATCTCATGCCGGCCTCCAATCGCTTGCAGCCCCGAGAGCAAGGCAAGCCAAAGCGCCTCGGCATCGCGCTCGAGAAGGTGGCCGATCGCTACGACGCCATCCTGATCGACTGCCCGCCAAGCTTGGGCAACCTCACGACAAATGGCCTCACCGCAGCCAGCCACGCCGTCATCGTTGTAGAGCCATCAGCACTCGGCTTACGCGGTATTGCTGCAGTGGCCGATGTCATCGACGAAGTGTGGGACAGCCACAACAGCAATCTTGATCTCGCCGGCGTCATCGTGAACAAGGTTCCTGGCGTCTCCGGCGAAGCCGATCGACGCTACGACGAACTGGTTCGCATCGTTGGCAAGAAGGCCATCTGGCAGCCCGTCATTCCGCTGCGAGTCATCGTGACGCAAGCAGTTGGCGAGCGACGGGCGATCCACAGTTACGGCGCCCGATCAGCCGACGTGTCGGTGGCCTTTGATCAGCTCTGGAAGAAGCTTCGCCGAGTCACTCGCGATTGATTCGGTGGACTCGGTGCGCGCTGGTTGATCTCAGACCGACGGTACGTCGATCAGCCTGAGCCCACCCTTGCCATCGAACGTGAGCGCGGCAGCGCCATCGACCAAACGCTGCACCTGATCGCCCAACAACTCGGCGCGCCAGCCAATCGATAGCCGGGCGTCGGGGTCTTTGCGTAACAACGCAACGATGTCGCCGCGGGTGCCAAGCAAGGCTGTATCGATCTTTTCGTTTCGAGCAAGTTCGCTGACCCATGCCGACACCAACGTGATGGCTGGGCGCAGATTACGGTCGAGCTCTTCGACATCGTTTGCGGGCAAGTGCACTTCGTTCTGCATGCCTTCGATCACTGCAGCAATGATCTCGCGGCCGAGGTTGCCGCGCCAATGACGTTCGTCGATGCCGCGCGCATGGGCGAGTTCTTCGACTGACTGCGGCTGCTTTTGGGCAATGCCAAGAATTGCAAGGTCGGGGAGGATCTGGCGTACTGGTGAGTCGACGCTCATCGCCCGACGTTCACGCCATGCAGCAACCGAGCGGGCAACGCCGCGCGCCTTCGGCTTGAGTACACGAACATCTTTGAGGCGCAACCAAGCGCCGTCGGGGTCGGTGCCGCTGCCGGGCTTCACCCGAAGCTCCTCGCATGCGGCCTCAGCCCATGACACGCGACCGGTGCGCTCGAGTTGAGCGGTAATGCGATCTTGCAGCTCAAGCAGGTGCGCAACATCGCTGGCGGCATACGACTTTTGATCGTCGGTCAGCGGTCGACGCAACCAGTCGGTGAGGCGATCGCCCTTGGGGACGGTGACCTTGAGCTCGCCCTGCAGCAGGCTGGCCAACGACGGCGTTCCGTAGCCAATGAAACCGGCAGCGAGTTGAGTGTCGAAGAGACGTTTCGGAACTGCACCACACGAATGTGTGAGCACATCGAGATCTTGTTGTGCGGCATGAAGCACGCATTGCGTGTCGCTCTCGAGCAGCGGGCGCAACGCGGTGACATCAACTGCCAGAGGATCTACCAGCGCGGTTCCGCCAGGCCACGCGAACTGAGCGAGCGCAAGCTTTGGGTAATAGGTGCGCTCACGATGGAACTCGGTATCGAACGCGTAACGCGGCTCGGCCATCAAGACATCGACGAGATCAAGCAGCTCGTTCTGCGTGGCAATCCACTGATAGGTCACGAAGGCGAATCTCCGGCAACCGTGTCGCGCCCACTTTGGATCCATGCCATTGTGCCACCGGCAACGTTGACGGTTTCCACACCATGATCGGCAAGAAACTCGCAGGCGCGCATGCTGCGGCCCCCCGATTTACACACCACATACGTGGGGTCATCGCCACGGAAGATTTCGACATTGTCTGGGACTGTGCCGAGCACGACGAGCAATGCTCCGGGAATATGCCCGCTTTCGTATTCGTCGATCTCGCGAACGTCGACAAGGCGCACTCCGCGAGCGAGTTCTTCGGCGAGTTGATCGACAGTAATCTCAGAAATTGCCATGGCGCCACAGGCTAGCTAGTCGGCAGGTCTTCGGGGGTATTGACGTTGCGCAGCGCGAGCGGGTGAACAGGCACTTCAATCACGTTCAACATCTTGAACACTTCGAGCAACGAGCGCTCACCAGAATCGAATGCTTGCTGAACTGCGTCACGGCAACTTGGATTCCACAGCGCGCACAGCGGCTCAATGCGGTCAGTTCGGGCAACGACCACGTCGACTTCAGCTGCGTTCTGTCCGGCGGCCGCGGCCGATGCGGCAGCCCGATGGAGGGCAGCAATCGAGTCGACATCAAGCCACGGCAGGTCGCACGCCGCAACGCACAGCCACGAGGCCATCGAG